>CAZPEM010000106.1:0-11684 GCA_964585575.1 uncultured Chitinophagaceae bacterium
GCGGCGGCCGTCGTGCCGCAGGAGGCGAGAAATCCGCGTCGGGTGGCTGGCATGGTGAGGCTCCGATGGAAGTGACGAATGACACCGTCAGGATACCCGCTGTCGGAGACCTCTTCCACGGCAGCCGCGTCGGGATGGAGGCTGCTCACTGCCGTACGGCCGCCCTGTCCCTCGGCCCGCGGTCAGACGAGCCCCGTGAGCCGCTCCGACGAGTCGCCGAACCTGTCGAGTTCCAGGCCGCCCCAGTCCATGAGGTGGAGGAACAGGCTGCACATCCGCCGATTCGGCGCCTGGAGATAGTCGAGCACGCGGCCTCCCTTGAGCCTGCCGCCGGCCCCGCCGAGCAGCAGCACCGGCAGCTGCTTCGCGTCGTGGTTGCCGTGCAGCATGCTCGAGCAGTGCATGATCGCCGTGTTGTCGAGCAGCGTGCGGTCGCCCTCCTTCACCTCGGCCATCCGCTCGCAGAGGTAGGCGACCTGCGACATGAAGAACTGGTTGAGCGTGATCAAGGACTCGGGCTCGCCATGCGCGAGATTGTGATGGTGGTCGCCGATGCCCAGGTGGGAGTGCACGATGATCGAGGCGTCGTTGCAGTATTTCAGCGTCGCGATCCGCGTCGTATCGGTGCGGAAGGCGAGCAGGAGGATGTCGGTCATGAGCCGCCAGTATTCCGGCAGCTCGGCCGGGATGCCGTCTGCCGGCCGCTCCCGATCGGGGGCGGCGAGGGTCGGCTTCCAGCCGTCGGCGGGCCGCTCCTTGTCGGCCCGCTTGATGCGGCCCTCGATCTCGTGCACGCTGCCGAGATACTCCTCGAACCGCTGCCGGTCCGACACCGAAAGCCGTCGCCTGAGGGAACGGGCGTCGTCGAGCACGGCATCGACCACTCGGCGGTCCTCGCGGCCGTGGTCGGTGCGGAACAGCTGGTCGAAGGCGAGGGCCGGACGGGTTTCCGTCCAGGTGGGCGAGACGGGGGAACTCCAGGAGATGTGCGACCCGTAGAGCAGCGGATGGCCGTCCTGCAGGCCGGGGGTCGGATCCTCGCAGCCGAGGACGAGCGACGGGATCTTCGTGCGGTCGCCGATCCGCTCCGCCATCACCTGGTCGAAGCTCACGCCGGTGTGGACATGCTTCTTCTCCAGCAGCGCGCCGCTGAGCAGGTTGCCCGTCTGCATGCAGTGGATGACGCCGTTATTGGCCTTCTCGTTCCACAGGCCGCGAATGAACACCATCCGCTCCCGCCAGGGCTCGAGCGGCTTGAGGCAGGGCCCGAGTTCCATGCCGCTGCCCTCGCCCTTCGCCCACCAATTCTTCGAGTGGAAGCCCATGCCGGTGAACGTGACGAGCGTGCGGATCGGCGGCTGATCGGCCCCACCGGTGACGGCCGCCGCCGCCCGGGGGAGCGATTCGAGCCAGGGCAGTGCCATCGACACCCCGAGTCCGCGGAGCATGGAGCGACGCGAGCAGGCAACGGAGGCTGTCGTCATGGGAATGTCCTTTCGCGGCGGAAGGGGAGTCTTCAACGGGTTGTCGAGGTCACGGAGGCGGCCGGCCGGATGCAGCGGAATTGCTCACTCTTCACCAGCACGAGCAGGATGTCTGACCAGCGGCCGCCGGCGGCCATGGTCTTGGTCAGCGAATCGACAAGGGCACGGTCGGAGGGGAGCGTGGCCCGGCCGAGCGCGTAGCCGGTGAGTTTACGGGCCAGCGACCGGAGGAAGTCGTCCCGCCGCGGCCCGGCGATATAGTCCCGCAGGCCGGCCACGTCATCGAGCACGGTGCCGTCGCGGAGGGCTGCCCGCGACTCGCCCGGCTTCAGCGCGGCGGCAGGCCGCAGCCGGCCGAGAGCGTCGAACCGTTCCAGCGACATGCCGTAGGGGTCGATGCGGCTGTGGCAGCCGGAACACCGCGAATCCTTGGTATGGAACTCGGTGATCTCCCGCGAGGTCAGCCCGGCGGGTGGCGTTTCGGGCAAGGGCGGCACGTCGGGCGGCGGGTTGGGCAGCCGCTCTCCGAGCATGTGGGCCACCCACGCCCCGCGCTTGATGGGGCTCGTGCGGGAGGCCGCGCAGTGCTTGGACAGCACCGCGCCGAGGCCGAGCAGCCCGCCGCGTCCGGCGGCTGCGACCTTCTCGACACGTCGCCATTCGGGGCCGGACACGCCGGGGATGCCATAGTGCTTCGCGAGCACGTCGTTGACCACGACGGCGTCGGCGGCGATGAGGTCGACCACCGGCCGGTCGCTCACGAGCATGTCCTCGAACCAGCGGACGGGCTCCTCGGCCAGGGCGTCCCGCACGGCCGGCGTGAACTCGGGGAAGTCCTTGAGGCTGCGGCCGTGGTTGGCGACGAAGTCCCGCACGCCCAGCCAGCGTGCCCCGAACTCCTCGGCCATGCCTCTGGCCCGGCGGTCCTCGAGCATGCGGCGAAGCTGGGCCTCGAGGACGGCCGGCTCATGGAGCCGCGGAGCCGCCGCCAGCAATTCGTCGTCGGGGATCGAGTCCCAGACGAGAAAGCTCAGCCGCGTGGCCAGTTCCAGGCCGGTCACCGGCTGCCATCGCGGCCCGCGGGCCGGCTCCTCGACACGAAACAAAAACCACGGCGAGGCGAGCACGCGGGCGAGGGCCGCGCGGAACGCCGGCTCGTGCTCCATGCCGTCGGCGCGGTCGGCCCGGTAGCCGGCGAGGAGCGCCGCGCGTTCCTCGTCGGCGAGCGGCCGACGCCAGGCGCGGGCGGCGAAAGACACCAACTGCTCGAGCTGCCGCGGCTCGGCCGCCGCCTGGGCGGCCCGGAGCTCCCGCTCCGACTGTTCCACCAGATCGACCGCGCCAGGGATGAAAAAGAAATCCGACGCGGGCCCCTTATCGACGCGATAATACCGACTGTTCGCCTCGTACATCTGCCGATTCGAGACGGCGTCTTCGCTGATGAGGTGCAGTTCGGCCCACAGCCGCTCGAGCTCCGCCCGGCCCGCCTCGTCGAGCATGAGCCGCTGCAGCGGCGCGTCGTAGCGGCGGTAGAGAAACGTGCTGCCCTGGGCGTCGCGCGGCGTGAGCGGCGCGAAGAACAACGCGGGCGGAAACAGTTCACGAAACTCCGCCGTCGGGCGGGACCGGTCGGCCACGACCCGGCGGTGCACGATCTGCGCGACCCGCGGCTCGGGTTCCTGCAGGACGAGAGGGCCACCGGGCTTGTGTGCGGTGGTGGGCGGCTTGCCGGCGTCGCCCAGGAGCAGGGCCTGCACCGTGGCCGATTCCGGGCTGCCCTCGTCGAGACGGACGTCGGCGCGGACGATACGCGGCACCGCGAGCGTCTTCAGGAGCTCCGCAGGGAGTTTCGTCAGGTCGACGACCACCTCCGCCGGCGCCTCCGTGACCAGGGCCGTCGGTGGCACCGGACGGCCCAGCGGATGGTGGCCGAACCGCAGCCCGCGGGCCTCGATGGCCGCCCGCAACTCCGGCTGCTCGGCCAGCACGAGCGACGCCGCACCGCCCCCTTCCAGCCGCAGCCGGTCCCAGATCACGAACGTTCCCGGTTGGAGTGGGGCCACCTGCCGGGCGACGAGACGAACGATCGGCGTGATGACGTAGCCCTCGACCCGTTCGTCGGCGACCACGCGGAGCAGTTCCTCCCAGACGGGCATGCCGTTGCCGACCGCCTGGACGTTGTTCTTGCCATAGTTGTTCTGGAACAGGCCGTCCTGAAAGGTCTTGATCGTCTGGAGGAGCGGCCGCACGTCGGTCGTCGCCTCCCGCCACATGCTTCGCACGACGGGCATGGCCGCACGAGGGCCAACAGCCGTGGAAGTGCCGCGGACCTTTCCCAGTTCGGCGAGCGCCGGCCCCGTGTCCGGAGCCGCGATGTGCGACAGTTCGAATGCCACGCCATCGGAACTCGAGGGGTCCATGTCGGCGAGCCGGCCCACGACGGACACTTCGGCGTCGATCGGGCTCGTCCACGCCACGGCCACCAGCCGCTTGTTTCCCGGATGCACGAAGAACGACCGAGCGGGCAAGGTCGGCGCGGCTGCGTCAGCGGAGTTGACGAATACCGCCGGTTCGGAACCGAGACTCCAAGCCTGGACACGGGCCTGCCCTATCTGCTTGACCTCCAGGTTGGTGAGGAAGGTCGGCGACGTCGTCGTCTCCAGGAAACTCCAGCGGTCACCGGCCGCGTCGCGCCAGGGGTTGCCCTTTTTGAGGTCGGAGATCAGATCGGCGACGCTCCACGACCGCTTTTCCCCGGTCATCTCGCTGATCGTCCATTCGACCTTGGTCGTGTCGTGCCCGTAGTTGCCATTCGGGGATACCGTGAGGACGAGCAGTTCACCGCGGCGGATCGTGACTTTCTGCTCGAAGGATTGCTCGCCCTTTTCCGCCACCTTGGCCTCCGCGAGCACACGCTTCGCGGTGGTCCAGCCGGCGTTGATCTTCTGCTTGATCGCTGCCACAGCCGCCTCTTTCGCTCGTTGCGGGGCTTCTTCTGCGGCCACGGCGGAGGGCCGCGTGAGTCCCGTCCACAACGCGGTCAGGTAGACCGGGTTCAGCTTCTCCTCGGCGGCGACCGCGGCGAGGGCAGCGGCACCTTCCTTGGTGAGCCGCTCGCGGTGGCGGAGCGTCGCCGCCAGGTGCCGCTCGAGCGGCGGCTCACCGTTCGGTCCGCCGTGGCGGGCATGGAACGCCCGCAGGGCCTCTTCCGCAGCGGCCGTCCAGGCCGGCCGATCCGTCGAGGCGGAGAACCGGAAGCCCGTCGGCAGCAGCACCGCCCGTGCGGCCACGTCGCGGGCGGCCTGCAGGTACCGCTTCACGAGCACGGGCGATACGGGCATCGCCTCGCCCACGTTCGCAAAACCCTCGCCGCCGACGGCGTCGGGTGGAAACTCACGGGCCTGCGTGGGCCGCATGTCCACGCCGGTGAGATCCCGCATGGCGTTGTCGTATTCGACGTTCGTCAGCCGCCGCAGCATCACCGGGCCGGGGTCGCCGGCCCGGGCGGCCGCCTCCGCTTCGAGCGCCGCGGTGAACCAGCCGAGCAGCTGCTGCCGCTCGGCCTCGCTCGGCTGCGAAGCCTCGCGGGGGGGCATGTCGCCGACGTGCAGTCGCTCGATCACGTGTTCGAGCACCGCGGGTCGGGCGAGGACGGCATCGGCGGTCGCCAGGCCGACGAGGTCGAGGTCGTTGTCCTTCGGCCGGGCCCCGTGGCAGCCCCCGCAGGTCTTGGCCACCAACGGATGGATCTCGGAGGAATACGTCCGGCCCAGATCGCCGTCTGCCGCGGTTGCGGTGGCAAGCAACGCGTGACCAATCACCGCAACAGCTGCAGCTTTGCCGAATGCCCGCATCGGAACTTTTCTCGGTGATCTCCGGCTAGGTCTAGCCGCCTGAGAACTCCTGCTGCGGAAATCCAACGATTTATAGACCCCAAGCCGTTGTTGTCGACAGAACGGCTTCGCGGACTGGAGCGGGCACGGGTTTTTGCTGAATGACGGCCGGCGCCCGCCACAGACCGCCGGATTTTTGGGTCCGAGTGGCCGTGGGACGCCAGCCCCTCATGGACACGGACAGAGCTGAATTCCGAGGGGCCGTGGCGTCCCGCACGGACTCGTTTCTCAAAGTCGCGGGAGATTCACGAGGGCGAATCGGCCGAGGTCGAGCTGCCGACCAGCGGAATCGTCGCATGAGAGTCGGCCAGCATCAATCGCTCGCGAGGCGGTTCCAAAAGCCTTATCGATCACGTCGCCGAGCCGCCGGTCGTCCCAGCCGGGGGAGTGGGAGGTGAGCACGAGAAAGCCTCCTGCGTCGAGGAGTCCGGCGAGCTGCGACACGAGCGGCTCGAGGTCGCGGTCGATCGAGAACGCCTCGCCGCGGGGCCCGTGGCCCCAGGAGGGCGGGTCGAGCAGGATGCCCCGGAAGCGTTCGCCGCGACGGACGAGACGATGCACGTACCGCACGGCATCCTCCTCCACCCAGTGGATCGCCGCATCGGCGAGGCCCGAGGCACTCGCGTTGTCGCGGGCCGTTCGGATCGCCTGCCGCGAGGCATCGACGTGGAAGACCTCGGCGGCCGCGGCTGCGAGTGCGAGCGTCGCGCCGCCGGTGTGGGCGAAGAGCGAGAGCACGCGTCCCGGAGCGTCCTTCGCGGCCGCCCCGCTTCCCCACGCCGCGTGGAGCCGCCGCCAGAGGGGAAGCTGCTCGAGGAAGATGCCGAGCTGGCCCGAGGGGGCGGGGCGGACATGCAGCCGGATCGCTGGCGGTGCGGTGGCCGCGTCGCCGGCCTCGCCGAGCGGGACCGTCACGAGCCACGGCGACGGGAGCGGGGCGGTGAACCGCCATGTTCCACCGCGGTCATCGCCGTCGAAGACCGCGGTCGCCTCCCGCCAGAGCGACGGGTTTTTTTTCGGTCCCCGCGCGGCGGGGTGTGGCCGATCGACCAGGATGCCGCCGAGCCGCTCGAGCCTGCGGCCGTCGCCGAAGTCGACGAGCGCGGGATCGGGGCTCACCGCCGTTTCTTTCCCCGCGACCGTTTGCCACGCTTCGTGGACGCCGGCCCCTCGGCTTCCTCGGCCGTCGCGGGAGCGGCTGCAGCCTGCGTCGGCTGCACGATGATGCAGTTCTCGCCGAGATCGAGCTCGTCTTCCTCCTCGATCGGCCGGCCCCGTTCGTCGAGCTTCACGTCGGCCTCGGCGGTCTTCTTCTTGGCGACCAAGAGCAGCTGGTCGTAGAGCTTCTGGCGGTCGACGCCGTTGATGCTCGCAACCGCCGTCGCCACCTCCCCGAGATACCGCAGGAAGATGCTTCGCCGCTGTCCCTCCTGCGCGACCCGGAGCCTCCGCCGGAGGTACATGCCGAGCTTTCGGCCCACCGCCTGCAGCGCGAGCCGGATCTCCTTCTGGATCTCGGGGTAGGAGGCGATCGCCTCCTTCGACTCGCTCGTGAACGGCACCCAGACGCTCGCCATGTGCACCATCACCGTCACCGGCCCGCTCGGCAGATTGCCGCGGGACTGCGACAGCCCGTAGGACCGCCAGTTCGTGCCGAGGATCGTCTGCGTCACGGCGCAGGCGCCGTGCTGGAACTGCAGCGGCACCCGGTTGGCGTACCGCAGCACCGTCATGTTCTGCCCCTCGTCGAGGTTGACGTGCTGCATCGCCGTGTGGAGCGATGCGAGGGCGTCCTTCTTCATCTTCGAGGGGGACTGGCGGCTCGCGAGCTGCGCCTCCTCGAGGATCTTCTCGGCCGCCTCGCCGCCGAGCCCGGCGAAGGTGGTCACGAGAAACTGCTTGAGGCTGCGGGCGTCGGACTCGCCGGCGAGCTCCGAGAGCGCCTCGAGCGTGACCTTCTGCGCGACCGGCGAGCCGCCGTAGGCGAGCGCCGCCTCGATCACGAACGGGTTGCCCCGGTAGACCGACGGCGGCCGGGTCGCCGCGACGAAGAACTCGCCGGGCACGACCTCCTTGAGCCCCGCGAGCAGTCGCTGCTCGCCGATCGGCACGATGCAGTCGGTGCTCGGCGGCGGGATCCGGGTCTCCTGGAGCGCCTTGTAGAGGGCGTCGGCCTCGCCGCGGCCGATCTTCGCGGCGGTCGCGCGGGTCGAGAGCTTCGCCGTGTCGCAGACCTTCTTCGCGATCGTGTTCGAGACACGGGAGAAGGAGCCGGTGAGAAACTGCGAGAGCGTGAGCTTCGGATGCTCCTGCAGCAGCGTGACGAGACGGCCGAGCTCGACGCCGTAGGGATGCGGCTTGATCTCCTTCGGCTCCGGAGGAAGGTCTTCGTGCGACCGCTCGAGAATCCGCTCGTTGCCGTCGGGCCCCTGGTAGTGGATCCGCGCGTGCGGGTTGGCGATCGCGGTCTGCTCGAGATACTCCTCGACGCTGCCGCGGCCCCGCTGGTGCTTCGACTCCAGCTCGATCGTCACCCGCGTGCCGTGGGCGACGGCCTCCTGCTTGTCGTTCGCGGCGACCCACTCGATGCCGTGCTTCCGCATGAGCTCGTCGCCGTTCTTGCCCGGCGGGATGTCGACTCCCTCCCCCTTGCCGTTCAGGATCTCCGGCTGGTTGGTCTTCGTGTCGATCCGGAGTTCGTAGTAGTGGGCCGGATCCTTCGCCGACGTCTTCGAGATGATCTTCACCGGCTTGCCCGTCGTGAGCACGCCATACATGCCCGCGGCCGAGATGCCGATCCCCTGCTGGCCGCGGCTCATGCGGAGCCGGTGGAACTTCGAGCCGTAGAGCAGCTTCCCGAAGATGAGCGGGATCTGCTTCCGCACGATGCCGGGGCCGTTGTCCTGCACGCCGACGCGGTGGCGGCCCGGCTCGGTCTCCTCGATGTGGACCCAGATCTCGGGCAGGATGCCCGCCTCCTCGCAGGCGTCGAGCGCGTTGTCCACCGCCTCCTTCACCGTCGTGAGGAGGGCCTTCCGCGGTGAATCGAACCCGAGCAGGTGGCGGTTCTTGGCAAAGAACTCGCTCACGGAGATGTCCCGCTGGCCGGCCGCGAGCGACTGGGCGGTGGCCCGCCGCTTCGGCGAGCCCTTCGCGGCCGCTTCGGCCCGCGGGCTGTCGGCCGAATCTTGCTCCGCGGCGGCCTTCGGTTCGTCGGCCGCCTTCGGCTGGCGGTCCGAATCCTGGCGGCGGTTCTTCTTCGGGGGCCTCTTGGTCGCGTGGGCCATGGTGGCTCGGCTTTGCCTGGGTCGGGGGAGGGTGGGGGATCCTTGCGGGCAACGCAGAATATACCGACGCCTCGCCGTCGAAAACCGCCGACCGCCCTGGGGCCTGGTGGCGGACCCTGCGTGTCGGGAAGAGGCCTCCGGGAGCGAGCCTGCGGGTTCATCGGGCCGGTCGGTACGAGCCGAAGGAACGGGTCGACGGGGTCGGTGTGGTTTCGAAGACCGTGCGAGGTGAACCGATGAGAACGCTCCTCATGCTGCTCGTGTCGGCGGCGACGGTCGGCATGGCCGGACTGGCCATGGCCGCGCCGATCGACCATGGCGTCGATGCCCCGACGCCCGACGTCTTCTACAACTTCTACCTGCCCCCATCGCCGCCGCCGCCCGGCTACCCCGGCGTGGGCGCGCAGCTCTACGTGTCGCCGCGGCCGGTGCCGCCGCGGGTGGGCCACACCTGGATCACCTACCCGCCCTTCATGCCGCACGAGTTTCTCTACAAGCACCATCGCCGCTACATCCGTCCGGCGGGCGCCATGGGATTCAAGACGGACGCGAGGGTCTGGTGGTACTGAACATGAAGAACCGCAGCTTCGCCCGGATCGGGCGGTCATCCATCATCGCCGTGTTGTCCGCGACGGCGGTCCTCGTCGCCTGCTGCCTCGAGGCCCACGCCGACGGCTCGTACGCGGCGCAGAAGCGCTACTTCCTCCGCGCGCAGACCCGCAGCTGGCACAGTGCCTGGTACGACCCGTCGCTCGGCCGTCCCTGGGGCCTCGTCGTGCCGCCGACGGCCGAGTTCCAGTCGCAGTATGGATGGGGCGTGCCGAGTTCGCGGACGATGCCGATCTACCACCAATACGGCCGGCCCTACCCGGGCCCGGGCGGCGTCCCGGGCGGTCGCGGCCTCATGCCGACGCCCAACATCCCGAGCGACACCGTCCAGTTCGGCGTCCACTACGGCCGCGGACCGTGGTGAAAGGATCACGGTGACGGCCTTACGTGGCCGCTTCCGTCACGTCCAGTGAGAACGTCCGCGTGACGTGCTCGCTGCCGGTGAGCAGCGGGTCTTCGACGGCGATCGTGACCGTATAGGAACGCTTCCTCGCGGCGTCGAGCGTGGTGCCGGCGCGGAAAAATAGCTGCGAGCCGACGACGCGGAAGAAGCGGGCGTCGGCGCCCGAGAGCGTGACCAGGTTGTTGCGGAGAGCGTCGTCCAAGATCACGAGATCGGCCAGCTTGATGCGGGTGGTCATGTCGGTTGCGGAAGGGAGGCTCGCGACGACGTTCGCGAGCGCTAGGCTGGTCGGCGGCTCGTTCACGTCGAGCACCTGCAAGCGGTAGACGATCGTGGCAGGAGCGGCTTCGGGACGGGCCGGGTCGGAGAGCACGAGCTTCACCTGGTGGCTCTTCTGGGTTTCGTAGTCAAGCTGCACGCCGGCCCGCAGGAAGAGCCGTGAGCCATCCACCCGAAATTTTCCGCGGCTCTCTCCCGCGAGCGTGATCGTCTTCCCGGCGGCGTCCGGGACGACGATGTCGGCCACCTTCCGCCTCGGCGAAACGGCAGTGTTTTCCTCGATGCTGCCGACGGTGATGACGAGGCCCAACTGCGAGCCGGCGAGGTCGACGACAGCCTGCGTGGCATGCCCGCCGAAGGTCGCGTTTTCGAAGGCCGACCAGGCGGCGTTGCCCGCCCGATACCGCACGACCAGCGGGCTGTCGGGCCCGATGTCGAAGCTCGGAGCGGGATTACCGTAGAAGTCCACGATCGTCGGCGGGCTTCCCAGAAAATCGACCGACCCGAGGGACGTGCACTCCCCGAAGACGCCATTCCCCAGTCGTGCGACGCTCGCGGGAATGCTGAGCCGCGTGAGCGATGCGCACTGGTAGAAGGCCAGGGCACCGATGTCCTGCACGCTCCCCGGCAGCGACACGCTCGAAAGCGCCGTGCATCCGGAGAACGTGTCGGGCTCGATCGTCGTGACGCTCCTCGGGATCACGATCCTCTCGAGGGCGGTGCAGCCGCGAAACACGCCGTCGCCGAGCGAGGCGACGCCGCCCGGCAACGCAATGCCGACAAGCGACGTGCAGCCGGAGAAGGCGTGGCTTCCGATCGAGAGAACCGTGTCGGGCAGCGACACGTTCGTAAGCGAGGTGCAGCCGGCGAAGGCGTAGGGGCCGACGCCCGTGATTCCGTGCGGGACCGTCACGTTTCGCAGGCTCGTGCATCCGGAGAAGACGCCGTGAGGGAGCGAGCCGATTCCCGCCGAAATAGAGAGGCTCGCGAGGTTCGAGCAGCCCTCGAAGGCATTCCGGCCGACGCTGACGACCGACGCTGGAATCACCAGTCGCGTGAGGCCGTCGCAGTCCTCGAACGCCTCGATGCCGATCGTCGTGACGCTCCGCGGGAGCGTGAGGTTCGTGATGCCGCTCTCCATGAAGGCGCGGTCATGGATGTGCGTGACGGTGTTCGGGATCGTGACGCTGACGAGGTTGCGGGCGCCGAAGAAAGCGTAGGCCCCGATGGCGGTGACTGGCAGACCGTCGATCACGGGCGGAATCACGGCCTCGGTGGCCGCCTCAGTGATGCCGGCGACCACCACTCCGCCGTCGTACACCTCGTATCGCAGCGGGCCGAGCCATTGGGGGGCTGTCTCGGCAGCGATGAAGCCGCCGGCATCGACCGGTGACGGATCTGCGGCGACCGCGAGGGGCGAACCCGAAAACGTCAGGCGATCCTCCAGCCGCTCACAGGAGAGAAGGGGGCGGCGCCGTCTTCGAGGTTGGGGCGGTGGACGCATGCCGCCTTCAGGCTATCACGACCATCCGGCATCTCAAGCATCCGGAGCGTCGAGACTTCGGGCCGCTTCAGGATAGGCTGCCGAGCTTCTCGCGAGCCGCGTCGGTCCAGGGGCTCTCGGGCGCAAGCGCCAGGAACTCGCGGAGGTGGTGCTTCGCCTCGTCGATGCGGCCGGTCTCCTCGAGAATGCCGGCGAGCTGCCAGTGCGCGTCGGCGAAATCGGGCT
>CAZPEM010000107.1:0-11395 GCA_964585575.1 uncultured Chitinophagaceae bacterium
AGTCGCTGTCGAACGTCTATTCGATCCGTGTCGGTTCCGACCTCTGCCGCGTCCGCGGCATCGAAGTCGAGGCGATCGAGGCGATCTTCGCGGAGCCGCCCGACGACCGTCGGACGGCCTCCGAACATACCGCTCCGTGGGCGGACGTTACCGGGCCCGACGAGATCGTGTCGGAAAGGATGGCCGCGCCGCCCGCCGTGCGGAAGCGTTCGCGGCTGGTGGCGTCGCGGGCGATCCTGCTCGGAGCCTGCGACTGACCTCGGCTCCCTTCCGCGACGGCCGACTCGATCCGCTCAGTCCGCCGACTTCGGCCGGACGAGGATCACCGCCTCGCGGGCGACGTGGCCGGGCAGATCGCGGCAGCCGACCTCGATCCGGTAGGCGACGGCGCCGGGCCGTGCCGCGCGGCCGGTGACCTCGAGCTGGATCGAATCATCCTCGCCGAGGCTTGCGACGGGGCTAAACTTCGCCTCGCCCGTCGCGAGGGAGTGGCCGTGACCCGCGGCGGCCAACGGCTCGATCCCTTCGGCGAAGTAGAGCGTGGCAACGACGTGATGGGCGGTCGCTCCCGCATTGCGGATCGTGATCCTCCAGCGGACCGACTCGCCCTGGCGGGCGTCGACGGTCGACTCCTCGCAGTCGATGAGGAGCCTCGGCACCGCCGGTTTTCGGGCCACGTTCTTGAGGACCACTGCATCCCCGGCGGCGGCCCGCTCGACCGCGGCCTCCGTGGCCGGCGGCGTTGCCGGGCCCGCGAGAGTGGGGGGCGGCTCGTGTTTCAGCTTGTCGGCCATGGCGATCCGCACGGCCAGGGGCCGGCGGCCGGAGGCGGCCGTCGAGGCGTTCGACTGCACCGGTTTCCCCGACGCTCTGGCGACTTCGGACGAGCCGGCGGCAGTCGCATCACCGGCCGACCACGACATCCCCACCACCAATACTCCGGCCACGAACGCCGCCAGCGAGAATGACCTTGTCATCGTTCCCCCCTCCTGCCTGTCGAGCCCGACAGGAACGCCACCCCGGCGCACCCGCCGGGGAAGGTATCGGTCGAACCATCCGTAGGGCTTTTGACGGAATCGCCCGCGAGGCTTCCGGGGCCCGTCAATCTGCACAAGCCAGGGGTTCGGCCGACTCTGCGCCACGGGTGACGACGAACCCCATGTCGCTGATCATCGCATAGTCGGCTTCGGGAAGCTGCCCCTTCGTCGTGAGGTAGTCGCCGACGAAGATCGAGTTGGCCGCATAGAGCCCCAGCGGCTGCAGGCTGCGAAGGTGGACCTCCCGGCCGCCGGCGATCCGAAGCTCGGAAGACGGATTCACGAGCCTCATCATCGCCAGCGCCCGCAGGCAGTCGCGGGGCGAGAGGCGATCGCTGCCCTCGAGAGGTGTGCCGTCGATCGCCTGGAGAAAGTTCAGTGGGATGCTCTCCACCCTGAGATCCCTCAGTTCCATCGCCATGTCGATCAGGTCGTCGTGCGATTCCCCCATGCCGATGATGCCGCCGCTGCAGAGGGAGAGCCCGGCATCGCGACAGGCCTGGAGCGTCCGCAACCGATCGGCGTAGGTGTGGGTGGAGCAGATCTCCGGATAGAACCGCTTCCCCGTGTTGAGATTGTGGTTCACCTTGTCGACGCCCGCTGCTGCGAGCCTCCCCGCCTGCTCGGGAGTCAGCAGGCCGAGGCACGCGCAGATATTCAGCCCATACTGCCGCTTGATCTCGGGAACGATCGAACAGACGGCGTCGATCTCCCGCTCCGAGGGGCCCCGGGCGGAGATCACGATGCAGAAGGTCTTCGACTGCCGCTCGGCCGCGAGCCTCGCCCCCTCGAGCAGCTTCGGCGCCGAAAGCAGGTTGTATTTCGGGATCTCGGCATCGCTCACCTTCGACTGCGAGCAGTAGCCGCAGTCCTCGGGGCAGAGGCCGCTCTTTGCGTTCATGAGAAAGAACAGCTGCACGGTGTTGCCGAAGTGGTGGTGGCGAACCCGGTAGGCCGCCGCGAGCACATCGAGAATCTCCGCATCGTCCGATTCGAGGATCGAGCGGGCGGCGCCGCGATCGATCGAGCCGCCATCGAGGACGGAATCGGCCATCTCCTGCCAACGGTTCATCGCTCGTGTCTCCCGGGTGGACCTGCTTCTGGTCCGGAAGGGTACTCGATCCAATCGCGATTTCACAGGCGAAACAAGGGGATCGGGGCGGTCTGTCACTCGCCCGCGTCGCCGATCGAGGCGAGCAGTTCGGCCATCTCGCCGGCGGCATGGGCGTTTCCCTGACGGCGGGCCTGCTCGATCCCATCCCGCAGGGTGGTTCGGGCCTCCTCGAACCGGCCCCGGGCCACGAGGTGGCGGGCAGCCATGTGGAATGCGGGCACGTAGGGCGGATCGCCCGCGGCGAGCGCCGCAAGCATCTCGAGGCAGGGCCCCGACTCGCCGGCCTGCTCCATCTCGAGCGCGAGACTGTAGCGGAGGAAGACGTCGTCTGGGTCGTCCTGGAGCATCGCCAGGATTTTCTCTCGGCGGGTTGTCATGTTTTCTTTCGGCCGGTTCTCACGGGGCCGGCTCCACGATTGAGACGGTGCGTCGTGGGTCGCCATGCACGACGAGCAGGCGGCCGCCGGAGAGCGGGGCCACCGCCACTGGCGACGCAAGCCGGGCGACGCACACCGGGCGAACCGCCTGCCGACGATCTTGGATCGCCGCATCGAGCCGCCAGAGGCCTTCGGGAAGCTGGTCGTCCTTCGCTTCTCCGGCCAGGACCCAGAGCGTCTCCTTGCCGTACGCCGCCGCCCGCACGCTCGGCAGGCCGGAATCGAGCGACAACAACCGCAGGGCGCCGACCTTGGAGTACATCGTCAATCGGACGGTCGCCGCTCCGGCAGCCGACCGCTCGAAGAGCACGAGCTCCTCGCCGGCACTGATGGCGACGGCGGCGGCCAGGCCAATGACGCTCTCCGACTGTTTTCCGTCGTCCGCTTTCGGACAGTGGCGGGTACTCATGCCGCCGATCCTCGCTCCGGCGATCGCCCCTCGGATCACGGGCGGCATGGGGGCCGGCAGACCGGCTACCACGATCCAGGATCGCGACGGGCTCACGGCGACGCCCACGGCGGCATCGTCTTCCGCCAGGGCCTGTCCAAGCGGAATCGACTGGAGGCTGTTCGCCGAATCGACTGCCGTGCCCGAAGCCGGTAGCCGGTAGGTCTTGATCGCCCAGTCGCGGCCCGACCGCGTCACGACGGCACACGTGATCAAATCGACGCAGGCGATGGCGAGAGGACGCTCCCCTCCGACGAAAGGCCCCACGGCCCGCTGCCGCCGCGTCGGCTCCGAAGGATCGATCATCTCGATGGCGTTCGAGCCGCCGTCGATCATGAGAACCCCCTGCCCCGTCGGCTTCGCCGCGATCGCGCCGACCCGCGGCAGGTCGTCCACGAGCGTCGTCACCTTCGTCTTCTGGGTCGCCATGACCGCGGGAGCGGCGGCGGGATCGGCCGCCCGTGCCACGATCGCCCCGCACGCCATCGCGGCCACGACGAGCGGCAGGAAGAACGCCGTTCGAGCGGACAGTCTCATCGCGCCATCCACGAAGACGGGGCCATGCCGCGGGCCGACTCCCACGCGTCGATCGCCGAAGCGTGGGCGAGCGTCAGGCCGATGTTGTCGAGCCCCTTCATGAGGCAGGTCCGGCGGAACGGGTCGATGGCGATCGGCCGCGAGAACCCCCGGTCGTCGCGGAGCTCGTTTCGCTCGAGGTCGGCCGTGAGGCGGTAGGGTCCCGCGGCGGCCCGGCGGAAGAGTTCGTCGACGTCCGCCTCATCGAGCCGAATCGGAAGCATCCCGTTCTGGAAGCAGTTGTTGAAGAAGATGTCGGCGAAGGTCGGCGCGATCACGACACGGAACCCGTAGTCGGCGAGCGCCCAAGGGGCGTGTTCGCGACTGGAGCCGCAGCCGAAATTCCTGCGTGCGAGGAGCACGCTCGCCCCCTTCCGGTCGGGCTTGTTGAGCTCGAATGCGGGGTCGGGCGAGCCGTCGGCGAGGAACCGCCAATCGAAGAAGAGAAACTGGCCGAACCCCGTCCGCTCGATCCGCTTGAGAAACTGCTTCGGGATGATCTGGTCCGTATCGACGTTGGCACGGTCGAGCGGGGCGACGAGGCCGCTGTGGGTGACGAACGGTTCCATGAATCGGCCGGGCTCCTGGCGGTCGTGGTCCAACTGAGGGCGAAAATGCGGCGGGCGAAGGCACCGGGGGAGAAAAACGGCGGACGAATCAGTCGAGGTATCGCCAGCCACGGATGTCGGTGAAGCGACCGGTGACGGCGGCGGCCGCGGCCATGGCGGGGGAGACGAGGTGGGTGCGGCCTCCCTTTCCCTGCCGGCCCTCGAAGTTGCGGTTGCTCGTCGAGGCGCATCGCTCGCCCGGGGCGAGCGTGTCGGGATTCATGCCGAGGCACATGCTGCAGCCGGCCTCCCGCCATTCGAACCCGGCCTCGCGGAAGATGCGGTCGAGCCCCTCGGCCTCCGCCTGCCGCTTTACGCGGCCGCTCCCCGGAACGACCATCGCCCGAACGCTCGCTGCGACCTTGTGGCCGCGGGCCACGCGGGCCGCGGCGCGGAGGTCTTCGATGCGGCTGTTGGTGCACGATCCGATGAAGACGCGGTCGATGGGAATGTCGGTGATCCGGGTGCCGGCCGAGAGCGCCATGTACTCGAGCGAACGCCGGCCGCTCTCCCGGTCCGACGCATCGGGAAAGGCGGAGGGATCGGGCACGGAGCCGTCGATGCCGACCACCTGGGCGGGATTGGTGCCCCAGGTGACCTGCGGGGTGACGTCCGATCCGCGAAAGATTTCCACGCGGTCGTAGACGGCGCCGGGATCGCTCGGCAGGCGGCTCCATCGCTCGACCGCCTTCTCGAAATCCTTCGGGGCGTGGTCGCGGCCCCGCAGGTAGTCGAAGGTGACCTGATCGGGCGCGATCATCCCGGCGCGGGCCCCGGCCTCGATCGACATGTTGCAGACGGTCATCCGCTCCTCCATCGAGAGCCCGCGGATGCAGTCGCCCGTGTACTCGATGACATGACCGGTGCCCCCCTCGGTGGAGAGCCGGCCGATGAGATGGAGCACGAGGTCCTTCGCCGTGACGCCTGGGGCGAGCGAGCCGTCCACGCGGACCTCGAGCGACTTCGGCTTCGACTGCCGGAGCGTCTGCGTGGCGAGAACGTGCTCGACTTCGCTCGTGCCAATGCCGAAGGCGAGGGCCCCGAGCGCCCCGTGCGTCGCGGTGTGGCTGTCGCCGCAGACGATCGTCATCCCGGGCTGCGTCAGGCCGAGCTCCGGCCCGATCACGTGGACGATCCCCTGGTCCGCGTCGCCGAGATCGAAGAGCCGCACGCCGAACTCGCGGCAGTTGACCCGCAACGTGTCGATCTGCTGCTTCGAGATCGCGTCGGCGATCGGCAGCCGGCGGTCCGTGGTCGGCACGTTGTGGTCAGGCGTCGCGAAGGTCCGCTCCGGACGGTGGACCCGGCGGCCGGCCAGGCGGAGTCCCTCGAAGGCCTGGGGGCTCGTCACCTCGTGCACGAGGTGAAGGTCGATGTAGAGGATCGGCTGTTCCCCTGCGGGAGAGGCGACGAGGTGCTCGTCCCAGATCTTGTCGAGAAGCGTTCGCGGAGCGTGGTTCATGCCTCCACTGTACCAGACAAAATCGCCCGGCAAGATGCCGCCCGAGCCGCTCCTGCCCCCGTCAGGCAACGCGACGGCCGACGGTACGCACGGCCAGCTCGTCCACGCGTGCCTTCCCGATCTTCTGCCAGGAAGCGGCCGACGACGACGGCTCCACGAACACCACCGTCGCCGGCGTCACGACCCGCTGGATGAAGAACCAGCTCCGCTCGAGATGCCGCGGATCGGCGTCGCGGGAGACGATCACGAGGTCGAACGTGCCGAGGTGGTTGCAAAGCCTCGAGAGCGACGTGTCGACGTTTCCGGGGACGAGCTGCACCCGCGCGAGCTTCCCCAGGGACTGGTGCGCCTGCTTGAGCGTCACGCCCGGCGGATCGGAGGGCAGCCTTCCCTCGAACCGGTCCAGGCCGACGTAGTGAACGCTCGGACGATCCTTGCGGGACGCCGCGAGCCGAAGCACCCGCTCCGCGCGGCGGATCGTCCCGAGACCGACTTCCATGATCCGGATCGATCCATCCGGCCGGGCGGGAATGCCTCGAATCGCAGCCAGGATCGACCGCTCACCGACGGGCTTCGAGCGGTAGATCAGCCACAGCCGTTTCACGAAGCCGATCGGACGGACCATCGCTCCCACCCCTCGTTTCTCCCTCGGCCACGACCCCTCGGCCACGACACCTCAGTGCCGCTCGATCACGGAGGACTGCCGACAGGCCGAGCATTGCCCCGCCCGATGATGGTCGGACGATCGGACGCCGTCCCTTCAGTTTCGTCCAAAGGGAGTTGCACAGCCGTCAGAAGCGGAGGGGTCGAGCGGGCAAGGCCGCCCTTTTGGGGCCGGGAGTGGTTCGGAATCGGCCACTCCGCCTCAGCGGCCGCCGCGTATCCGCCCGATCGCCTCCTCGGCGGCCTCCCGAACGGCGGCCACGGGGTCGTCCTCGGCAACCATCTCGAGCAAGGCGATCGAATCCGACGCCCCCCGGCCGATGTCGCCAAGCGCCGTCGCGGCCTCGAGCCGTGCCAGGTCTCGATCCGACTTGAGCGCCTTGTTGAGCAGGGGAACCGCCTTCGCGTAGAGCTCTTTGCGATCCGGCTCGATCTTCAGCCCCGCCCAGGCAGCGACGGTGGCCGCGAAGGGATCGGTGCTGTCGACGAGCCGGTGAAGCGTCTCCGCAGCCGGCTTCGCGGCCTTGCCGATGCTGCCGAGCGCGTAGACCACGGTGAGGAGCGGCGCGCGGACCGCCCGCTCCTCGGTGTCGATCCCGTCGTCCCCGCCGTCGCCGGCGGTCGCCGACAGTTCGGCCTCCTTGTCGAGCCGTTTCAGGAGCGCTGGCACGGCGGTGGCAGCCTCCGCTCCGAGGCCGGCGATGGCGAACGCGGCGTCGCTGCGGACGGCGGGGTTCGCGTCGTCGAGCGATTCGACCAGCTTCGCGAGCGCCGGCTTGGCGATGGGGCCCAGTTCCGCGAGCACCTCGAACGCGACGGCCCGCCGCTCGGCATCGGCGAGCGCCGCCGTCACCGGCCCGACGGCGTCCGCACCGAGCCGCACGAGGGCGACCGCGGTCGATCGACGGACGTCGGGATCGGAATCCTCGAGGAGCGCGACGAAACGTTCCGCAAGCGGCCCGCCCGCACCGGCCGGCAGGTCGTTCACGAGTTCGGAAAGTCCCGAGACCGCCCCTTGACGGATCGTGGGATCGGGCGATTCGAGCCCCTTCTGCAGCCGGCCGACCGCGTCGGCCACGACCGCGGCGTCGTCGGGACGGATGCGGGCCCTCGCCCACGAGGCGGCGGCCGCGACCACCGCGTTCTCCGATTTCAGCATCGGCTCGAGGGCCGCGAAGCCCTTCGCGGAGCGGATCTTGCCGATCGCGTAGACCGTGGCCGGGTGGAGCACTCGCTCGTCGGCATTGGTCGAGCTGGTGATGGCGATCAACGTGTCGACGGCCGGCGAAGCCCGCTCGCCGATCGCCGCCAGCGCCATGATCGCCTGCAGCCTCACGTCCGGCTCCTCCTTCGCGGCGAGGATCGTGAGCTTCGGCACGGCCGCGGCGGCGGCCGGCCCGATCTCCGCCAGCGCCAACGTCGCCCAGTACCGGGCCTTCGGATGCTCGAGCGACTTCACGAGAAACGGCACCGTCTTCTCGCCCATGTCTGCCAGCGAGTGGAGCGCGGGGAACACCACCGACGGATCCTCGTCGGCGAGAAGAGAGCTTGCGATCTCGACGAGTTTTTCCTGGTCGGTGTGGATTGACTGCAGGCTGCGGATGGCGGCCCGGCGAACGCGGGGGTCCTTGTGAACGATGCAGTCGGCGAGAGGCTGCACGGTCGAGGCGTAGAGCTTGGCGGTCTCGGCATCGATCGCCGAGGGCGGCCGCTGGTCGTCCGATCGGATCCGTCCCATCGCCGCGGCGGCCTGCGTGACGACGATCGGGTCGGTATCCGAGAGCGCGGCGACGAGTTTCGGAATCGCCGCGACGGCGGCCTCGCCGACCAGGCCGATCGATCGCGCGGCGTGCCAGCGGACGGCCGGCTGTGGATCATCGAGCGCGTCGAGCAGGGTCTGGAGCGACTTCTTCCCCTTCGAACCGAGCGTGCCGATCGAATCGATCGTGGCGATCACCGCGTCCTCCCCGTCCGCCCGGTCCGACACGGCCGCCCGGTCCGACACGGCCGCCCCGGCCGACACGGCCGACACGTCCGACACGGTGCCGCCCGCCGGAGCCGCCGGCTTGCGACTACACCCGCCGAGCGGCAACGCCACGATCGCGAGAAAACCGGCCAGCGAGACATTCATCAGAAGGTTCCAACGCGCGGAAAGCCGCGTCAGCCAGAATGGGTGCATCGAAGCGTGTCCGCGCATGGTTTGGATGTCCCTGGAATAGGAATGACCCGGCCGAAAAAGCAGAAAATTGGTTCGCTGGATGCCGATCGACGTGCAAAAGTATACTGCATGGAACGTTGTCCAGAGCCTCCCACCAACGGAAGTCGCATGACTGCCAAACGATCGAATTCGGTCCCCCGGCCCGGCCGGTGTGCCGTACATCCCGGTTCCGCGGCGGTATTTACGGCGGTCACCGCCACCATGGGCCTCGCGTCGGCCGTCGCCTTCGGCCAGTGGGGCATGGGCTTCAATCGGGGCGGGTATGCCTCGACGGCCGAACAGGCCGCCGCCTACGGCATGTCGGAGATGATGCGGGCTCAGGGCTACCAGAACCTCGAGAATTCCGAGGCGGCGAAAAACTGGCAGCAAGTCAAGTCGATGGAGTACGACAACCGGAAGAAGTGGACCGAGACCTACTTCGAAAACCGGAAGATGAACCGCGAGTACCGTGCCGCCGAGGAGGGGCCGCGGGTGACTCAGGAGCAGGCGATCCGGCTGGCGAAGATGGCGGCGCCGCCACGGCTCCAGTCCACCGAACTCGATCCTGTCACCGGCCACATCCAATACCCGGTCGTGCTCACCGACAAGCCCTTCGATCCCTACCGGGAGAAGCTCGACTCGATGTTCGCACGGCGGGCGGCCACCGGCGGGAGCATGGACTACCAGGAATACTCCCAGATCCAGGGCACCGTGGACGAGTTCCTGGTCGCGCTGAAGTCGCGGGCGTCGAAGTATGCCGCCGGCGAGTATGGACGGGCGCGAACGTTCCTCGAGAGCCTCGCCCACGAACTGAAGTTCCCGGCCGGCTAGCCGCGAACCGGGGCCCCCGTCGCGGCATAGAGTTCGGCATGCCCCTCGGCCATGCGGATGCGGCTGAAGCGTTCGCGGGCTCTCGTGAATCCTTCACGTCCGAGCGATGAGGCAAGGGAGACGTCGTCCTGCACCGCAGCGAGCGTGCGGGCGAGATCGCCAGCATCGTTCGGACGGTGGAGCAGCCCCGCGGCGCCGCCGGCTCCGTCCGGCCGAACGTACTCCGGCAGGCTCCCATCGTCGGCCGCAACCACCGGCACGCCGGCCGCGAATGCCTCGAGCACGGGGATGCCCTTCGCCTCTGGATGCGTGGCCGGCATCGCGAACACGTCGATCCCACGAAGGAGGTCGACCTTGCCTCGCAGGTCGACCTGGCCGAGCCAGCGGAAGCGATCGGCCATGCCGAGCAGCCTGGCACGCTCGAGGCATCCGGCGACATAGCGTCGCTCCGCATCCACGGTCGCCCCCGCGGCGAGCAGTTCGACATCACGGCCTTCCGCCGCAAGTCGGCCGACCGCCTCGACGAGCAGGCGCAGCCCCTTCTCCGGGCAGGCCCTCGCGAGGGAGCCGACGACGAACCGTCCGCCGCGGTCCTTCCGCCGCCGCGAAAGATCGGGCGGCGCCATCGAAAACAATTCCATGTCGACGCCGTGGGGCACGACGGCGATCCGCTCCCTCGAAACGGCCAGCCTCGACGCCATGAAGCCTGCATAGAACTCGTTGAGCGCCACGAACCGGTCGATCGACTTCGCGTTCTCCGCGAGCAGGGCCTCGGCCCGCGAGCGGTGCGGCTCGGGGAGCTGGCCGATGAAGAGATCCTCGCCGGAGAGCGTGCAGACGATCCCCGCGCCGGTCGCTCGCTTCACGCGGCCGGCGAGCCCCGAGAGGAGCATGTTCGAAAGGTGCACGATGTCGGGCTTCACCTCGTCGGCGAGCCACCGCGCGAGCTTCTCCAGTTCCTTGTGCTGGCGGCCCCGCTCCCCCTCGAGGCTCGAGACGGTGAGCGGCCCGAGATCCGACGGTCGCGTCGAACCGGTCCGCCGCGAAAGCCATTCGAGCAGCCCACGGGAGTCGAGCAGGCGGTCGAGCCAGGCCGGCGTGTGACGAAAGACCGCCAGATGCTCCTGGAGCCAGACGTTCACGCCCCCGAGCACGATCCGCCGCTCGGCCACGTTCTCCTCGTCGGTCGTGGTGGGCACGTAGGCCGGCAAGAGCATCACGTCGAGCCCGCGGTCACGGAGCGACCGCACGAGGGCATTGTCGTGGAGACAGGATCCGCAGATCCGCCCACCAGCACCGGCGGTGATATGGACGATCCGCACGCTGGGCTATCCCCCGCGGGCGTCGAGGTGGAGCAGCACGACCGCGAGGTCGGCCGGCGTGATGCCGCTCACCCGGCCCGCCTGGTCGAGCGTTCGCGGGCGGACGCGATCGAGCTTTTCCCTGGCCTCGGCCCGGAGGTGACGGACGGCGGCGTAGTCGAGCCCGTCGGGGATGATCCTGCCGCCGAGCTTCCGCCGCCGCTCGACCTGCTCCCGCTCGAGGGCGACGTAGCCGGCGTAGCGGATGTCGTGGCAGACCTGCCTGGCGACCTCCGAGTCGACGGAATGCAGTTCGGGCGAGAAGCGGAGACAGTCGTCCCAGCTCGTCTCCGGTCGCTTGAGCAGGTCGGCAAGCGGGACGCCGTCGGCCCGCGTCGCGGCGAGCTTTGCGAGCACGGCGTCGATCGAGGCCTGCTTCTCGGCCAGCCGCGTCGCCCGCTCGGCGCAGGCGAGCCCGAGCCGCGAGGCTCGCGGCGTCAGCCGGCGGTCGGCGTTGTCGTGCCGAAGCGCCAGCCGGTGCTCCGCGCGGCTCGTGAACATGCGATAGGGCTCGTCGACGCCGCGGGTGACGAGATCGTCGATGAGGACGCCGATGTAGGCATCGTGGCGGTCGAGGACGAGCGGCTCGCCGCCGCGGCGGGAGATCGCCGCGTTGACGCCCGCGAGAAGGCCCTGGGCGGCCGCCTCCTCGTAGCCGGTC
>CAZPEM010000108.1:0-11301 GCA_964585575.1 uncultured Chitinophagaceae bacterium
CCAGTCAGGTCCGAGTGAGCGAAGCACAGGATGTGCGGAGCGAACGTCCGGCGATGGGCGCGGGCGGCCCCAAACCCAGCAGCGTTGACCGTGAGGGGCCGCCCGTACCCGGGCGCGTTTGACCCGCGAGGAAGCCGCGCGTCTTGCGCATTCTGCGCAGGCTGCGCGGTCGCGGCGGGCGGATTCGGGGAATTGAGCGACGGGGAGCCGTAGATATGGACTGGCCCGCCCCGGGCCTCTACGGTGCTTTCATGGAAACGTCCCAGAAGACCACGTTCTTCTACGAGCGGTACGCCTTCGGCATCCTCATCGTGATGTTCTTCCTGCTGCCGTTCGCGCTCTACGGGGCGGCGAAGGCCCGCAGCAACAACCGCAACGACGTGAAGGGCTGGCTGCCGCAGGAGTACGAAGAGACGCGGACGTACCAGTTCTTTCGCCGGCACTTCCAGGGGGAGGAGTTCATCCTCGTCAGCTGGAAGGGCTGCACGATGCGCGATCCGCGGCTCGAACTGCTGGCCGAGAAACTGCTCCCGCCGCACGAGGAGGCGGCGCGAACCGGCCTGCCGATCTTCTTCCGCTCGGTCCAGACCGGGCCGCGTGCCGTCGAGCAGATGACGCGGAAACCGCTGAAGCTTCCGGAGCACGAGGCCGTCTCGCGGCTCACCGGCACGATCATCGGGCCGCCGCCGCAGGGCGTGGACGAGGGCTCGGAGATGGACGACCTGGCCGCGCGTCAGACGAGCCTCGTGCTCACGCTCTCCGACTCCGCCCGCGCGAACCTCCACGGGGCGATCGACTTCATCCGCCGGACCGCCGTCGAGGAATGCGCGATCCCGGAAAAGGACCTCCACATGGGCGGGCCGCCGGTGGACAACGTGGCGATCGACAATGCCGGGCAGAGCAGCGTCACGATCCTCTTCGGGCTGTCGCTCGTCGTCGGCTTCATCGTGAGTTGGTGGAGCCTTCGCAGCTGGACGCTCGTGCTCATCGTGCTCGCCTCGGGCGTCTACAGCATGTTCGCGAGCCTCGCGATCGTCTGGTACTCGGGCTATCCGGTCGATGCGATCCTGCTGACGATGCCGTCGCTCGTCTACGTCGCCACGACGAGCGGCGCGATCCACCTCGCCAACTACTACCGCGACCAGATCGCCGAGACGGGCGAGACGGCGGGGGCGGTAGACCGTTCCGTGCACCACGCGTTGCTCCCGCTTTCGCTCGCGACGGGCACCACAGCCATCGGTCTGGCGACGCTCGCCATCAGCGAGCTGATTCCGATCCGGATGTTCGGCATCTTCTCCGCGGCGGGCGTCTGCGTGAGCTTCCTGATCCTCGTGAGCTTCATGCCCGCGCTGCTCGAGTTTTTCCCGCCGAAGCTCCGCATCGGGAAGAACGCCGACGGGGTGGAGGAAGACTCGTGGAAGCCGGTCGAGGAGAGCCGCTGGTGGGCCGTCGGCGACTGGATCACGCGTCACAGCGGCCTCGTCTCGGTCGCCTGCCTGGGGGCAATGGCGTTCTTCGGCTACGGCATGTTCCTCACCGAAAGCAGCGTCCAGCTCATGCGGCTCTTCTCGCCGCAGGCGAGGATCCGCCAGGACTACCGCTGGCTCGAGGCGAATCTCGGCCAACTGGTTCCGATGGAGATCCTCGTGCGGGTCGACGACAAGGCCTGTTCGCTCAACTTCCTCGAGCGGATGGAACTCGTCGACCGGATCCAGCGGTCGATCGCCGACCTGCCGGAGGTCGGCAGCTCGCTCTCGACCGTGACCTTCGCCCGGAATCTCGACCTGGGAGATGGGGGCGGCATGGGTGGCGCCACGGCCCGGGTCTTCGGCCTGGGGAAGCGGGGGCAGCGGAGCCTGATCAACAAGCAGCTGCTCAAGCACCGCCATGAGTTCCTCGCCGGCGACTACCTCAGGGAGTCGGTGGGGAAGCCCGACGCGGAAGAGGAGGGAGGGCTCGAGGAGCTTTGGCGGGTGAGCGCCCGCGTGAGCGCGACCAAGGAGGTCGACTACGCCCTCTTCCAGAAGGACCTCCGCACGCGGATCGACCCGATCCTCGAGGAATACCAGGGCCGCGGCATCGGCGGAATCGACGTCGACTACACGGGACTCGTGCCGCTGGTCTACAAGGCGCAGCATTCGCTGCTCGACGGGCTCGTCGTCGGGTTCATCACCGATTTCGCGATCATCGTGGCCGTGATGGTGCTCCTCTGCCGGGCGGCCTCGGCGGGGCTCGTGCTCCTGCTGCCGGCGGCATTTCCCGCGGTGTGCGTCTTCGGCGGGATGGGCTGGGGCCACCAGCTGCTCTCGCGGCTCGACCTCGGCACGCTCCTGATCGACATCGGCACGGTGATGGCGCCGAGCGTCGCCCTCGGCGTGACGGTGGACGACGTCGTGCACTTCATGCTCTGGTTCCGCAAGGGGATCGCCGACGGGCTCGACCGCCGGGAGGCGACCATGCTCGCCTACAAAGGCTGCGCGCGGGCGATGTACCAAAGTTGGGGCGTGATCGGCATCGGCCTGTCGGTCTTCTCCCTCTCGCCGTTTGGCCCCACGCAGCGGTTCGGCCACATGATGCTCTCGATGCTCACCGTGGCCCTCGTCGGCAATCTCGTGCTCCTGCCCGCGCTCCTCTCCGGTCCGCTGGGGCAGGTCTTCGGCTGGAGCGTCCGCCGCCGCGGGAGCGGCGAGTCCGACGCGGGGCAGCGGACGATGAAGACCGACCCTGGCAGCGATTCGCTCCCCGCGCCGCACGTACTCCCCGGGCCGGCGAAGCAGGTCGCACATGCCTGACGAGAAACTCGCCGAGGGGTGTGCTGCTGGGGTCGATGGCGTGCCGACGGCGACGGTGGTCGTGAAGCCGGGTCGCGCGAGGCCCTTCTTCGGCCGCCATCCCTGGGTGCTCGACTCGGCCGTGCTCTCGATCGACGGCAGCCCGGCCGACGGCGACGTCGTCGACCTCGTCACCCACGACCGGACCTTCATCGCCAGGGGACTCTGGAACTCCTCGAGCCGGCTCCGCGTGCGTCTCTACGCGTTCGACGCGGCGACGCGGCTCGACTCGGGGCTCTGGCGGAAGCGGATCGAGTCGGCCGTGGCGCTGCGTCGGTCGCTCGGCCTCGACGACCGCGAGGGTGCCGCACGAATCGTCAACAGCGAGGGGGACGACCTCTCGGGGCTCATCGTCGACCGCTACGGCGACTACCTCGCGGTGCAGGTGACGGCGCTGGCGATGGCAGGCCGGCTCGACGCGGTCTGCGACTCGCTCGAGGAGTCGCTTCGCCCGAGGGGCATCCTGCTCCGCGGCGCCGAGCGGGGGCTCTCCAAGCTCGAAGGCCTCCACCTCGCCGACCGCCTCGTCCGCGGCACCGCCCCGAGCGGCCCCGTGTTCGTCCGCGAGCACGGCCTGCGGTTCGGCGTCGATCTCACCGAGGGGCAGAAGACCGGCTACTACCTCGACCAGCGGGAGAACCGGCAGGCCGCGGCCCGCCATGCCCGCGGCCGGCGGGTGCTCGACATGTTCTGCTATTCGGGCGGCTTCGCGGTCGCCTGCGCGGTTTCAGGTGGCGCCCGGAGCGTGCTCGCCGTCGACTCGAGCGCCAAGGCGGCGGCGCTCGCAAAGGCCAACGCCGAACTCAACGGCGCGGCGGCCGTCAGCGTGGAGACGGCCGACGCCTTCGAGAAGCTCGATGCGCTCGCGGCGGCTGGCGAGCGGTTCGACATGGTGGTGCTCGACCCGCCGAAGTTCGCCCGCAGCCGCGCGAGCATCGACGACGCCCTGCGGGCCTACCACCGGATCAACCGCGTGGCCGTCGGCCTGCTCGAGCCGGGGGGCATCCTCGTCACCTGCTCCTGCTCGGGATCCGTCTCCCGAGACGACTTCCTCGAGATGCTCTCGGGCGTGGCCCAGCGTTCGGGCCGGCCGATCCAGCTGCTCGAGATCCGCGGGGCCGCTCCCGACCATCCGGTGAGCGCGAGCTGCCTCGAGGGGGAATACCTCAAGTGCGTCATCGCCCGCGTGGCGTGACGGTGAGGGGCTGTTCCCGATCGTGGGCCGGGACGTTTTCGTAGCGGCCCTCGAAGATCGCGAGGTCGACCTGGAACGGCCGGCTCGAAACCGTCAGTTCCCCGGCGAACGGGTAGCCGAAGAGGCTCACGAGATAGAGGTTGAGGCCGATCACGAGCGCGGCCAGCGTCGTCAGGAACCGCTGCAGGCTCACGCTCTGCGACCGGAACAGACCGGCGAAGAGCACCGTGACGCCGCCGCCGAGGAGCAAGACGAACCACTCGACCGCCGGGATACCGTATTCCGCCGTGCCGACCCGCTCGCGGCGGCAATCCCACAGCTCGCGAATCTGCTCGAGGATCATCGGGTAGACGGCCTTCTGCGCTTCCGTGGACGGCTCGAAGCCGTCGAGCTTTTTTGTGAGTTCGAACGCGGTCTTTCGCGCGGCCATGCTCGCGTGCCCTTTCCGCATGAGCGGCCACTCGTCCTCCACCACGGCACGGGCATACTCCCGACAGCTCTCCTGGATCGGGGCCCTCGGATTCTCCGGCAGGCGGCCGGCGAGCAGAAAGATGTCGGCGAGCACGTTCGACTCCCGCTGCACGACGTCCACCGCCCGCTCGAACCGCACGAGCGAGTCAACGACCACGAGCCCCAGGAGCACGGCATAGAGCGTTCCGACGACCGAGAGGAGGTTGCCCGTGATGTCATGGGCCTCGCGAAGGGTCTCCTTCGAGAAGATCTTCCGGACGATCGCGACGAGCACGATCGCCGACACGATGCTGCCGACGATGATGGCCACGCCGTTGACGAAGCCGTGAAACTCCATCTCGCATGCCTCCTGCAGGGTCGGACCGCAGTCCACCGCGAGCATCGGCCCAAGGGCCGTGATCAGAGCCGCCGCAGCCGAGTGAACTCGTCGATCGTCACGGTCGTCAGCTCGCCGTCGTCGCGGGACAGGATGAGGACGTCGGAGTAGACCTTGTCGTCGGGATTGCGGCGGAAGTGGAGGCCGTGCCGACGCCGCTCGCGGCGAAGCACCTTTCCGACGGTCGTCGTCGTCCACTTCGCGGACGATCCGACCGTGACGCCGTGGATCACCTCCACCCGGTCCCCCGGCTGGAGCTGTTCGTAGACCGCACGTGACTGGAGTTCCTCCGAAGTCATCAGACCTCCTTCGAGTCGATCCACTTCATCATCTTGCGGAGCCGGCGGCCGGTCTGCGTGAGCAGATGCTCCCGCTCGCGGCGGCGGGTGGCCTTGAACATCGCGGCCCCGCCACGGTTCTCGAGGATCCAGTCGCGGGCGAACTGACCGGAGCGGATCTCCTCGAGGATCTTCCTCATCTCCGCGCGGGTCTCGTCGGTGATGATCCGCCTGCCGCGGGTGTAGTCGCCGTACTCGGCCGTGTTCGAGACGCTGTAACGCATGTACTCGAGCCCGCCCTGGTAGAGCAGGTCGACGATCAGCTTCATCTCGTGGAGGCACTCGAAGTAGGCCATCTCCGGCTGGTAGCCCGCTTCGACGAGCGTGTCGAAGCCGGCCTTGATCAGCTCCGAGACGCCGCCGCAGAGGACTGCCTGCTCGCCGAAAAGATCGGTCTCCGTCTCCTCGGCGATCGTCGTCTCGATCACGCCGCCGCGGGTGCCGCCGATGCCCTTCGCGTAGGCGAGCCCGATCTTCTTGGTCTCGGCGGAGGCGTTGGGCCCGAGGGCGATGAGGCAGGGCACGCCGCCCCCCTTCACGTACTCGCTGCGGACGAGATGCCCGGGGCCCTTCGGCGCCACCAGGAGGATGTCGTGGCCCGCCGGCGGCTCGACCTGGGCGAAGTGGAAGTTGAAGCCGTGGCTCGCCATGAGCACGGCCCCCTTCTTGAGGTTCGGCCTGATGCAGGTGCGGTAGACGTCGCCCTGGAGTTCGTCGGGGAGGAGGATATTGACGACGTCGGCCTGCTTCACCGCATCCTCGACGCTCATCGGCGAGAAGCCGTGGCTCTTGGCGAGCTCGTAGTTCGGGCCGCCGGGACGCTGGGCCACCACGACATTCAGGCCGCTGTCGCGGAGGTTCTGCGCCTGGGCATGCCCCTGGGAGCCGTAGCCGATGATGGCGATGGTCTTCCCTGCGAGGGCCTTCAGGTCGGCGTCGGCGTCGTAATAGATGGTTGCGGGCAAGGGTCGCTCCGGGTCGGGTGGAAACGGTCGGGGAAAACGGAAAAGGGCTGGGAAGGAAAACGTCTTCAGGCGAGCGATTCGCGGGCGCTCGACGGCTCGTCGCTGCGACCGTCGTCATCGGCCTCGGTCTGCTCGCGGGTGGGCGGGCCTCCGCGGACCATCGCGATCCGGCCGGTGCGGACGAGCTCGAGGATTCCGATCGGCCGCATGAGCTCGATGAATCCCTCGAGCTTCTTCTCGGTGCCGGAGATCTCGACGACGACGCTGTCGGCGGCGACATCGACGATCCGGCCGCGGAAGATGTCGGCGAGCTCCTTCACGTGCGACCGTTCCGGCCCCGGTGGGGCGGCGATCTTGATGAGCATCAGGTCCCGCTCGACGTAGTTGCGGGAGCTGATGTCGTCGACACGGACGATCGTCACGATCTTCTCGAGCTGCCGCCGCACCTGATCGAGCACGCGATCGTCGCCGCGGAGCACGAAGGTCATGCGGGAAAAACCCCGGTCTTCGGTCTCCCCGACGGCGAGGCTGTCGATGTTGTAGCCGCGGGAGGCGAGCATGCCCGAGACGTGCGCAAGCACCCCCGGGACGTTCTGGACGGTGGCGGAGATGACGTGGCGCATGCGTTCGGAGGGGGGGTGAGGCGGTTCGGGGAGTCTAGTTCGCGAAATCGGCCCTCTTCAAGCTGATGTCGAAAGAAGGCCTCGAAACCGGGGGGCGCGTTGACATACCCCCCTTCGCGCCCATAGTCTGCGAGGCCCGAAAACCCAACCCAGAGAGTGAAAAACGGTGTCGAACGTCTTGGCCCAGGAACTGATCGAGGCGGGTGTCCACTTTGGACATCGTGCGAGCCGCTGGAATCCGAAGATGCGGCCCTACATCCACGGCCGCAAGAACCTCATCCACATCATCGACGTCCGCGAGACGATCCGCGGCCTGCTGCGGGCGAGGAAGTATCTCAAGCAGGTCGCCGCCTCGGGCAGCCTGGTGCTGTTCGTCGGCACGAAGCGGCAGGGGGCCGAGGCGGTGGCCCGCGAGGCCGACCGCTGCGGCATGCCCTATGTGAGCGACCGGTGGCTCGGCGGCACGCTCACGAACTTCCGCACGATTCGAAATCGGCTCGCCCGACTCGAGGAGCTGGAGAAGCTGATGCCGTCGGAGGAGTTCGGGACCTACTCCAAGAAGATGCAGTCGTCGCTCCGCCGCGAGTACCGCAAGATGCTGCGAAACCTCGGCGGCATCCGCACGCTGTCGCGGCTGCCCGAGTGCCTCGTCGTGTTCGACCCCAAGAAGGAGAAGAACGCCGTCAACGAGGCCCGCAAGATGGGCATCACGACGGTGGCGCTCATCGACACCGACTGCGACCCCGACGTCATCGACCTTCCGATCCCCGGCAACGACGACTCGATCCGCTCGATCGAACTCGTGGCCCTGCGGCTGGCCGACGCGATCCTCGAAGGCAAATCGGAGACGGCGGCCACGACGCAGGCAGCAGCCGAGGGCGCGGAAGGTGCCTCGGAAGCGAAGCCGGCACCGAAGCCCCGTGCCCGCAAGCTCGCGCCGAAACCTCCCAAGACCTGACGGGCCGGCCACGATCCGGCCGGCCCCTTGAATCTCGGCCCCGTACATCAATCTCGGGATGGGAATTGAATCCCGGAAGCCCGAGGCGTGAGCCGAGAGGGGAAAAACAGACGCCGCCCCGCCGATCGACGTCACGCCACTCCATACCGCCCGCACCACGACACAAAACACGCACGCCCCCGCAGGAGAACCCGACATGTCACAGATCACCGCCGCCGCCGTGATGGCCCTCCGCGACAAGACGGGCCTGCCGATGATGGAGTGCAAGAAGGCGCTCACCGAGTGCGGCGGCGACACGGCCGCCGCGGTCGAGTGGCTTCGCAAGCAGGGGGTGAAGACGCAGGCCCTGCGGGCCGACCGCGAGACATCCACCGGACGATTGGCGGTCTACGCCGACCCCGCCAAGGGCGTCGGCGCGATCATCGAACTGAAGTGCGAAAGCGCGCCGGTGGCCGGCAGCCCCGACTTCAAGGACCTCGTCGCCGACATCGCGAAGACGCTCGCCCTCGGCCCCGGCGCGAAGACGCCGGCCGATCTGCTCGCCCAGAAGAGCCAGGCCCACCCCGACCGCACGCTCGGCGAGCTGAAGGACGACCTCTTCAACCGGATGCGGGAGGTGTTCGATCTCTCGCGGATTTGCCGGATCGACGCGCCCTGCGGCGGCTACGTCCATCACGATGGCACGAAGGCCGCGCTCGTCGAGGTCGCGGGCGACGCCTCCTCGCCGAAGGCCGCCGAGACCGCCAAGGAGATCGCCATGCACGTCGTGGCGCTCTCCCCCAAGGCCCTTTCGAAGGAAGATCTCGACCCCGCGGTCGTGGAGAAGGAGCGGGAGATCCTCTCCGAGGCCGCCCGCAAGGAAGGGAAGCCCGAGAACATCATCGCGAAGATGATCGAGGGTCGCCTGCGGAACTTCTTCAGCCAGTGCGTGCTCCTCGAGCAGCCGTTCGTGAAGGACGACAAGCAGACCGTCGGGCAGCTGGCCAAGGCGGCCGGCCTCACCGTGAAGCGGATGGAAAACTGGGTGGTTGGCGGCTAGTTCCGCCCCGCGCGACATGGATTCCGGCCCCTACCACCGCGTGCTCCTGAAGCTCTCCGGCGAGAGCTTCGCCCGCCAAGGGGAGCGGGGCATCTCGATGGAGGAGGTGCTCCACATCGCCCGCCAGACGGTCCGCGCCGCGGCCCGCGGCGTCCAGCTCGCGGTCGTGATCGGCGGCGGCAACATCCTCCGCGGCGGATCGTTCACAGCCGGCAACTCGGGCGTGCAGGAGGCGACTGCCCACTCCATGGGTATGCTCGCGACGGTCATCAACGGCCTCGCGCTCCAGGACGCCCTCGAGAGCCTCGGCGCCCAGACCCGGCTCATGACCGCGATCCGCATGGACGGCGTCGCCGAGCCCTACATCCGCAGGCGGGCGAGGCGGCACCTCGAGAAGGGCCGGATCGTGATCCTCGCGGCCGGCACCGGCAGCCCCTTCGTGACGACCGACACGGCCGCGGCGCAGCGGGCGCTCGAGCTCGAGGCCGACGTGCTCATGAAGGCGACGAGGGTCGACGGGGTCTACTCCGACGACCCCGAGAAGAACCCGCATGCGGTCCTCTACCGCGACCTCACCTACCAGCAGGTGCGGGAGCAGAACCTGCGGGTGATGGACGCCACCGCCATCTCCCAGTGCATGGAGCACGCGATGCCGATCCTCGTCTTCAACTACCGCAAGGAAGGCAACATCGAGCGGGCCGTCGCCGGCGAGAAGATCGGCACGCTCGTCGCAACCCGGCAGACCTGAAACCAGCAGGAGAACATCCCATGGCAGCCGACGACATTCTGCTCGACGCCGAGGAACGGATGGAGAAGGCGGTGGACGTGTTCCGCCACGCGCTGACGGGCATCCGCACCGGCCGGGCCAATCCCGGGCTCGTCGACTCGCTCAAGGTCGAGGTCTACGGCTCGCCGACGCCGATCAAGGCGCTCGCGAGCGTGGGCGCCCCCGAGCCCAACCAGATCGTCGTCCGGCCGTTCGACCCCGGCACCGCGAAGGACATCGAGAAGGCGATCCAGGCCGCGGACCTCGGGCTCAACCCGCAGAGCGACGGCCGCGTGATCCGGATCACGATCCCCGCCCTCTCCACCGACGTCCGCAAGAAGATGTCGGCCCGCATCAAGGAGTTGGCCGAGGAGGCCCGCGTGTCGATCCGCAGCGTCCGCCGCGACGCCAACAAGGCGGCCGACGGCGAGCAGTCGGAAGGCACGCTCACGGAGGACGACTGCGAGAAGGCGAAGGAGGAGGTTCAGGAGCTCACGAAGAAGTTCGAGGCCCGGGTGGGCGAACTGGCGAAGGTGAAGGAAGCGGAAGTGATGGAGGGCTGAGCGGCGTTTGGTCCGCCGCGGCCGTTCAGGGAGGAACTGCATGCCATCCCGCGCCGCCGTTTGCTCCATGCTCGTCGCGGCCTGTCTGGCCGCCTGTCCCCGGGCGGCTGATGGCTCGGCTGCAGACGACACCGCTCCTGTGGAAACCGTGCGGGTGGGCGTCTGCGAGCTGCCCGGCATGGTGTGGTTGGAGGGGGATGAAGCCAAGGGTTTCGCCGCCGACGTCTGGACCGAGACGGCCCGACGGCTCGGCCTCCAGACCCGATTCGTTCTCGAGAAGGACGTGCGTTCGCTCCTTTCCGACACGGCGGCCGGGCGGATCGACGTGCTGCTCGGCCCGCTGGCGGTGACCGAGGCCCGGGAGAAGCAGGTCGACTTCTCCCACTCGCTCATGACGTCGGGGATGCGGATCGCGGTGGTCGAAAAGGGGCGGGGAGATTGGTTCGAGCCGCTCGTGCCGCTCCTCTCGAAGGAGATGCTCGCCGTGGCGGCCTGCGTCGTCGGGCTCGTGATCGTCACCGCGCACCTGCTCTGGTTCGTGGAGCGGCTTCGCAATCCGCAGGCCTTCCCGACGGGGTATCGCGAGGGGGTCTGGGAGGCGATCTGGTGGAGCGTCTCGACCGTGATGACGGGGGGCTGCGAGGACAAGCCGATCAACACGACGTCGGGGCGGATCATCGCCTCGATCTGGATGGTCGGCGGCATCACGATGGTCGCCACGCTCACCGGCTCGATCGCAGCCACGTTGACGACCGAGCGGATCACCGGCACCATCCACGGCCCGCTCGACCTCGCCGGCCGCACGATCGGCGTGATGAGCGAGGCGGTCTCGGCACAGTCGGTGCGGTCGCGGGGCGGCAGCGTGATCGGTTACCCGAAGCTCTCCGACGCGCTCGACGCGGCGGCCTCGGGGGAGGTGGAGGCCGTCGTCCACGAAAACCACCTTCTCCAGGCGACGATCGCCCGGCCGGAGCACGCGGGCTTCCGGCTCGTCGGCCCGGTGTTCGACCCCTATGAATTCTCGATGGCAGTGCCGCCTGGCAGCCCGCTCCGCGAGAGGCTCTCGACGACAATTCTGGCGATGCGGGAGGACGGCACGCTCGACGCCCTCATGGAGAAGGCGTTCGGGAAGCACGACTGATATTACCTCGGCTTCACCGACCGCTTGCGGCCGCT
>CAZPEM010000109.1:0-11297 GCA_964585575.1 uncultured Chitinophagaceae bacterium
TCGGATGCAGTCGAGCGTGCCCGAACTGACGAATCTCGCGGGCGAATCGGAGAGCACGCTCGCCCTGTATGGCGACCAGGTGAAAAACCCCGGATCGTTCGCCAACTCCGTGCTCATGGCGCGGCGGATGGTGGAGCGGGGCGTGCGGTTCGTCCAGATCTATCTGAACCACTGGGATCACCACGCCAACGTGGTGGGTCGGCTGACGAACGGCTCCAAGGACATCGATCAGCCCTGCTACGGGCTCGTGCAGGACCTGAAGGCCCGCGGCCTCTTGGACGAGACGCTCATCATCTGGGGCGGCGAGTTCGGCCGCACGGTCTACTCCCAGGGGGGGCTTTCCAGGGAGAACTACGGCCGCGACCACCATCCCCGCTGCTTCACGATGTGGATGGCCGGCGGCGGCTCGCGACCCGGGCAGATCTACGGCGAGACCGACGACTTCTCCTACAACATCGTCAAGGATCCGGTCCACATCCGCGACTTCCATGCCACGGTGCTGCACCTGATGGGCTTCGACCACGAGCGGCTCACCTACCGTCACCTCGGCCTCGACCAGCGGCTCACCGGCGTGGAGCACGCCCGTGTCGTCCGGGAATTGCTCGCATGACTCCGGTTACTTCGGACGTCGTTTCCCTCATGCGGTTCGTACGGCTCGCCGTGCTCGCGGCGTCGGCCTTCGTGGCGGCGATGGCCGTGGCGATGGTGCCGGCGGCCGCGGCCGAGTCCGTGAAGCCGCAGCCTGCCACGCAGGCCGATCCCCTGAAGACGGCACGCGAACTGCTCTCGATCCCGCCGCGGCCGGCCCGTTCCCCGCTGCAGCCGAGCAGCCTGCCGCTGGGATTCATCGACGGGGAGCGAATCGCTTTCCTCGGCAACTCGACCGCCGAGCGGATGAGCCTCTTCGGCCACTTCGAGTCGCTGCTCCACCAGCGATTCCCGGAGAAGCGGCTCGTCGTGCGAAACTTCGCCTGGCCGGCCGACGAGGTCGGCAACCGGCAGCGGCCGACCGATTACACGCGGCTCGACGATCCGTTGGCCGCCTTCGGGGCCGACACGTTCCTGCTCTTCTTCGGCTTCAACGAGTCGTTCGCCGGCCCGGACGGCGTGGCAAAGTTCAAGGCCGACTACGCGAAGCTCATCGGCGACCTCGCCGCGAAGTATCCGCGGGACGAAACGAAGGCCCCGCCCCGGTTCGTGATCGTCTCCCCGATCGCGGTGGAGCAGAGCGGCGATCCGCTCTTGCCCGATGCCGCCGCCCAGAACGTGAACCTCGCCCTCTACGGGGATGCCGCAAAGGAGGTGGCGGCGGCACGGGGGATCGCGTTCGTCGATCTGTTTTCGCCGACGCTCGCGGCCTTCTCGGCGAAGACGGGCCTCCAGCACACGATCAACGGCTGCCACGTAAACGAGGCGGGCGACAGGATCGTCGGCGAGTCGCTCGACCGGGCCCTCTTCGGCGGCCCCGCGTCGAACCAGCTCGGCGGTGACCGCTTCGAGAAGCTGCGGGCCGCCGTGAACGACAAGTCGTGGGTCCATCTCCAGGACTACCGGATGGTCAACGGTTGGTACGTGTACGGCGGCCGCCGCACCTGGGACACGGAGACGTTCCCTCGGGAGTACGTGAAGCTGCGGAGCATGGCGGCCGTCCGTGACCGCTCCATTTGGGACATCGCCGCCGGCCGCGAGGTGCCGCCGATTCCGGACGACTCCGCCACGGGCGAACTCTTCACGCCGCAGACGCGGTTCGGCGAGCCGAGGCAGGCCTACAGCGAGAACGCCGAGGGGGGACCGGTCATCAAGTCGCCCGAAGAGTTCGTGAAGACGTGTGAGGTGCCCGAGGGCTTCGAGGTCAGGCTCTTCGCCGACGAGCGGAAGTTTCCGGAGATCGCCAATCCGGTGCAGCTCGCCTTCGATTCGAAGGGACGCCTCTGGGTCTCGACGATGCCGGGCTATCCGCAGTGGCAGCCGGGCAGCCCGAAGCCCGCCGACAAGCTCGTGATCCTCGAGGACACCGACGGGGATGGCGCGGCCGACAAGAGCACGATCTTCTACGACAAGCTCCATTGCCCGACGGGATTCCAGTTCTTCGACGGCGGGGTGTTCGTCATGGACCAGCCCAGGATGCTGTGGCTGAAGGATTCCGACGGTGACGACAAGGCCGACGTGGTCGTCCACGTGCTCGACGGGTGGGCCACCGAAGACACCCACCACACGGCCGGCGCGTTCGAGGCGAGCCCGGGCGGCCTGCTGCACATGCTCGAGGGGGTCGCGATGAGCACCACCCTGGAAACCCCATGGGGCCCCTTCCGCAATTTCGGCTCGTCCGGCTGCTACGTGCTCGACCCGAGGACCTGGAAGATCCGTCACTTCAAGACGCCCGGCTACGGCAATCCGTGGTGCTACGTCTTCAACGAATGGGGCCAGGGCATCTGTGGCGACGGCACGAGTGCGAGCCAGCACTGGGACACGCCCCTTTCCGGCGGCCAGTATCCCGGCCGCAAGGGGATGAATCCCGTCTTCGACACCGAGGGAATGCGGCCCGTCATCGGCAGCGAATTCCTGCGGACGCGGCAGTTTCCCGACGACGTGCAGGACCAGTTCATCTACGCGTGCGTGATCAACACCAACGGCATGCCCCGCTGGCGGATCGCCGACGACGGCGCCGGCTACAAGGGGATCCGGGTGCGTCGCGATCCCGACAAGAAGGAGACGGCGTTCGACCTCATCAATAGCACGGACAAGCATTTCCGACCGGTCGATCCGCAGATCGGCCCCGACGGAGCGCTCTGGTTCGGCGACTGGGCCAACCCGCTCATCGGCCACATGCAGTACAGTCAGCGGGATCCCAATCGTGACCACCTTCATGGCCGCATCTACCGGCTCGTCTATGCCAAGAAGCCGCTCGTCGAGCCGGAAACGCAGGCGGGCAGGCCCACCGCGGCCGTGCTCGCGCAGCTCGAGTCGCCGGAATGGCGGACCCGCTACCGGGCCCGCGCCGACCTGCAGGCCCGGCCGAAGACGGAAGTGCTCGCGGCGGCGTCCGAATGGCTCTCGAAGAAGGCTGCGGATCCCGCCTACGACCGGCTGCGGATGGAGGTGCTCTGGCTCCAGCAGAGTTTCCATGCGGTCGACCCGAAGATGCTCGATCAGGCCCTCGCCGCCAAGACGCCCGACGCCCGGGCCGCCGCCACGCGGGTCTTGTCGGACGAACGGGACCGGATTCCGGGGGCCGAGCGGCTCCTCGTGAAGCAGTCGGCCGACGACCACCCGCGGGTGCGGACGGAGGCGGTGCGGGGCTTGAGCTTCCTCGGCACCGGAGAGGCCATCCAGGCGGTTGCCGCCGCGGCCAACATAGTGCCGCAGGATCCTTATCTCGCCTACACCTGCGAAGCCGCGCTCGGAACGCACATCTCCGTCTGGAAGGGGCCGCACGAAAAGGGTGAGTTCGTCGCCAAGGGGTCGCCGGCGGAGAGGATCCTGGACGACGTCCTCGGCCTCGACAGGAAGGCGGCGGAGCTTCAGCCCTACCTCGCCGTGCTGACGAGCAAGACCCCGACTGCCGAGGAGCAGCGCAACAAGGCGATGCAAGCGATCGCCGACATCCGCGGCGGCGACCTCGAAAACGGCAGGCAGGTCTTCCGACGGATCTGCGCCAACTGCCACAAGATGGGCGGTGAGGGATCGGAACTCGGGCCCGAACTGACGAAGGTCGCCGCCCGGCTCTCCTCATACAAGCTCGTTCAGTCGATCATCGAGCCCAACGCCGAGATCGACGACAAGTATCTTTCCACGCTCGTCGTCACCGACGACGGTCGGAGCTTCACGGGCCTGCTCGTGAGCGAGACGCCCGAGCAGATCGTGGTCAACGACGGCAAGAACAGGCGGGTGATTCCGGTCGAGCAGATCGACGAGCGGGCGAAGCTGCGTCAAAGCAGCATGCCCGAGGGCTTTGCGGCGACGCTCTCGCCCAACGAGTTTCTCGACGTGCTCGAGTATCTGCGGAGCATGAAGTAGCAGGAGTGTCGGGCTCGGGATCGCACAACTGTCCCGGAGTTTTCGGCGCGTCGCGGCCGGACTGGTGAACGCGGGAGCGGCGGCCGGATAGGATGGCGGCCGTGCGGCGAGCCCTGCCGCGAAAACCGACGGAGAATTCCTCATGATCGACCAGTCCGGCACGCTCGAGTCGCCCGTGGCGGCTGCCGCCGCGAACCGCATCCGCCCCCTCGATCCGATCGAGCGACGGGTGCTCGGCACGCTCATCGAGAAGGGCAAGACAACGCCCGACCAATATCCGATGTCGCTCAACTCGCTCGTGTCGGGCTGCAACCAGAAGAGCAACCGCGATCCGCTGATGACGCTCGACGAGGAGCGGGTGAGCCGGGCGTTGGGACGGCTGCGGGAGAGCGGGGCAGTCGCGGAGGTGTTCGGCAGCGGGCGGATCGCCCGCTATCGTCACCTCGCCTACGAGTGGCTCGGCGTCGAGAAGGAGGAGCTCTCGATCCTGGGGGAGCTGCTGCTGCGCGGGGAGCAGAGCGAAGGGGACCTCCGCGGCCGCGCGAGCCGCATGGACCCGATCCCGGATCTCGCGGTGCTGCGAACCCATCTCGACCGCCTGGCCGGTCGGGGCCTCGTCACCTGGCTGTCGCCCCCCGGCCGCGGCCGGCTCCTCACCCACGGACTCCTGCCGGCGGACGAGCTCCGCGAGGTGCAGGTGAGGATCGGTAACGGCGCTCCGCCTCCGGCGTCGCCGACGGGCAATGGTCCGCAGGCAGCTGGTCCGCAGGCAGCTGGTCCACAGGCAGCTGGTCCACAGGCAGCAAACGGCCCGCAGTCGGTGAATGGATCGGCGGGTGTCGCGTCGCCCCAGCGGCACGAGCAGGAGATCTGGCACGGACTCGACCACAGGGTCGCCCGACTGGAAGCGACCGTCGCCGAGCTCCTCGAGCGGATCGCGACGATCGAGATGGAAGGCGGCCCGGGTCGCGAGGGCTGAAGGGGTCGCCCCCGTCAGTCCTCCCCTTGCGCCTTCGTGAACCCGTCCTTGCCGTCGATCCGCAGAAGTCGCTCCACGTGGCAGACCTCGTGGGTTTCGTTGATCTTCTTCGCGAGCGCCAGCGCCTCGTCGAATCGGATCGGCTCCCCGCTACGGCTCACGAACCGGCAGCGGTGGTGACAGACGCAGTCGATGTTGGGGTTGCCGTCGGGATAGACCTTCGTGCCGCGGTTCGAGATCATCTTCAGCTTCAGCACCGCCCCCTCGGCGATCGACTCGAGCGACTTCCCGAGTTCCGCGGGCTCGAGGCCGCTCTCGACGAAGATGTCGGCTCCCACGACGTCCTTCGTCTTCGCGGGGCGGAACACCGGATTGCGGCTCACCTGCGGCATCCGGATCGGCTTCGCGGTTCGGACGCTCCAGCCCTCCGCCCGACGGCCGAGGTTGGCGATGACGTGCTTGGCATATTCCGACGTCTTCACCCCCTTGTCGTAGCCGACCACGTCTCCGGTGAGCCGACCATCCATGAGCGTGGCGAGCACGGCATGCTCGACGTCGGCGGCCGCGGCGAACTCGCCGAGGTGCTTGAGCATCATCACCCCGCTGAGGATCACGGCCGTTGGATTGATGACGTCCTTGCCGGCGTACTTGGGCGCGGAGCCGTGGACCGCCTCGAAGATCGCGATGCCGTTGCCGAGATTGGCGGAGGGCGCGAAGCCGAGCCCGCCCACGAGCGCCGAGGTGAGGTCGCTGATGATGTCTCCGTTCATGTTCGTCGTGACGATCACGTCGAACTGCGACGGCTTCTTCACGAGCTGGTGGGCACAGTTGTCGATGATCACGTGCCACGACTGGATGTCGGGATACTCCGGCGCGATCCGCTCGAACGTCCTCTTCAGCTCCCCCTCGGTGAGCTTCATGATGTTCGACTTCGTGGCGCAGGCGACCGACTTCCGCCCCTCCGACCGGGCAAACTCGAACGCGAGCCGCACGATCTTCTCGCAGCCCTTCGCGCTGATCAGCTTCAGGCACTGCGCCACGTCGGGAGTCTGCATGTGCTCGATGCCGGCGTAGAGATCCTCGACGTTCTCCCGAACCACGACGAGATCGACGCCCTGGCCCGTGTAGGGAGTGACGACGCCGGGAAGCTCCCGCACGGGGCGGATGTTGGCGAAGGTTTCGAACAGCTTCCGCAACGTCACGTTGGCCGACTTCTCACCGAAGCCCACCGGCGTGCCGAGAGGGCCCTTCAGGACGACCCGCGTTTGGCTGATCGAATCGATCGTCTCCTGCGGAACCCCGGAGGCGATGCCCTGCTTGAAGACGCGTTCGCCGGCATGCCGCTCGATCCAGTCGATGCCAACGCCCGTGGCGTTGATGATGTCGATCGCGGCATGGACGCATTCGGGGCCGATCCCGTCTCCAGGGATCACGGTCACTGCGTGTTTCGTCATGGCGGGGCTCCGATGGGGAGGTGATGGAGGTGGGACGAGTCGGACAGCGAGCCGGGCAGCCCAGAAACCAGAAAATAGCCGCACGAAAACGCAGGTCAAGGTGTCCAGCGTCAGTATGCGCTGGAAAACGCGCGGGCGGGCCGCGCGATCCTCGGCGACCCGGGCCGCCGGCGGGTACCATGATCCAGCTGCCGCCCCAAACCCTGAAACCCGCCCGATGACGAGTCACCTTGCGTCCGCCACCGTGCCGGTCGGCTTCATCGGCACCGGCATCATGGGGGCGAGCATGGCGGGGCATCTGCTCGCCGCCGGCCATCCGCTCCACGTGCACAATCGCAGCCGAGCCAAGGCCGAGCCGCTGCTCGGCCGCGGCGCGATCTGGCACGACACGCCCGCGGGCGTTGCGGACGAGGTCGCCGTCGTGATCACGATGCTCGGCCTGCCCGCCGACGTCGAGGAGGTCTACTTCGGCGGCACCGCGCGGGTGCCGCGGGGCCGGGGCCTGCTCGACGCGGCCCGCCCCGGGACGCTGCTCGTCGACATGACCACCTCGAGCCCTACCCTTGCCGCGCGGATCGCCTCGGCGGCGGCGGCCCGCGGCCTCGCCGCCATCGACGCGCCCGTCTCGGGGGGCGACGTCGGAGCACGCACCGCGGCGCTTGTGATCATGGCCGGGGGCGAGCCGGAGGCCTTCGCCCGCGCCGAGCCGCTCTTTGCCCTGATGGGTCGATCGGCCACGCGGCTCGGGCCCACCGGCGCGGGGCAGCGATGCAAGCTCGCCAACCAGGTGGCCGTGGCCGTGGGCATGGTGGCCTGGTGCGAGGCGCTGGCCCTCGCGCGGGCCGGCGGTCTCGACCCGGCGGCCGTGCAGCAGGTGATCGCGGGCGGCGCGGCGGGCAGCTGGTCGCTCACGAACCTTGCTCCGCGGGCGTTGGCCGGCGACTTCGCCCCGGGGTTTCTCGTGCGTCACATGCTCAAGGACATCCGGCTCGCGCGGGAGGCGGTGGCCGACGGGGCCGCCGACTTCCCCGGCCTGGCCGTGGCCGAAACGCTCTACGCCAAGCTCGTCGAACGCGGCCAGGGCGACGCGGGCACCCAGGCCCTGTGGCAGCTCGCCGCCGGGAACTGACCGCGACCCGGCCACGACGGAGATTTGCTACCAAATCGACGGCGAGGTGGCGGTCAACGGCGTGGTGTACGAGCGGTTCCAGAAAGGAAGCAACGGCTGGCACGAACGCGTCGCCAAGAGCACGTTCGCGAAGTTCCCGAAGTTCGGCCGGGCCGACCGCGGCCACATCTGCCTCCAGGACCATGGCGACGAGGTCGCCTACCGCTCGATCAAGGTGCGGGCCCTCCCGGCACGCGGCGCCGCGATCCCGTTCGAGGATGGCACTGCCGCCGTCGCCGCCGTGCCCGCGTTTCCGGAGGCCACCTGGGAGGGCTGGTCGCCGGAATCGGAAGATGGCACGCCTGTCGTGCCGCTGCGGCCCGTGGTCGTGACCAATGCCGGCGACGGCTCCGGTCGCCGCTTCGTCCTCGACCAGGCGGGCATGATCCACGTCTTCAAGCCGGGCTCGGTGGCCGGCAGCCTGTTCCTCGACTTGCGGCCCGGCACGTCCCCCTGGGGCAAGTACAACGAGGAGGGCCTGCTCGGGCTCGCGTTTCATCCTCGGCTCAAGGACAACGGCGAGTTCTTCGTCACCTACAGCCTCAAGGGAGAGAAGCGGGTCGAGCGGCTGGCCCGCTTCAAGGTCAGTCGCACGGCCCCGGACCGGGCCGACCCGGCGAGCGAGGAACTCGTGCTCGCGGTGGACCAGCCCTTCTGGAACCACAACGGCGGCTCGATCGCCTTCGGCCCCGATGGCTTCCTCTACTGGGGGCTGGGCGACGGCGGCAGCCGAGACGACCCCTTCGGCAACGGGGAGATCGACATCGTCACCAAGGGTGGCAACTACGGCTGGAGCGTCCGCGAGGGGACGCGGCCGTTCGGCAACCGGTCAGAACTCGCCGGCAAGCTGGTCGATCCGGTCTGGGAGTACGACCACCAGGTCGGTAAGAGCATCACCGGGGGCTTCGTCTACCGCGGCAAGGCGATTCCGGAACTCGTCGGTGAACGGAAAAGGTGCCAGCCACCAAAAATGGGCAACCTGCCAGTTTCTCCAGATTTGGTGGCTGGCAGCTTTTTCGCAATGCCGGAGGTGGGACTTGAACCCACACGCCCTTGCGGGCAACGGACTTTGAGGTCTTTCGAGCCTGAACCAACCTTGAACAAGAAATCGGTGGTTTCTCGTGTTTCTCTGGGAAACGACTGCGGTTTGGGCAAAATTCCGGCACGCTCCGAATCGTCGCGTAATCGTTCACTTTCCGTACACTTTTGCCAGTTATGGGTTCGAACCCATTCCGCCCCGCGGGCAAAGTGCCGGGGCAGCAGGCGCACCCTTCCGACCGTCGCCCCGCCAGCAGTCAGGCCACGGCAAAGAGCGGCGCGGAGACCGCGGACAGACCGCTCACCACCGCGAGGCCAAGCGGTGGGGTAAGCTTGGAAAATGCCAAAGATCTTCGAACAAGATGGCTACTCATTTTTCTTCTACAGCAACGACCATCCTCCGATCCACGTCCATGTTCGCCGGGGTGGAGGTGAAGCAGTATTCGTTGTCGAGCCCCAAGTAGAACTGCGTGAATCAGTCGCACTGAATGTCAAAGAGCTCTCGCGAGCGGAGAATCTCATCCATGACAACATCGAACTCATCAAACGGAAATGGGCCGACCACCTTGGCTGACCGTGCCCTGAAAGCATGGCATGAGGGAGGCATGATCTTTGTCAGGTTCGCCAGCGGCTATGAAGTGAGTTTTCCCACCCAGGGCAACCCGCGACTGGAATCTGCCGCCGAGGAAGACGTGGGCCGAATCGACATCTCCCCCTTTGGTCTGCACTGGCCGACGCTCGACGAAGATCTTTCGTTCGAGGGAATCCTGGCGGGACGTTACGGTCACCGGTGACGGCACGCATGAGGGGCGTTCGTGACATCGGCATGTCCAACCTCGCATCCCCGCTCGCGGTGACCGCTCCCACCGGCAGCCGGAGACCGCCGTCGAGCAGATGCGCCGCGTACGCGATCAATTCAATCAAGTGTCGCGCTGGTGCCGGCTCGGCGTTGAGTGTGTGCTGCGTCCTCACGGTTTCAGCGTTGCGTTGTGGTCGTTGATGCCTTGTGGTTTCAGGCTGGCGTTCCTCCTCGCAGCCCTATCAGTCGTCCACGGATCGTTGGCCGGAGCCCGGGCCGACGAGGAGCGAAGTTTCTCCACGGGGCTTCGCGGGTCCGAGCCGGTTTTCACGCGTGACGGCCGCCACCTGCTCTTGTGTGGCGAGGACGGCTCCTTTCACGGCGTGGAACTGCATGACGCGAGCCGTCCTCGATCCATGCGCCGACTGGAGATGGTGCGATCCCCGAAAAGCATCGCGGGGACAACGAGGGATCGCAGGTGGCTGGCGCGGCGGTTCTGCCTGTTCGGCCCAACCGACGGAGTGGCCAGGTACGGGGTCCATGTCTTCCGCGTAGACACTCGCGCCGAATCGGTCGAGTGTGCTGCACCTGCCTGGACTTTGAACCCGCCTCAAGGTGGGACGGCAGATCACTGGCCGGTGCAGGTGTCGCTGTCGTTCGATGGGCGCATCATGGCCATGTTGCACGGGAAGCCGCGGGACGAACAGATGCAGTTGGATTTGCATGTCTTGAAGGCGGGCAATGCATTTGCTGGTGCGATGGAACTGCCCCAGCCGCTGCATGCCCCGCCGATTCGTCCGGTGCGTGATCGACTCCCTCCCGGTGAACCGAGCAACACCTTGGGAACCAAACTCTTGCCGCCAAAGGCAGTTGGGCTGTCGCCCGACGGGCGGACCGTCGCCGTCGCCTTTGAGGTTCATCTGGGGTTTGCCCATCCGGTCGACGAAAAGCTCAACAGGCAACGCAGCCACACGGAGATTCATTTCTGGAATGCCGAGACCGGAGAACCGTTGGGAAAGCGGGTGTTGCCCGATCGGGATAATGGTGACACCCTACAAGGTTGGCATTGGCTGCCTGACGGCGAGCGGCTGGCGGTGGTCGATTTATCGGCGGTGACGATGTATCGCTGGAAGACTCGCGAGGCGGTGTGGAAGGTCCGCCTGTCGGAGGAGCGGTTCGGCTCACGCTGGGAAGCCACTGGGTGCCTGAGCCCCGATGGGGAGTTGCTCGCTGTTCCAGAAAGGCATTCACCCAGCGAACGCGCTCGGAACGGATCGTTCCCCTCGAACGACGTGCGTGTCCGGTTTTTACGTACGGACAACGGCCGCTTCGTTGATTCCGTCGGACTGCTTCCCGACGTGAGCCCCACGACGCTCGAGTTCAGCCCAGATGGCAAGTCGCTGTTGACCGGGTGGAATCGAGGCGACACCTTTCGGCAAAATCGACTCTGGCACGTCGAAGAGGTTCTCGAGCAACGAGAATGGGGGCGACCTCTGAATCAGCCGTGATGAGGCTGTGAGGTCGACGGCCGATGTCTGTCATGCGGCCAGTCTGGCTGAACGGCACCTGGAAGCCCGGGCTAAGAAGTTGACGCCGCTCCAGCGTCAAAGATTGGCGAAAAAGATTCCGGAGGACGATGCCGGTTGCGACGGCCAAGGCGTGGCCTGATCCCGTCAGCCGAAGTCGCCAATCCGTTTCCCGAACCCACCGAATTTGGGTTTGGTTTGGGTTTGGGACTTTGTCCTCGGGAGCGGCCAATCTCCCGAGGACCACAAACCCCTGGAAAACAAATGCCGGAGAAGAGACTTGAACTCTTACGCCCTTGCGGGCAACGGATTTTGA
>CAZPEM010000110.1:0-11272 GCA_964585575.1 uncultured Chitinophagaceae bacterium
AGGATGGGCGCAGCGAGCGTCCGGCGAGGGGATACGGGCAGCCCCGAACCAGCAGAGCAGACCAGAGTTGACCGTGAGGGGCTGCCCGTGCCCAGGAGCCGGCGTATGCAGACGAGCGAAGCAAGGATTGCGGAGCGAAGTCGGCATCCGAGCGAGCGGAGGACAGGCGGGCACCGATCCGCGAAGCGGATTGGTCGCGTAGTGAGCGTCCGGCGATGGGCGGGGTCGCTCGAAGGACACGGGCAGCCCCGAACCCAGCAACTACGGCTGCGCCGGTCCGCCGGTGATCTCGACGAGGGCGTTCGAGGCGGCCCGCTGCTCCGCCTCCTTCTTGTTGCGGCCCCAGGCGGGCGAGTAGCGGGTGGAGCCGATCTGGGCCGAGACCTGGAAGGTCTTGCTGTGGTCGGGGCCCGCCTCGCCGACGACCTCGTAGGTGGGCGTCACGCCGAAATCCCGCTGCGAGAGCTGCTGGAGGATCGACTTGTGGTTCGATCCCTGCGCGCCGGAGGCGACGTTCACGATCTCCGGCGCCATGAACCGGTCGATGAGCCGCTTCGCCGGTTCGAGGCCGCCGTCGAGGTAGATCGCCGCCACGAGCGATTCGAAGAGATCGGAGAGCACCGACGTCGGCACGGGGCGGTTCACCGCGAGCCCCTTGCCGACGATCAGAAAGTCGATGAGTCCGAGCTCTTCACTGATCCGGCTGCATGTCTCCCGGCTCACGACCACCGACTTGATCCGCGTGAGATCCCCTTCGAGCGATTCCGGGTAGAGCCGGTAGAGGGTTTCGCAGACGACGAAGCCGAGGATCGCATCGCCGAGGAACTCGAGCCGCTCGTTCGAGGCGAGCCGGTGCTGGGCGCCCGAGGCGTGCGTGATGGCCGCCACGAGCAACGATTCGTCGCGGAAACTGTAGCCGATCCGCCGCTGGCATTCGGCCAGGTCGACGCCTGCGGACGGTCCTCCGTTCGCCCCGCGGCCCGTGGTCGTGTCCTTTCGTGCTGCCATCCTGCGATTTTCCCTCGCCCTCGCCGCATCACCGAGTCCGCAGGAAACACTACGGACCGGTTTCCCGGGCTGTCAACGGTCCCGAACGACCCGGAATGCCCCCCTTCGAACACCCGACGGACCTCCTGCGTATCAGCCGGTATGCGTACAATCGACGCACGAAAGGGAGGACTTTCTTTCATGGGCACAAATCACCGGTTTGCATCGAGTTTTCGGGTTCGGGGGTCGGCCTGCGGAGGTTTGGCGGCCCTCATGACCGTCGTGGCTGTCTCGTTCGGCAGCGTTCCCGCGTCGGCCGACGAGCCACCGGCCGTCGCCGAGGCCCGCAGCCACGCCACGGCCCTGTCGAACGCCTTCCGCTTCGCGGCTGAAAAGGCCACGCCGAGCGTGGTCGTCGTCCGGAGCGAGACGAAGGCCCGCCGCGTTGCCGCCGAGAGAGATCCCCGTGGCGGCGGCCCCCGCGGTGGGGCAGAGAACCCCTTCAAGGGAACTCCTTTCGAGGACTTCTTCAAGGACGGCGCGCCCGAGGGCTTCGATTTCCGAGGCCCGGGCATGCCGGGCACTCCGCGACGCAGCGGAGTCGGTTCCGGCGTGATCGTCGACCCGACCGGCATCGTCCTCACGAACAACCATGTCGTCGAGGGGGCCGACACGGTCACGGTCGAGCTCTCCGACGGGCGGAAATTCAAGGCACGCGAGATCAAGACCGATCCCGAAAGCGACCTCGCGGTCGTGAGGCTCGAGGGCGCCAAAGACCTTCCCACCGCCAAACTCGGCGACTCCGACACGCTCGAGATCGGTGACTGGGTGATCGCGATCGGGAATCCCTTCGAGCTCGAAACGACCGTCAGCGCCGGCATCATCAGCGGCAAGGGCCGCGAACTCGGCTCGATCCGCCGGGCGAAGTTTCTCCAGACCGACGCCGCGATCAACCCGGGCAACTCGGGCGGGCCGCTCGTGAATCTCGCCGGGGAGGTCGTCGGCATCAACACCGCCATCGCCAGCAACAGCGGGGGCTACCAGGGCATCGGGTTCGCGATCCCGGTCAACCTCGCCAAGTGGGTGAGCGGCCAGCTCATCGCCAAGGGGGCGGTCGAGCGGGGCTACCTCGGCGTGTCGATCGGCCCGCTCGACGACGAGGCAGCCTCCAAACTCGGCATCGCCGGCAAGAAGGGGGCGCTCGTCACGGAGGTCATGGAGGGCTCCCCTGCCGCCGCGGCGGGCATCCAGGAACTCGACGTCGTCACGAGCTTCGACGGCACCCCGGTCGATGGGCCGCGTTCGCTCCAGGAGGTCGTCGAACGCTCTGAGATCGGCAAGCCGCATGCCGTCACGGTCATGCGGGACGGCCGCGTCGTGACCCTCAAGGTTTCGGTGAAGCCGCTTCCCGAGTCTCTGGCCTCGAAGGGGCCGAGCGGGCCGAGGCTTGCACCGAGCGGGCAGAACACGTTCTACTCCGCCGATCTCGGCCTGGAGGTCCGCAACAAGGACGCCGACGCCGAGAACGCCTATCCCGGCTTCGAGGGAGTGGTCGTCGATCGGGTCGATGCCGACGGCCTCGCGGCTTCCCAGGGCGTCGCCCCGGGAATGCTCGTCAGGCGGGTCGGAAAGACGGTGGTGAAGAACGTTTCGGAGTTCGAGAAGGCGGTCGCGGGCGAAAAGGTGGAGAGCGGCGTGATGCTGCTCGTTCGCACGCCCCGTGGCAACCAGGTTGTGATTCTCCAGAAGGAGTGACGTCGGGGCCGGCCCCGCAGGAATGGCGACCCTCGGCGTCAACATCGACCATGTGGCCACGATCCGGCAGGCACGCCGCACCGTGGAGCCGGATCCCGTCTGGGCTGCGGCGCTGGCCGAACTCGGCGGCGCCGACGCCATCACGGTCCACCTCCGGGAAGATCGCCGGCACATCCAGGACCGCGACCTCGAGGTGCTCCGCCGCACGGTGCAGGTGAAGCTGAACCTCGAGTGTGCGATCGCTCCTGAAATGGTCGCGATCGCCTGCCGGGTGAAGCCCGACCAGGTGACGCTCGTGCCGGAGCGGCGGGAGGAGGTGACGACGGAGGGCGGCCTCGACGTCGTCGGCAGCCGCGGGGTGACGGCGGAGGCGGTTCGCCGCCTCCGCGACGCCGGGATCATCGTTTCGCTCTTCATCGACCCCGATGCCCGCCAGATCGACGCCGCGGTCGACCTCGCGGCCGAGGCCGTGGAGCTCCACACCGGCTGCTACGCCAACGAAACCGATGAGGCGGGCCGACACGCCCGGCTCGTCGAGCTCTCGCGAGCCGGGATGATGGCCCGGCAGGCCGGTCTCTCGCTCGCCGCCGGCCATGGACTCACTTATCGCAACGTCGTCCCGGTGGCCCGGCTCGACGGCATGGGAGAGCTCAACATCGGCCACTCGGTGGTGTCCAGGGCCGTGCTCGTCGGGTTCACGCAGGCCGTCCGCGAGATGAAGTCGCTGATCGGCTAATTCACTGGCCGCCGGATCAGCCGCGATATTCGTACTTGAACTTGCCGGGGTTCGGCACGGGATACCGCCCCTCGGCGTCGGCGACGAGCGGGGCCGGCGACTGTTCGGTGAGGCTTTCCACGCCGGCGGTCAGGTCGTCGGGGCAGTTCATCATTTCGTCGAAGGTGACGAGCCGGCCGGTATGGGCGGCGAACCGCCCCATCGCCGTGACGAGGCTCGCCTCGGCCCCGCGGACGGCCTCGTTGTAGGGCTCGTCGGCGAGGATCGCGGCGACGAGGTGCTCCCACTCGCGTCGATAGGGATTCGCCTCCGGCTGCGCCGCCGTCCACGCGATCCGGTCCTTCTCCATCTTCTGTCCTTTGTAGATCGTGGACTTCGCGGGGGAGTGGCCGCTGCCGGAGATCGTGAAGGCGCCCTTCGAGCCCTGACCGAAGACACCAAACTGCTGCCGGCAATTCGGCATCACCCGACCGGAGTAGAAAAACTTGGCCCCGTCGGAGAACGTGTATTCGACTGAATAGCTGTCGAAATTCTGGTCGTCGATCTTGCCGCGGTAGTGCCGGCCGCCGGTCGCCTCGGCGGAAACGGGCCAGGCGTCCTTCATCCACGACACCTCGTCGATGTGGTGAACGTAGTAGTCGCTGAAGATGCCGCCGCTGGCCCAGAGAAAACTGTGGAACCGCTTCACCTGCCAGAACAGCTCTCCCATGTCGCCGGGGCCGGGGGCGAGTTCGAGGCTATGGGGAGGGTTGTGCTCCCGGTAGCCGCGGAAGGCGATGAGATCCCCCGCCTCGCCGTTTCGCAGCCGCTCGAAAAGCTCCCGCCGAGCGTCGCAGTGACGGCACATGAGTCCGACGCCGACCTTGAGCTTCTTCGCGTCGGCCTTCGCCGCCAGCTCGATGATCCGCTTCGTGCTCGGGCCGTCGATCGAGATCGGCTTCTCCATGAACGTGTGCACCCCCTTCTCGATGGCGTAGGCGAAGTGGGGAGCACGAAAGGCCGGCGGGGTCGCGAAGATCGCGATGTCGCCCGGCCGCAGGCAGTCGATCGCCTTCTTGAAGGCGTCGAAGCCGATGAACTTCCGCTCGTCGGGCACGTCGATGCGATCCTTGAATTGCGCGTCGAGCGACCGCTTCGCGATGTCGATGCGGTCTTGGAAGACGTCGCCCATCGCCACGAGCTTGATCGGCGCTCCCGCCACCGAAAGCGCGTTGACCGCCGCCCCGCCACCACGGCTGCCGCAGCCGATGAGCGCAAGGTGGATCTCGTCGCTCCCCGCGGCATGGACGCGAGGAAGACCTTCGCCGGCAAACAAGGCGACCGCTGCGGCGGCGGTCGCCGTCGTGCCGCCGGCTCCCAGAAACTCGCGTCGCGAAGCCTGTCGGGCGTTGTCGCGGGATGGCTCGTGGTTCACGGCAGGGAACGCTCCGTTGGTTTGACCATGGGCTTGCATCGGCTGTTCTCCGGAAAGACAGAAGTTCAGGTCCGGGAAGATCCGGAATAGGCACTCGTCACGTCGGTCCTCGCGAGATCCTCCTCGAGCGTACGCCGGGGACGGATGCCCTGCTTTGCCAGCTCCGAATGATACACCCGGACACCCTCCTCCGCCGTAATACCTTCGTCGGCCACGGCCCGCAGAATCCGGACGAACAGCAGTTGGTCTTCGGCGGCGTTGATCTTGCGGCCGAAGAGGGCGACGCGGGCCCCACTCCGCTTCGCCTCCGCGACGAGGCCGAAGGCGTCGTGCGTGGTGCCCGCGCCCCCGCCGAGGATCCCGACCACGACCGACCGGTCGTAGGCGACGAGTTGTTCGGTGACCTCCGGGCCCAGGAACGGAATCTTGAGGAAGATCGGCCGCCCCGACCGTGGCACGCCGGCGAGGCACCGTGCGACATGGTCGGCCAGAAACCGGGCGATGCCTCGGGAGCCGCCGATGGACGCCGGCGAACCCGCCCGAGGAGCGTTCGGAAAGAAGACCTCGAGGAAGTGCCGAAACCCGGACCGTTCGGCCTCCAGCCGGAATTCCCGGTAGGCGGAAAGCATCGCCCGGTCGAGTTCGACGTCGTCGTTGAGCGTGAGCGAAAAGAGCCCGAGGTTCGCACCGCGTTTCCCTTCCACGGCCTCCCGCTCGGCCTCCGGACCACATGCGACGCGGCCGCAGCGGGCCTGCGGGATCGTCGTCGTCGAAAAAGGCAGCGCCGGCTGCTTCGCGTAGCCGCCCGTGCCGCTCGCCAGCCAGATGTCGGTGGTGTCGTTCATCCGCACGGCCGGCGTCACGGCCGACTCGGCGAACAGCCGCTCCTCGACCGCCAACAGCTCGCCCGTGCTCCCGCTCATGAGCATGATGTCCACGAGTCCCTGCCGCACGATCTCGCGGATACGGTCGCGATATTCGTGGATCGAGAGAAACGGACCGCTCGCGGTGTCGCCGCCGGGCCTCACGCCCGGGGCCGCGAGGCCGAACGCCATGTCGGCATCCTTCGCGTCGGCGAGCAGGAAGTCGCGGCAGGACGAATCGGCCACGATCCTGGCAAGCTTGATATCGAGCGATTTCTGCACGGGGATTTCCTTGAAAGGGGGCGGATTTTTCAGCATACCCGACCTCCGGCCGCCGCCATGCCGGGGCTTTTTCCCGCCGTTTGGAAAGCCATCGGTTCTCGAACCGGGCCCGCTCTCATTTTTTGGCATGCTTTTCCCGAAATTCACAAATGGCCACGGGTACGGTATCGTTCCGAACTCGCCCCCGATTTCCCAATCCCCGAGAGATTCCTTCCGATGCCTGCTGCCGCTTACCGGTTTTCCCTTGGCCCCTGGAACATTGGACGCGGCGCCGACCCGTTCGGCCCGGTCGTGCGGCCCGCCGTCACGTTCGACGACGTGCTCAAGACGGCCGTCGAACTCGGCTTCGAAGGAATCCAGTTCCACGACGACGACGCGGTGCCCGACCTCGAGAACCTTTCTCCCTCGAAGATCGTCGCCGAGGCGGAGGCAATGAAGCGGAAGCTCGACGGGATGGGGCTCGTGGCGGAATTCGTCGCCCCCCGCCTCTGGGAGCATCCCAGCGGCGTCGACGGCGGCTACACCTCGAACGACCCCGCGGCGAGGAAGTGGGCGATCGAGCGGTCGAAGCGGTCGGTGGACGTCGCGATGGCGCTCGGCTGCAACCTGATCGTGCTGTGGCCCGCCCGCGAGGGCACGGCCGTCCGCGAGAGCAAGAATCCGGTCACGGCGTCGGCCCAGCTGATCGAGGCGATCAACGCGATCCTCGCGGCGAACCCGAAGGCGAGGATCGCGATCGAGCCGAAGCCCAACGAGCCGGTCGACCATGCCTTCATCCCGACGATCGGCCATGCCCTCGCGCTCGGCAGCCGCTCGGCCGATCCCGCGCGGGTGGGCGTGCTCATCGAGACCGCGCACGCGATCCTCGCCGGCCTCGATCCTTCCGATGAAATGGGCTTCGCCCTCGCGGCCGGCAAGCTCTGGGGCGTACACCTCAACGACCAGAACGGCCTGAAGTTCGACCAGGACAAGGTCTTCGGCGCCGCCAACCTGCGGAGCGCCTTCGACCAGGTGCGGGTGCTCGAGCAGGGCGGCTACGCCGCCACGGGCCAGTTCGTCGGCTTCGACGTGAAGGCCCAGCGGACCCAGAAGGCCGAGGCCGCCACGGCGCACCTCGCCACGAGCAAGGCGGTGTTCCTCAAGCTCGTCGAGAAGGCCCGCTCCTTCCCTGAAAAAACCGCCGCACAGTGCATCGCGGCCCGCGACTACGAGGCCCTCGAACGGCTCGTGCTCGAGCACCTGCTCGGCGGGTGAATCGACGACCCAGCGAGGCATGCGGGCTCACCCGCACTCGCCTCACGACCGATCCTGAAGCTACCATTACGGGAGATCGGGCGTTTTGCCAGCGCCTCCAGGAACACGACCATGGCAGGCCACGAACGTTCGCGCTCCCGCGTGCTCCTCGCTTGCGTTGTCGCCGCGGCGTCCCTGCAGGCCGCGCCGGCAGCGGGCGAGGGGATCGACTTTGCCCGACGTGTGGCGCCGCTGCTTGCGGCGCGGTGCGGATCCTGCCACGGGCCGCATGAGGCGGAGAGCGGCTACCGGATCGACCTGCGGGAGAAGGCGTTTGCAGGCGGGGATTCGGGCGCGGCTGGAATCGTCGCGGGCAAACCCGACGCGAGCGAGCTTTACGTCCGCATCACGACCAGCGACAAGGAGTCGCGGATGCCGGCGGACGGCGAGCCTCTCACGGCCCAGGAACAGGCGATTCTGAAGGAATGGATCGCGGCCGGGGCCGTCTGGCCCGATGACATCGCGACGCTGCCCGAGACGTTGCTGCCCAAGGGCGAGAGCCGACCCGCCAAGGGGGCCGGCCATTGGTCGTTCCAGCCGCTGACGCGACCCGATCTGCCGGGCATCGACGGCGTGCCGAGCACTCCCGATGGACAGCCCGGCAACCCGATCGACGCCTTCATCGCCGCGAGGCTTTCCGAAAAGGGACTCAGCTTCAATCCCGAGGCCGACCCACGGTCGCTCATCCGTCGCGTGTCGTTCGACCTCGTCGGGCTACCGCCGTCGCCGGAGGAGATCGCCGCCTTCGAGGAGGCCTGCCGCCGCGCCGGCGGCACCGACGGCCCCTACCGCGAGCTCGTGAATCGCCTCCTCGCGTCGCCGCATCACGGGGAGCGGTGGGCCCGCCACTGGCTCGACGTCGTGCGGTTCGCCGAGAGCAACGGGTACGAAACGAACACGGCCCGCCCGAACGCCTGGCCCTACCGCGACTGGGTCATCGCCGCGTTCAACGACGACATGCCCTTCGACCTTTTCGCGAAGGCGCAGATCGCCGGCGACGCCTCAGGCGAGGACGCGGCCACCGGGTTTCTCGTGGGCGGTCCGAAGGACGAGGTCAAGTCGCCCGATATCGTGCTCACGTCGAACCAGCGGGCCGACGAACTGCACGACATCGTCGGCACGACGGCGTCGGCGTTCCTCGGGCTCACGGTCGGCTGTGCCCGCTGCCACGACCACAAGTTCGACCCCGTGCCGCAGACCGACTACTACCGGATCAAGGCGGTGTTCGAGGGAGTTCAGCACGGCGAGCGGCCGATCTCCAATCAGAAGCACGACGCCGAGCGGCAGCGTGCCATCGCGTCGCTCGAACGGCAGATCGACTCCGCGACCGGCAGGCTGGCCGAACTCCGAGCGCAGGCAGGGTCGACGGCAGGGTCACCGGCCCTGCGGCCGCAGGTCTCACCGCAGGAGAACGTCGATGCGTTCCCGGCGGTGAAGGCGAAGTTCCTGCGGTTCACCGTACTCGCCACCACTGGCAACCTGCAGCCATGCCTCGACGAACTCGAGGTCTTCGCCACCGACGGCACGAACGTCGCCAGGACGGCCACGCCCACGGCGTCGAGCACGTTGCCCGGGCACGAGATTCACAAGCTCGAGCACGTCAACGACGGCCAGTATGGCAACCCGCACTCCTGGATCTCGAACGAAACCGGCGCGGGCTGGGTGCAACTGGCCTTCAAGGAGCCGGCCGAAATCCATCGTATCGCCTGGAGCCGCGACCGCAGTCCATCGCCGCAGTTCTCCGATCGCGTCGCCACGCGGTACGAGGTGGCCGTCTCCGACGACGGCAAGGCCTGGAAGACCGTGGCGAGCGACAAAGGTCGCATTCCCCACGGCGGCAAGGCCCCTGCTCCGACCGAACCCGCCTCGCTCTCTCCCAACGAGCGGGCCGAGGCCGATTCGCTCACCGCGCAGATCGCCGCAGCCCAGAAGGAGATGACGAAGCTCAAGGAGTCGCCGCCGGCCTACATCGGCCGGTTCGTTCAGCCCGGCCCCACGCATCGATTCTTCAGGGGCGATCCGATGGCGCCCCGCGAGCGGATCGCTCCGGGCACCCTGACGAATTTCGGCGGCTCGATGAGCCTCGAGGAGACCGCCCCCGAGCAAGAGCGACGAAAGCGGCTCGCCGAATGGATCACCTCGAAGGACAACCCCCTCACGGCCCGGGTCATCGCCAATCGTCTCTGGCACTACCACTTTGGCACCGGGATCGTCGACACGCCGAGCGATCTCGGCGTCAACGGTGGCAACCCCAGCCACCGCGAACTGCTCGACTGGCTCGCGGCCGAGCTCATCTCCGCAAACTGGCGGCTCAAGCACCTGCACCGGCTCATCGTCACCAGCCGCACCTACCGGCAGTCGACCGCCGCCCGCCCCGATGGCATCGCCGCCGACTCCGGCTCGCGTCTGCTCTGGCGGTATCCGCCCCGCAGGCTCGAGGCCGAACCGCTCCGCGACGCGATTCTCGCCGTGAGCGGCGGCCTCGACAGGAAGATGGGCGGCCCCGGCTTCGATCTCTTCGAGCCGAACACGAATTACGTCAAGGTCTACGCCACGAAGGAAAAGTTCTCCGGCGATGAGTTCCGCAGGATGGTCTACCAGAGCAAGCCGCGAGCGGAACTCGACACGTTCTTCGGCGCCTTCGACTGCCCCGATGCGGGCCAGGTTCAACCCAAGCGGACGGTGAGCACGACGCCCCTCCAAGCGCTCAACATGCTCAACGGCGGCTTCCTCCTCGACCAGGCCGCCAGGTTCGCAACCCGTGTCGAGAAGGAGGCCGGCCCCAATCCGGAGGACCAGGTCCGCCGGGCTTTGCTCCTCGCGTTCGGCCGCGAGCCCACGCCCGTGGAGATGCCGGCCGCCGTCGCGCTCGTCCGCAAGCACGGCCTGCCGATGCTCTGCCGCAGCCTCTACAACGCCAGCGAATTCATCACGGTGTACTGACCCGCCCCGGAGCCGAGCCATGCGCCACGACCTCTCCCACGCCGGTCGCCGACTGCTCGACCGCCGCCAGTTCCTGCAGTGGGGCGGCACGGGGCTCGGTGGCATCGCGCTCGCCGCGCTCCTGCACGAGGGGCGGCTCCTCGCCGCCGGGCCGCCGATCCGTCCGGCGATCGATCCGACCCAGCCGTATGCGCCCCGGACGCCACACTTCGCCGCCAAGGCGAAGAACGTGCTCATGATCTTCTGTTCGGGCGCGATCTCGCACTTGGACACGTTCGACTACAAGCCCGAGCTCGTGCGGCGGCACGACACTCCGATGCCCACGCCGGGCGGCGAGAAGCTGATCACGTTCCAGGGGGAGCAGGGCAATCTCATCAAGCCGCTCTGGGAGTTCAAGCCGCGAGGAGAAAGCGGCACCATGACGAGCAACCTCCTGCCCATGCTCGGCGAGCTGGCCGACGAAATGTGCTTCATCCACTCGATGACGGCCAAGAGCAATACCCATGGGCCGGCCGAGACCCAGATGGCCACCGGCTTCACACTCGACGGCTTCCCGAGCATCGGGGCATGGGTCACCTACGCGCTCGGCAGCGAGTGTCGCGACCTGCCGGCCTTCGTGGCGATCCCCGATCCCCGCGGCGGCCCCCAGATCGGCCCGCGACAGTGGCAAAGCGCCTTCCTGCCGGCGGTGTTCCAGGGCACCTCCTTCAACGCCGACCGGCCGATCCCAAACCTGTTTCGGCCCGGCACGATCTCCGAGGAGGCCGATGCGGCGAGCCGGGATTTTCTCCGGAAGCTCAACGAGGACCACCTCGCCCAGCACCCCGGCGACACCGATCTCGCGGCGAGGATCTCCGCCTACGAGCTGGCTGCAAAAATGCAGCTCTCGGCGCCGCGGATCGCCGACCTCTCCGACGAGTCGGCCGAGACCTTGAAGCTCTACGGGGCCGACGACACGCAGAACTCGCTCAAGGCCCGCTTCGCCCGCAACTGCATCCT
>CAZPEM010000111.1:0-2129 GCA_964585575.1 uncultured Chitinophagaceae bacterium
GTCTTTCTCGCCACAGTGCACCTGATAAAAGGCCGGGATGTCGGTGCGTTCGCGGAAATACCGACACGCTGGTGCCGGTTCCCGTTCGCCGGTCTTGCACTCGACCGCAAACTCCGGAAGGCCATCCCGAAGCACGACGAAGTCGATCTCGCGTCGGTCGGTGTCGCGAATGAACCGCAACTCCATCGCCCGACCCTCCGTGTCCTCCACGGCATGGCAGTATTTGAGGAGGTGGCTCGCGACGAGGTTTTCGAACCGCGGGCCGGGCTCCGTCACCCGCGACCAGTCCCAGAAATAGAGCTTGCGCTCCTTGCGAACCGCGCGAATGCGCCGGGAGCCAAAGGGCTCGATCCGGTAGACGAGGTACAGCCGCTCGAACATCGCCAGCCAGCGTTCGATGCTCGCGTGCGATACCTGCAGAAGCTTGCCGAGCGAATTGGCCGACAGCGGCGAGCCAACGCAGGAAGGCAGGTGGTGGAGAAGCAGTTCGAGCTGCGAGACTTCCCGCACCCGCTCGAGGTCCCGAAGGTCGTCGTGAAGAATCCTCGCCGACACCTCCCGTAGCCACCGCCTGTGAAATCGCTCCTGCCCTTTCACGAACGGTTCGGGAAAGCCGCCGAATCGAAGGAGTTCGGCGACGCCGCAGCCGGCTTCTCGGATCGAGAGAGGATGCAGCCGGTGGTAGTGGAAACGGCCGACGAGCGAGTCGCCCCCCTTGCGGTAGTAGTCGAGGCGTGCGGATCCCGTCACGAGGAATGCGGTCGTGGTCCGATGCTTGTCGAACCAACCCTTCACGAGCGTCCGCCAGCCGGCGAACTTGTGCAGTTCGTCAAGGATCACGAGCGACTTACCGCCGTGCCATGAGCCGCCCGCGGGAAGGCGGCCGGCCAGGATGGCGTCTCGGTCCTCGAGCGAATCCCATGTGAGATACGCGGGCGAAGCGGCGGTCGTCTTCGGTACGAGCAGCGACAGGGCGAGCGTCGTCTTCCCCACCTGCCGCGGCCCGCCGACGAACACCATTTTTTCCCCGAGATCCTCCTCCACGGCGGGCAGGATCGATCGGGAGAGGCTCAAGGGAGCACCTTGCTCAATTGGCTGTCAAATGGCTGTCAAACAGCGATGCGGACGTCTGTGTTTTCACTAGCAGGTGAATTTACTCATGAGTATTTCAACGTCAAGTTGGCCCGTGCACGGGCAGATCTCTAGAGCCGCCAGACGGCGCTGCCCCAGGCGAGGCCGCCGCCGAAGCCGCAGACGACGACCGTGCTGCCGGGGCCGATCCGGCCGGCCCGCCAGGCCTCGTCCATCGCCAGCGGGATCGAGCCGCTCGAGGTGTTGCCGTAGCGGTCGAGGTTCATCACGAACTTCTCCGGCGGGATGCCGAGCGCCTCGCGGGCTCCCTCGACGATCCGGGCGTTGGCCTGGTGGAGGATGAAACAGTCGATGTCGGCAAGCGCGAGGCCCGCGCGGGCGACCACCTCCCGCACGTTCTGCTCGGCGAGCCGGATGGCCCACTTGAAGACGGCCCTGCCGTCCATCTGCATGAACTGCCGGCGGTTGCGGGCGCCCTCCTCCGAGATCGGCTCGCGGGAGCCGCTCATCGGGCAGGCGAGCAGGCCCGCGCCGCGGCCGTCGGAGCCGAGTGAGAAGGCGAGCAGGCCCCGGGTGTCCTCCGAGGTCGCGGCCTCGTCCCGCAGAAGCAACACCGCGCCGGCGCCGTCGCCGAAGAGCGGCCAGGTCTTGAGGTCGTTCGGGTCGACGAGCCGTGAGTTGGCATCGGCGCCGATGACGAGCGCGGTCGAGCTCGATCCGGCCGCCAGGAACTGCGCCGCCGTCGCCAGGGCATACACGAAGCCCGCGCAGGCGGCCGTGACGTCCATCGCCGGGGCGTCGAGGTCGAGCTTCTCCTGCACGATGCAGGCGGTCGAGGGGATGAGCATGTCGGGCGTGAACGTGCCGAGCACGAGCAGATCGATCGAGCGGCGATCGACCGATCCCGCGGCGATCGCCCGCTCTCCGGCGGCGACGGCCATGTCGCTCGTGGCCATCTCCGGCGGGGCGTGCCGCCGCTCGCGGATGCCGCTTCGCGTCTCGATCCATTCGGCGTCGCAGCCGAGGCGGGCGAGGTC
>CAZPEM010000111.1:2229-9290 GCA_964585575.1 uncultured Chitinophagaceae bacterium
GGCATCATGGCAGGCGTCTTCGCTCACTCCCAGGTGGAGCAGGCTCGCCTCGTGGTTCTTGATGCACAGCTCGCATCCGGCGAGTGCTGCACAGGCGAGGCTCATGAGCTCGAAGTCGGCCTTGCTCGTGGCGGGCTGGACCATCCGGCCCATCCGCAGCCGCGGGGAGCGGGCCTCGTAGCTCTCCTTGCCGAGCATGTGGCGGAACCGGTAGTAGACGGTGTTCATCGCCATGAGGCCGGCCGACGCGACGGCGTCGGAGACGACGGCCGCCGCCGACTCGCCCCCGCCGCCGCGGAGATCCGATTCGATCGCGTCGGCCAGCGTCTTCGACCGTACGAACCGGGCGGAAGCGAGGGCCACGCCGAGGGCCTGCACGGCCGAGAGGTTCTCGCCGGTGAGGACGGCCGCGAGATTGAGCCGGATGTCCTTGAGTTCGTCGGGCAGCCTTTCGCGGCAGGCGTCGAGCGAGGGGGTGGCGATGCTCATGCGAGGGCTCCTGCAGGTCGTGTCGGTCGCGGAAATTGTAGCGGTTCGTTGCTGCCGCGAGGGGGTGGATGCTAGTCTCTGGCAGTTTTGCGCGCACCCGGGAACTTTGCATGCCCCGTCGAGACGATCTCCACACGATTCTCCTCATCGGATCCGGGCCGATCGTCATCGGGCAGGCCTGCGAGTTCGACTATTCCGGCACGCAGGCCTGCAAGGCGCTTCGGGAAGACGGCTACCGGGTCGTGCTCGTGAATTCGAACCCGGCCACGATCATGACCGATCCGGGCACGGCCGACCGGACCTACATCGAGCCGCTCACCTGGCAGATGATCGAGAAGGTGATCGAGGCGGAGAAGCCCGACGCCGTGCTGCCGACGCTCGGCGGACAGACCGCCCTCAACCTCGCGATGGAGCTCGACCGCCGCGGCATCCTCGCGAAGCACGGCGTCGAGATGATCGGCGCGAAGGCCGACGCGATCCGCCGCGGCGAGGACCGCGAGATCTTCAAGTCCACGATGCAGAAGATCGGCCTCGAGACCTGCCGGGGCCGGATCGTGAAGAGCCTCGCGGAGGCCCGCGAGGTGCTTGCCGAGATCGGCCTGCCCGCGGTGATCCGGCCGAGTTTCACGCTCGGCGGCTCGGGCTCGGGCGTCGCGTTCAACCGCGACGAGTTCGACCAGAAGGTGCAGCGGGGGCTCGACCTCTCGCCCGTGGGCGAGGTGCTCGTCGAGGAGTCGATCCTCGGCTGGAAGGAATACGAGATGGAGGTGATGCGCGACGCCGACGACAACGCCGTCGTGATCTGCTCCATCGAGAACTTCGACCCCTGCGGCGTGCACACGGGCGACTCGATCACGGTCGCCCCGGCGATGACGCTCACCGACAAGCAGTATCAGCGGATGCGTGACGCGAGCTTCGCCGTGATCCGGGCGATCGGCGTCGAGACGGGCGGGTCGAACATCCAGTTCGCCGTCCATCCGCAGACCGGGCGAATGATCGTGATCGAGATGAATCCGCGGGTGAGCCGCTCCTCGGCCCTGGCGAGCAAGGCGACTGGCTTTCCGATCGCGAAGATCGCGGCCAAGCTCGCCGTCGGCTGGCGGCTCCACGAGCTGCAGAACGACATCACCCGGAAGACGAAGGCCTGCTTCGAGCCCTCGATCGACTACGTCGTCGTGAAGGTGCCCAGGTTCGCGTTCGAGAAGTTTCCGGAGGCCGACAGCCGGCTCACGACGCAGATGAAGAGCGTCGGCGAGACGATGGCGATCGGCCGCACGTTCAAGGAGGCGTTTCAGAAGGCGCTTCGCGGGCTCGAGGTGGGGTCGTTCGGCTTCGGCTGCGACGGCAAGGACCTCTGGGGCACGGCCGCGGAGCCTTCGATCGACGAGATCCGCGCGCGGGTGGCCACGCCCGACCCCGACCGCGTCTGGTATCTGCGGTACGCGATCAAGGCGGGGCTCGGCACGGAGGAGCTCCACGAGCTGACCGCGATCGATCCCTGGTTCCTCGACCAGCTGCGGCAGATCGTCGAGCTCGAGAGCCTGCTGCGGTCGGTCGGGAGCCTCCAGGCGGTGGATGACGCCCTCCTGCGGCAGGCGAAGCAGTATGGATTCTCCGATCGGCAGCTCGCCGTCATGCTCGGCGGGGCGGAGCTGGAGGTGCGAGAGGAGCGGAAGCGGCGAGGAGTCGTCGCGACCTTCAAGGCGGTCGACACCTGCGCGGCAGAGTTCGAGGCCTTCACGCCCTACTACTACTCGACCTGGGAAGAGGAGAGCGAGGTCCGCCCGAAGCAGCCCGGAAAGAAGCGTGTGATGATCCTCGGCGGCGGCCCCAACCGGATCGGCCAGGGCATCGAGTTCGACTACTGCTGCTGCCACGCCAGCTTCGCCCTCCGCGAGATGGGGATCGAGAGCGTGATGGTCAACTCGAACCCGGAGACCGTGAGCACCGACTACGACACGAGCGACATGCTCTTCTTCGAGCCGCTCACCTGCGAGGACGTGCTCAACATCGCCGATGCGATCCAGCCCGACGGCGTGATCGTGCAGCTCGGCGGCCAGACGCCGCTCAATCTCGCGCGGGCCCTCTCCTCGGCGGGGCTGCCGATCATCGGCACGAGCGTGGAGACGATCGAGACCGCCGAGGACCGGGAGAAATTCCGCGAGCTGCTCGACAAGCTCGACCTCAAGCAGCCCGCCAGCGGGATCGCTCGAACGCTCGAGCAGGCCCGCCGCGAGGTCGCCCGGATCGGCTACCCGTCGCTCGTGCGGCCGAGCTTCGTGCTCGGGGGCAGGGCGATGGAGATCTGCTACGACCAGGTTCAGTTCGAGCGGTACGTCGCCGAGGCCTTTGCCGTGGCGCAGGGGCAGCCGGTGCTCATCGACCGGTTCCTCGAGGACGCGATCGAGGTCGACGTCGACTGCATCTGCGACGGGAAGGACGTGATCGTCGCCGGTGTCATGGAACACGTCGAGGAGGCCGGCGTGCACTCGGGCGACTCCGCCTGCTGCATCCCGCCCCACAGTCTTTCTGCGGAGGTCGTGGAGGAGATCAAGCGGGCCGCGACGGGCCTCGCGAGGAGCCTCGGCGTCGTCGGCCTCATGAACGTGCAGTTCGCGGTGAAGAAGGAGCCCGACGGCGACGGTGTCCTGCGGCCGACGCTCTACGTGATCGAGGTCAATCCGAGGGCCAGCCGCACGGTGCCGTTCGTGGCGAAGGCGACGGGCATGCCGGTGGCGAAGGTGGCTGTGAAGGTGATGGCGGGCATGACGCTCGCGGAGCAGGGGATCGAGAGCGACCCCGTGCCGTCGCACGTGAGCGTGAAGGAGAGCGTCTTCCCGTTCGTGAAGTTCGCGGGCGTGGACATCGCGCTCGGGCCCGAGATGCGAAGCACGGGCGAGGTGATGGGGGTGAGCGACCGCTTCAGCATCGCCTTCGCCAAGAGCCAGGTCGCCGCCGGGATCATGCTGCCGGAGAAGGGGAGGATTTTCCTGTCGGTGGCGAGCGACCAGGCGAAGGAGGCGATCGTCGGGCTCGGCAGGCGGCTGATCGCGCTCGGCTTCGAACTCATCGCCACGAGCGGCACGGCGCGGGCCCTGACCGCGGCGGGCGTCGCGGTCGAGGTCGTGAAGAAGCTCCAGGAGGGGCACCCGAACCTCATCGACCACCTGATCGACGGGCGTGTCCACCTCATCCTCAACACCCCGCGGGGCAAGGGGGCCCGCACCGACGAGGGCCGCATCCGCGCGGCGAGCGTGCTCTACGGCGTGCCCTGCATCACGACGCTGCCCGCGGCCGAGGCGGTCGTGCGGGCGATGGAGGGCCTGAAGACCGAGCCGATGGGCGTGCAGGCGATGCAGGACCGGTTCCAAGAGACGTCAGCCGCCCGGACCTGAGGTGGGAGCTCTTGTTCGATCGGCGATACTGACTCTGCGAGGAGTCCGCCATGCACGACCGGTCGATCGACGACGTCGCCGCTTCGCTCCGGACCGACCTGCGGGGCGGCCTGTCGGACGCGGAGGCGGCAGTCAGGCTCTCGCGGTTCGGCCCGAACGAGCTCACGGCGCAGCCACCCGTGCCCGCTTGGGTTCGGCTCGCCTCGCAGTTCAAGGATCTCGTCATCTGGATCCTCGTCGTCGCCGCGGTGATCTCGGGCGTGCTCGGCGAGTGGGCCGACACGGCGGCGATCATCGCGATCGTGATCGTCAACGGCGTGATCGGGTTTCTCCAGGAGGGGCGGGCGGAGGCGGCGCTTGCGGCGCTCAGGAAGCTTTCGGCTCCGACGGCGGTCGTCGTGCGGGACGGGCAGCCCCGGCAGATCCCGGCGGGCGGGATCGTGCCGGGCGACCGGCTCGAGCTTGCCGCGGGCGACGCCGTGCCGGCCGACGCGAGGCTCGTCGAGGCACACTCGCTCTCCGTCCAGGAGGCGGCGCTCACCGGCGAGAGCGTGCCCGTGGAGAAGGACGCGCATGCCGACGTGCCGGCGGATGCGGCGATCGGTGACCGACTCACCATGGTTCACGCCGGCACCGTCGTCGCCGCGGGCCGCGCCGCGGCGATCGTGACCGCGACGGGGATGGGCACCGAGCTCGGCCGGATCGCGGGCCTTCTCGAACGCGACCGCCGCGAGCCGACGCCACTTCAGCGGCGGCTCGGCGAACTGGGCCGGATCCTGATCGTGGTCTGCCTCGCGATCGTCGGCGTGATCGTCGCGCTGGAGGTCTGGCGGGGGGAGCCGCTCTTGAACGTGCTCCTGCTCGCATCGAGCCTCGCCGTCGCGGCCGTGCCCGAGGGCCTGCCGGCGGTGGTGACGCTCGTGCTCGCGATGGGACTCGAGCGGATGGTGCGGCGAAACGCGCTCGTCCGCCGGCTGCCGAGCGTGGAGACGCTCGGCTCCGTGACGGTCGTCTGCTCCGACAAGACCGGCACGCTCACGCGAAACGAGATGACCGTGCGGGAGATCGTCACCGCGGACGGCCGCTACGCCGTGACCGGCTCCGGGTACTCGCCGCGAGGCGAGTTTCGCGGGCTCGACGGCACGTCGTCGGAGCGTCCGCTCGACGATGAATCGCTCCACCGCCTGCTTGAGATCGGAGCGTGGTGCAGCACCGCCACGATCCGGCCGAGGGGGGACGGCGGCGATGCGTGGGAAGTGGTCGGCGACCCGACCGAAGGAGCGCTCGTGGTGGCCGCCATGAAGGCGGGCATCACGCCCGACGCCGAGACGACGCGGATCGAGTACGAGATCCCTTTCGATTCTCAGCGGAAGCGGATGAGCGTGGTCGTGCGGAGGGAGGGCTCGCGGATGCTCCTCACGAAAGGAGCGCCGGAGGTCGTGCTCGCGGCGTGTGCATCGGAGCTGCGAAGTGGCCGGGTGGTGCCGCTCGACGACGAACGCCGTCGCGAGATCGCGGAGGCGAACTCCGCCCTCGCCGGCGAGGCGCTGCGGGTGCTCGCGTTCGCCTACCGTGAGCTTCCCGGCGGGCGGCCTCCGGACGGCGACGGCGTCGAGCGGGAGCTCGTCTTCGTCGGCCTTGCCGGCATGCTCGATCCGCCACGGGACGAGGTTCGCGAAGCCGTGAAGCTCTGCCGCAGATCAGGCATCCGGCCGGTGATGATCACGGGCGACCATCCGGAGACGGCACGGGCGATCGCGCGGGAGCTGGGCATGATTGCCGACGGGGATGAGGCCGTCACCGGCGCCGACCTTGACCGCATCACCGACGAGGAACTCGCCCGCCGCGTCGGCGGTATCGCCGTCTACGCCCGCGTTTCGGCCGAGCACAAGCTGCGGGTCGTGCAGGCCTGGAAGAGCCGGGGCGAGGTCGTCGCGATGACCGGCGACGGCGTGAACGACGCACCGGCCGTGAAGGCCGCCGACATCGGGATCGCGATGGGCATCGCGGGGACGTTCGTGACGAAGGAGGCCTCCGACATGGTGCTCACCGACGACAACTTCGCCTCGATCGTCGCGGCGATCGAGGAGGGCCGCGGCATCTACGACAACATCCAGAAATTCATTCACTACCTTCTTTCGTGCAACGCTGGCGAGGTGCTCCTGATGTTCTTCTCGTCGCTTGCGGGCTGGCCCGTGCCGCTCGCGCCGATCCAGATCCTCTGGATCAACCTCGTCACCGACGGCCTGCCGGCGCTCGCGCTCGGCGTGGAGCCGCCGGAGCCCGATCTCATGGGCCGGCCGCCGCGTCCGCCGCGGGAGCCGGTAATCACCTGGAGCCGCGGGGCGACGATCCTGCTGCATGGCGTGCTCATCGCGGGAGCGTGCGCGGCGGGGTTCTGGTTCGCGTGGCAGGGCCGCGATGAGAACCTGCCGATGGCCCGCGCCGTGACCTTCTGCATCGCGGCCTTTTCGCAGATCCTCTTCGCCTTCGCCTGCCGCAGTGATTCTGCGACGGCGGTCGCCCGCGGGCTCCTTTCGAACCCGGCCCTCGTCGTGGCCGGCGTGGTGTCTGTCCTGCTTCAACTCGTCGTCGTCACGATCCCGATCGCCCAGCCGTTCTTCGCCGTGGAGACGCACCTAGGCCGGGAGTGGGGGCTCGTGCTCGTACTCTCGCTTCTGCCCGTGACCGTGGTCGAGCTTTCCAAGCTCGTCGCCCGCGGTAAGCTCGGTGAGTGACGACTGCCCCTGCCTTTCCAGAGATTCGCGAGTCGCCGCGGCCGCTTCCGGCGGCCCGGGCCGACGCGCCGGCGCGGCTCACCGCGCGATCGCTCGAGGGGCTCGAATGGGTGCTCGCGCGGGAACTGACGTCGATCGGGGCGACCGATCTCGTCGTCGGCCGCCGGACGATCGAGTTCTCGGCGACGGCGGGCCGCGAGAAGGAGACGCTCTACCGGGCCGTCCTCGAATCCCGCACGGCGATCCGCGTGCTCGAGCCGCTCGGCCGGTTCACGGTGGCGTCGCCTGAGTCGCTCTACGCGGCCGTGCAGGAGATCGACTGGCGGGAGCAATTGCGTGCGGACGACACGCTCCGGGTCGACGCCGCGATCCACGACACGTTCCTCACCCACTCGCTCTACGCGGCGCAGGTGGTGAAGGACGCGATCGTGGACCAGCT
>CAZPEM010000111.1:9390-11119 GCA_964585575.1 uncultured Chitinophagaceae bacterium
GGCCTCGTCGTCACGAACCCGCCCTACGGCGAGCGGCTGCCGCTGCCGCGGGCAGCGGCGCTCATGCGGCGGATCGGCGACTGGCTCGTGCAGCACTGCGGCGGCTGGCGGGCCGCGATCCTCGCGGCCGACACGCCGGCCGCGAAGCAGCTCGGCCTGCGGACGAGCGGCCGCGTGCCGCTCTCCAACGGCCCGATCGCCTGCAAGCTGCTCGAAGTGGAGATCCGCGAGCGGGCCGAAAAAAGTGCCGGCCACCGAGTCCAGTCGATCTCGGAAAGCGGCACCGTCGAAGCATCAGCCGCATCCCCCGAGGTCGGTGGCAGGATCGTTTCTCCCGGCCGCACGGTCGACGACCAGATCGGTGACTTCCGCCGGCGGCTCGCAAAGCGGCAGAAGCACCTGGCGAAGTGGGCTCGGCGGCAGGGGATCGAGGCCTATCGCGTCTACGACCGCGACATCCCGGAGATTCCGCTCGCGATCGATCTCTACGCCGGCTGGCTCCACGCGGCCGAGTATGAGCGACCGCACGATCGGACGGAGATCGAGCACGACGTCTGGCTCGATCGCATCGTCGAGGCGGCCGCGGCGGAGCTCGGCATTCCGCCGAACCGGACGTTCCTCAAGAAACGATCCCGCACGCGGGGCCTCTCGCAGGTGGAGAAGGTCGCCGCCCAGAAGGCGATCGTCGCGGTGAAGGAAGGGGGCCTGGTCTTCGAGGTGAATCTCTCCGACTACCTCGACACGGGGCTGTTCCTCGACCACCGCACGACGCGGTCGATGGTGCGGGCCGAGGCCGCAGGGAAGCGGATGCTCAACCTCTTCTGCTACACCGGCAGCTTCTCGGTCTACGCGGCGGCCGGCGGCGCGACCGAGACCACGAGCGTCGATCTCTCGAACACCTATCTCGACTGGACACGAACGAACCTCGCCGCCAACGGCTTCAAGGACGCCGGCCGGCACCGCACCGTGCGGGACGAGGCGAGGGCCTTCCTCGAGCACCGCGGGCGGCGGGGGGAGAAGCCGTTCGATATCGTCGTCGTCGATGCCCCGACGTTCTCGCGGTCCGCGAAGAGCGAGACGCCGTGGGACGTGCAGCAGGACCACGCGGCGCTGCTCGCGGCCGTGCGGGAAAATCTCTCGGACGGCGGCGTCGTCTACTTCTCGACCAACTTTCGGCGGTTCAAGCTCGACGAGGCCGCCGTCGGCGGTCTCTTCACGATCCGCGAGATCAGCCACCGCACGATCCCCGAGGACTTCCGCAACGAACGTATCCACCGCGCGTGGCGGCTCGTCGCGGCCACCGCCGGCTGAAGGTTGCCCGCGGCGCCGGCGAGGCCATAGAGTGTCGGGCGCAAAAATCGAGTGCCGTTCGAAAGAGGTGACGCATGTCGAGCAGCGTGAAACGTGTTGGATCCATCGGCCGGACGCGTGCGGCCTCAGCCGCGATGGCCGTCGTCTTCTGGTGTTCTGCGGTTGTGATGCAGGACCGGCCAGAGGCGGCCGATCCGAAACCCCCGGCCGCCGAGGTCGCTCCGGGAACCGCCGACGCCGGGCTGCATGTCCGCTATGCCGAAGCCCGGCTGCGGCTCGCGGAGCTGAAGCTCACGAAGGCGGAGGAGCTCAACCGGCACACGCCCGGCCTCTTTACCGAGACCGACATGCGGCGGCTTCGCAACCGGGTCGACGTCTTGCGATCGCAGGTCGCGGCAACGCGGGAGCATCCCCATGG
>CAZPEM010000112.1:0-10998 GCA_964585575.1 uncultured Chitinophagaceae bacterium
CTGCGCTTGCTTCCATAGCCCGGCTACGGGGCACGGGCAGCCCCTCACGGTCTTCGCTGACGAGCGTGGCCGCGACCCTCGTCGCCCTGTTCGTCGCGACCGCGGCGGCGGACGAGATTTCGCCGCTGCCCGCGGTGCCACCGGCAAACGCCGGCGCGGATGCCCCCTGGGAACGCGGCTTCGCGTCGATGCTTCCGAAGTTCCGGCTGGCGGGCTTTGCCGATCCGCAGGATCTCACGGAGCCTCTCCTGCCAGACGACGTCGCCCCGCCCGGACAGCCGCGTCAGGAGTTCGAGCCGCCGTCGGGTCGCAAGCTGCCGCCGGGCGCGAAGCCCGGGGCCCTCCAGTCGCTCGTCTTCACGGCGACCGAGCTGCCGCGGCTCGGTTCGAACGGCCTCGGGCTCACGGTGCTCGAGTCGAGCGCCACGATCGGGATGCCCGCGCCGACGGTGCAGTCGCCGCTGCTGGTGACCGCGGGGTTCGGCACGGCGTTCGTCGACGAGGCGTCCGGTCCGAGCAACCCCGGGCTGCCGGCCCAGCTCTACGATGCGTGGATCCAGGCGCGATGGATGCGGAAGATCGGCGAGAAGTTCGGCGTCGATCTCGCGGTCGCTCCCGGTTGGTACAGCGACTTCGTCAACGACACCTCGCAGGCCTTCCGCATCACCGGCCATGGCTTCGGGGCCTACGAATGGACGGAGAACCTCCGCATCGTCGCGGGCGTGATCTACCTCGACCGCTACGACGTCAACATCCTCCCCGCCGGCGGCCTCCTCTGGACGCCGACCGATTCGCAGCGACACGAAATCCTCTTTCCGCGGCCGCGGTTCGCCTGGCGAATCTCCGAAACCTCCCGCGCGAGCCAATGGCTCTACCTCGCGGGGGAATTCGGCGGCAACCAATGGGCCGTGCGGCGGGAAGGTGGCGCCGACGACGTCGTCGTCTACCACGATTACCGGCTCATCGCCGGCTGGGAGAGGCGGCCCGCCGATCTCGGGATCAGCTGGCGTCTGGAAGGGGGCTGGGTGACGGGCCGGCTCGTCGAGTACTACGTGACCGACACGGCCGACTACCATCCCGCCGACACGTTCATGGTCCGTGCCGGGATCTGGTACTGACGTTCCGCCTGGCGGGCCGGCGTCAGTAGGCGTCGCCGGGAATCGACTCTTTCCCGTCGCAGCTCGACAGCGCCGCCCAGATCTCGTGATCGATCGCGTTGGCGACGAACCGCACCGCCGCGTCCCCCAGGGCCACGTTGCACCCTCCCGCATGGTCGGAATACATCTGGCAGACGTGGGCGACCGGATCGTTCGGAGGATGAACGACGCCCGGCTCGCTCGGGGTGGGCCCGCTGTGGACGAGCAGGAGCGTGGCGGCGGCGTCGGGCTCGGTGGCCGAGATCCCGCGGATGCCGCCGCCCGGGTGCGACCAGGCGCCCGGGATCGTCCCGGCCCAGGCCTTTTGCGAGAGCTTCGAGGTGTGCTCGCCGAGAAAGACGGTCTTCGAAGCGCCGTCGGTGATTCGCGAGTTCGTCAGCCAGGAGTTTCGGTAGAGAGGCCCGTTCGCCACGCCCTCCCAGGTGTCGAGCGGTTCGGACCACGGCTCCCGTTGGCCCGCGTTGCCGACGTAGCTCGAGCGGCCGAGCCTCGCAGCCGAAGGATGCGGTGAGCCCGACTCGACGAGCGGTTCGAAGGGCTCTCGCGGGCCGCCGTCGGAAGGGCAGCGGAAGACGCCCGGCGACGCCGCGACGACATCTCGATTCTCGACGTGGGCGATGCCGAGATCGGCGCGGTAACGAGACGCGAAGCCCCCTTCCTCGAGGAACGGTGCGACGAGCAGCCCCCAGCCGGTGCCCGGCGGCCGGTCGCGGGTGGCCGGATCGGAGGCACCCGTCGGACCGCTGACATACCCGGCAGGAAATCTCCGCTTCGCCGACTCGTGGGAGATCACGCCGAGGGCGAGCTGGCGGAGGTTGTTGCCGCAGGCGGAGCGGCGGGAAGCCTCGCGTGCCGACTGCACCGCCGGCAACAGCAGCCCGATGAGCGTGCCCACGACGGCGATCACGACGAGAAGTTCGACGAGCGTGAAACCATGGAGAAATCGAGGACGGGCGCGCATTTTCTAGGCCTCAAAAAAAGTTTTTTGACCCTTCAAAAATAGGGGGGCCGAAACCGTCAGGCAAGGGGCGGCCCGACGGACGGGCCGGAGGGCCTTTTTGCTCGCCAGACCATTCCCGCCGGGATGGCCCGGCTCCCGTGATTTCGTAGGATGCGGTCGACGTGGACCGACGCGATCGGCCCATCGCATCGCCCCCCCTTGGAGCCCGACATGCGTCACGCGAAAACTCCGCCCGGTTGCATCTCCCCCTTCATGGTCGCCGCGACAGCGGCACTGCTCGTGTCGCTCGGCGGACCGACGGCCCGGGCCGGGGAGGAAAAACCCCTCGAGGTGCTCTACATCACCGGCGGCTGCTGCCACGACTACGAGGGGCAGAAGGCGGTCATCGCGAAGGGCCTGGCGTCCCGGGCGCGGATCAGGACGACGGTGATCCACGAGGGCGGGTCGACCACCGACCACAGGCTCTCGATCTACGAGAAGCCCGACTGGTCGAAGGGCTACGACGTCGTGTTCCACAACGAGTGCTTCGCCAACGTCAAGGATCCGGAGTTCCTGAAGAAGATCGTCGCGGAGCACGAGAAGGGAACGCCGGCCGTGATGATGCACTGCGCGATGCACTGCTACCGCGCGGGCAACGACGATTGGTTCAAGCTCTGCGGCATCAAGTCGCCGGGTCACGGCGCCCACTACGAATACACCGCCCACATCGTCGCGGACCATCCGATCGTGAAGGGGCTGCCGAAGGCCTGGAACCTGCCGAAGGAGGAGCTCTACTTCTGCGACAAGCTGTTCGAGACGGCGAAGCCGCTCGCGGAGGCGATGAGCCGTGAGCGCAACGCCATGCAGACGGTGGCCTGGACGAACGAGTACGGCAAGACGCGGGTCTTCGGCACGACGATCGGCCACTACACCCAGACGGTCGAACTGCCCGAGTTCCTCGACCTGGTCACGAAGGGCACTCTCTGGGCGGCCGGAAAGCTGCGGGACGACGGGTCGCCCGCGGCCGGGCTCGCGCTCTCGGCCGGCGAGGTCGCCGCCGCGGCCGGCTGGTCGAACCGCGTCAAGCTCCCGTCGGAGGAGCAGTCCCGCGCGGTCAACCTCTTCAACGGCCGCGACTTCGAGGGCTGGGAAGGGCGGATGGACTACTGGTCGATCGAAGGGGGCGAGATCGTCGCGAAGAACACGAAGGAGAACGCGCCGAAGGTGAGCACCTACCTGCTGACGAAGAAGCCCTACCGCAACTTCCGGCTCCTCTTCGAGGGGAAGCTCGTGACGAGCGAAATGCATTCGGGAGTCGCCATCTGGGGCAAAAAGTTCGAGAAGGATGGCGAGGCGTCGAGCTATCAGGGCCATCTCGTCATGTTCCCGTCGGGCTGGGGTCTCTACGACCTGTTCCGTCGCAACAGCCTCTCCGGTGATCAGAATGGGAAGGCCAAGGCGGCCGCCGCGGGGCGACAGCACGACTGGAACACGATGGAGATCCTCGCGATCGGCAGCCGGATCCGTCTGGCGGTCAACGGCAAGGAGGTCCTCGACTGGACCGACCCGAAGCCGGAACTGTGCGGCGAGGGGCCGATCGGCCTGCAGCTCCACTCGAACTCGGTGCCGCAGGAGGTCCGCTTCCGCGGGCTCGTGCTCGTCGAGAACCCGACCGACTCCCTCGTCACGGCCGAGCCGACGCCGTGACGGATCGAATCGTCTACGAGTCGAACTCGGCGAGAAGCTTCCTGGGCACGCCGATGCCGATCACGTGGACGGTTCCGATGAACGCCTCCGCGGCCCCGGCGTCGAAGCCCCGCTTGCGGGCGACGAACGTCACGGTCACGTCGGCTCGCACGCACTCGCCGGCCGCCGTGCCGGTGTCGCAGTCGAGCCCCGAGGGGAGGTCGATGGCGACCACCCTCGTCCGCGGCGAGGCGGCGCGTGAGGCGTTGATCGCCGCGATCGCCGTGGCGATCGAGCCGCGGGGCGGCCCCTGGGCGCCCGTGCCGAGCAGGGCGTCCACGAGGATGAGGTCGGCATCCGCAGCCCCGCCGGCCGTCGAAGCCGTGGCCTCGGCGAGTGCGGCCTGCCACCCGCTCGATCCCGCCGCCGAGAGGTTTGCGATCGGGATGTCCGATCGTTCGGCGATCCTGTAATTCACGGCGGCGTCTCCCGTCAGCTCACGCGGGCTCGCGGCCAGCAGAATCCGCACGTCGTGGCCGAGCAGCTCGAGATGCCGGGCGATCACGAAGCCGTCGCCCGCGTTGTTGCCCTTGCCGCAGACGATGCGGACTGCCGCGCCGACACCACCCGGCCGGAGCGAGTCGATCACGGCCGCGGCGTTGCGGCCGGCGTTCTCCATGAGCACGACGCCCGCCATGCCGAACTCATCGATCGCCCGCCGGTCGATCGAGCGAACCTCATCGCGGGAAAGGGACCTCATGACGCGGTGGCCTCCGTGCCGGTGCCGTCGCCGCGCCGCCGTTTTTTCCGCATCCGGCAGCGGTCGCTGCAGTACCGCACCTGCTCCCAGCAGTCGGCCCACTTCCGCCGCCAGGCGAAGTCGCGGCCGCAGACGGGGCAGACCTTCAAGCGGGTTTCGTTCCGGGCCATGGTGTTGTTTTGCTCGTGCACCGCCGATATCTATACTTGCTTTCTCCCGCCGATCGACCACCCTTGGTCAGCGATTCCGCCCCAACGAACGGAATCGGCGAAGCGGGCGACCTGAAAAGGACCGCCCTGATGGACATGTTGAACCTCTGGCTCCGCGGCAGGCCGGCGCCGTGGCAGTTCGGCTGCCGAGGTTGGCTCGCCCGGACCGTCCGTATGGGCATGCTGCTCGTGCCGGCCTGGCTTCCATCCGCGTCGGCCGGCGATGCCGCCCTGCAATTCAACCGGGACATCCGGCCGATCCTCTCCGAGAACTGCTACGCCTGCCACGGGCCGGGGGAGCAGGAGGCGGGCCTGCGGCTCGACTCGGCCGAGGAGGCCGCCCGCCGGCTCGCGAGCGGGATGCGGGCGATCGTGGCCGGCGACGCGGCGGCCAGTGAAATGATCGTCCGGATCAACGCCGCCGATCCCGACGTGATCATGCCGCCGCCGCACTCGAAGAAGACGCTCACGCCCGAGCAGAAGGAACTGCTCACGCGGTGGATCAAGGCGGGAGCGCCGTATGAGAAGCACTGGTCCTACCGGCCGATCAAGCGGCCGGAGGTGCCGGCAGGCGAGGCCGCCAACCCGATCGACCGGTTTCTCGTCGCCGCCCTCGCCGTCGCCAAGCTGCCGGTGAACGACGAGGCGGACCGCCCCACGCTCATCCGCCGTCTCTCGTTCGCCCTCACGGGACTGCCCCCCACGCCCGAGCAGGTGGCCGCGTTCGTCGCCGATGCATCCCCCGATGCCTATGCCAGGCTCGTCGAGAAACTTGTCGCGAGCCCGCACCACGGCGAGGAGATGGCTCGCCACTGGCTCGACAACGCCCGCTACGCCGACACCCACGGCCTCCACCTCGACAACGAGCGACAGATGTGGCTCTACCGCGACTGGGTGGTGAAGGCCTTCAACGACAATCTCCCGTTCGACCAGTTCACGGTCTGGCAGCTCGCCGGCGACCTGCTGCCGAATGCGACGGCCGACCAGAAGATCGCCACCGGTTTCTCGCGGTGCAACGTCACGACGAGCGAGGGGGGATCGATCAATGAAGAATTGCTCTTCCGCTACGCCGTCGATCGCACGGCCACGATGACGAACGCCTGGCTCGGGCTCACCGGCCAGTGCGCCGTCTGCCACAGCCACAAGTTCGACCCGATCTCGCACAAGGAGTTTTATTCGCTCTATGCGTTCTTCAATTCGGCGGCCGATCCGGGCTTCGACGGCAATACGCGGCGGACGGCGCCCGCGTTGCCGCTGAAGACGCCTTTGCAGGAACAGCTGATCGCCGCGATCGACCGCGACATGGCTCCGTACGAGAAGGCCCTCGACGAGGCGATCGCCGAGGCGGGCTACGTCGATCCGGCCGACGGTGGCTCGCCGTCCGGCCGACAGGAGACGCTCTGGCTGGCTGAAAGCTGGCCGGACGGGGCGGTGGTGCGGGCGAACCCCGGAGGCACGGTCCGCTGGATCGACGGCACGGCCGAGCAGCCGGCGCAGGCGGGCAAACGTTGTCTCGACGTCGTGGCCGCGGAACCCGTGCAGGTGGTGGCGACCGCAGGCGGGCAGACCTTCACGATCCCGGGCAAGGGCGAACTCGCCATCCACGTCTGGCTCGATCCCGCCGATCCACCGGAGGGGGTCATGCTGCAGCTGCGGAGCAAGTCGTGGCAGCACGGCGTCGTCTGGGGCGACTGGTCCGACGTCCCGTTCGCCGACACGCGGAAGACCGACCACGGCATCGTGCACGCGGGCCCGCTTCCCAAGGCGGGATCGTGGGCCAGGCTGGCGATCGATCCGGGACGCATCGGACTGCAGCCCGGCACGCGGGTCACGGCAGTGGGCCTCGCGCAGGCCCGAGGCCACGCCCGCTGGGATTCGATCGGCGTGTCGGTGACCGACGCTGCTGCCATGGATCCGGCCGGGTCGTTCATCGTCTGGTGGAGGCAGAAGTCGTCCAAGCAGGATGCGGATCTTCAAGACATTCCGGTTTCGCTGCGGTCGATCGTTCAGCAGGGCCCCGAGAAGACGACCGACCAGGCCGACGTCGCCCGGCTGAAGCGGCATTGGCTGACGCAGGTCTGGGCAAGCCCGCCTGAGAAACTCATCGCCGCGGCCGCCAACTACGACGTCCTCGCGAAGATCCGCAGCGGGATCGACGACCTCGTTCCGTGGAGCCTCGTCTTCAACGACCTGCCGAAGATGCGGGAGAGCTTCGTGATGCTCCGCGGCGCCTACGACAAGCCGGGCGAAAAGGTCACACGCAACACGCCCGCCTTCCTGCCGCCGCTTTCGGTGCCGGAGGGGCAGACTCCCTCGCGGCTCGACCTCGCGAATTGGCTCGTGTCGAAGGAGCATCCGCTCACGGCCCGCGTCGCGGCCAACCGGCTCTGGCAGCAGTTCTTCGGCACGGGCCTCGTGAAGACCCACGAAGACTTCGGCCTTCAGGGGGAGCCGCCGAGCCATCCCGAGCTGCTCGACTGGCTCGCGGCCGAGTATCGCGACGGCGGCTGGGACACGCGGAGGATCGTGCGGCTGATCGTGACGAGCGACGCGTTCAGGCGATCGGGCGTGGTGCAGCCGCAGCAGCTCGCCCGCGATCCCGAGAACAGGCTCTTGGCGCGTGGCCCGCGGATCCGGCTCGATGCCGAGCAGATCCGCGACCAGTCGCTCTTCGTGTCGGGCCTGCTCGTGCCGAAGATGGGCGGCCGCGGCGTGAAGCCCTACCAGCCCGACAACATCTGGGAGCCGGTGGGGTTCTCCGGGTCGAACACGCGCACCTACTTCCGCGACTCGGGCGAGTCGCTCTACCGCCGCAGCCTCTACACGTTTCTCAAGCGGACGGCCCCTCCCCCCTTCATGTCGAACTTCGACGCGCCCAACCGCGAGCAGTTCTGCGCCCGCCGCGAGCGGAGCAACACTCCGCTGCAGGCGCTGCAGCTCATGAACGACGAGCAGCAGATCGAGGCGGCACGGGCGCTGGCCGCCCGGTCGCTCGCCGCGGGCGGGGTCGACGACGCCGGCCGCATCGGCTTGCTCTTCCGGACCGTGCTCGCCCGCGACCCGGAGCCGGCCGAGGCCAGGATCGTGGCCGAATCGCTCGCCGCGCACCGGGAGCGATACAAGGCCGACGCGGCCGACGCCGGGAAGCTCGTTCAGATCGGCGAATCGAAGCCGCCGGTCCACGTCGAGCCGGCGGAACTGGCGGCCTGGACGCTCGTGGCCAACACGATCCTGAATCTCGACGAGGCCCTCACGAGGAACTGACTCCATGCACGGAATGAATCCCGCGTACGAGGCGTTTCGCACCGCGATGGCCCGCCGCGCGTTTCTTCGCGGCTCTGGCGTGGGCGTGGGAGCGGCGGCCCTGTCGATGCTCGAGTCGCGGGCGCTGGCGGAGGCGGCGAACGGCCCCGCGACGAGCAGGCCCGGCCGCGTTCACCCGCCGCTGCCCGGGCTGCCGCACCATGCCCCCAAGGCGAAGAGTGTCATCTACATCCATCTCAATGGGGGTCCTTCGCAGATCGACCTCTGGGACCACAAGCCGAAGCTCGCCGACTACTTCGACAAGGACATCCCGCCGAGCGTTCGAGGCGAGCAGCGGCTCACCACGATGACGAGCGGCCAGGCCCGTTTTCCGGTGGCTCCGTCGAAGTTCAAGTTCGAGCAGGTGGGCAAGTGCGGCCGGTGGATCTGCACGGAGCTGCTTCCCCACACGGCGAAGATCGTCGACGAGCTAGCCCTCGTGAAGACCGTCCACACCAACGCCATCAACCACGATCCGGCCTGCACGTTCGTGATGACCGGCAGCGAGATCCCGGGCAAGGCGAGCCTCGGCAGCTGGCTTTCCTACGGCCTCGGCAGCGAGAGCGACGATCTCCCCGCGTTCGTCGTCTTCACGCCGCTGCCCGACATCAATCCCTCGCAGGCGCTCTTCACGCGGATGTGGTCGAGCGGCTATCTGCCGAGCAGGTTTTCGGGGGTGGCCCTCCGCGGCTCCGGCGATCCCGTGCTCTATCTGCAGAATCCCGAGGGGGTGTCGCGGGCCGACCGCCGCCGCACGCTCGACACGCTCGGCGCGCTCAACGCCCGCGGGTTCGAGCGGTACGGCGACCCGGAGATCCAGACGCGGATTGCCCAGTACGAGATGGCCTTTCGGATGCAGGCAAGCGTGCCGGAATTGACCGACATCTCCAAGGAAACCGCGGCGACGCTCGCGATGTATGGCGACGACGTTCGAAAGCCCGGTTCGTTCACCCACAGCCTGCTGCTCGCCCGGCGGCTCGTCGAACGAGGCGTGCGGGCCGTGCAGATCCTGCACCGCGGCTGGGACCAGCACAAAAACCTGCCCCAGGATCTCGCCGCCCAGTGTCTCGACACCGACCAGGCCACGGCCGCGCTCGTGCTCGATCTCAAGCGACGCGGGCTGCTCGACGACACGCTCGTCGTCTGGGGGGGCGAGTTCGGTCGCACGGTCTACTCGCAAGGCACGCTCACGAATGACAACTACGGCCGCGACCACCATCCGCGGAACTTCTGCATGTGGATGGCCGGCGGCGGGGTGAAGGGGGGCGTGTCGTTCGGCGAGACCGACGACTTCAGCTACAACGTCGTGGAGAACCCGGTACACGTGAACGACTTCAACGCCACGATCCTGCACCTGATGGGGATCGACCACGAGCGGTTCACGTTCAAGTTCCAGGGCCTCGACCAGCGGCTCACGGGCGTCGAGCCGCAGCGGGTGGTCACCGAGATCCTCGCGTGACGGTTCGGTCGGCCCGGATGAAGACGCGGTGAAAGGCCGATATACTGTCGCCTTTCGAGCATCTCGACGGGGATACCATGTCATCGCCACAAAAGGCCGACGGCCGGCTCGCGACGGTCATGCAGGAGCTTCGCGTCTTCCCGCCGCCCGCGGATTTTTCCGCGAAGGCGCGGATCGGCTCGCTCGACGACTACCGCAGGCTCTACGAGGAGGCGAAGGCCGACCCCGACGGCTTTTGGGACGCCCGGGCCAAGGCGCTTCCCTGGACAGCCCCCTATTCGCAGGTGCTCGACTGGCAGCCGCCGTTCGCCAGGTGGTTCGTCGGGGGGCGGACGAACGCGTCGGCCGCCTGCGTCGACCAGCAGGTGGCCCTCGGCCGGGGTGACAAGACGGCGATCGTGTGGGTCGGCGAGCCGACGGGTGAGAGGCGTGTGCTCACCTACCGCGACTTGCAGGAGCAGGTGGCCCGCTTCGCCGCGGGCCTGGCGAGCCTCGGGATCCGCCCGGGTGACGTCGTCTCCATCTACATGCCGATGACTCCCGAGCTCGTGATCGCGATGCTCGCCTGCGCCCGGATCGGCGCGGTGCACTCGGTCATCTTCGGCGGGTTTTCGAGCGAGGCCATCGCCGACCGCAACCAGGATGCGAAGGCGGTCGCCGTGATCACGGCCGACGGCGGCTGGCGGCGGGGGTCGCAGCTGCCCCTGAAGAAGAACGTCGACGCCGCGGTCGCCTCGACGTCGCACGAACCGACGACGGTGAAGCACGTGGTCGTGCTGAAGCGGACCGGGCAGCCGGTCGAGATGACGCCCGGCCGCGACGTCTGGTGGCACGATCTCGTGGCGGGCGTGAAGCAGGGGATCGATCCGGTGCCGATGGACTCGGAATCGCCGCTCTTCATCCTCTACACCAGTGGTTCCACGGGGAAGCCCAAGGGGATCAAGCACACGACGGCCGGCTACCTGCTCTGGGCGAAGACGACCGCCGAGTGGGTGTTCGATCTCCGCGACGACGACCTCTTCTGGTGCACGGCCGACTGCGGCTGGATCACCGGCCACAGCTACGTCACCTACGGCCCGCTCGCCGCCGGGGCGAGCATTCTCATGTATGAGGGGGCGCCCAACGCTCCGCACGAGGGCCGCTTCTGGGAGATCGTCGAGCAGGAGAGGCCGACGATTTTTTATACGGCGCCGACGGCGATCCGATCGTTCATGAAGTGGGGCATGGAGCACATCGAGGGCCGTGACCTTTCCAGCCTCCGGCTGCTCGGCACGGTCGGCGAGGGGATCAATCCCGAGGCGTGGATCTGGTACCACGAGGTGATCGGCGGGAAGCGTTGCCCGATCGTCGACACCTGGTGGCAGACCGAGACCGGCGGGATCATGATGAGCCCGCTGCCCGGCTGCACCCCCACCAAGCCGGGCAGCTGCACGCTGCCACTCCCCGGGGTGGTGCCGGAGATCGTCGACGCCCAGGGCAAGCCC
>CAZPEM010000113.1:0-10953 GCA_964585575.1 uncultured Chitinophagaceae bacterium
GGCATCTCGACCACGTCGCGAGCCTCCCGCTTTTGCTCGAGAACGTGTTCGAGCCCGGACGGCCGGGCGTGGAGGTGATCGCGGAGACCGCGGTGCTCGAGCAGGTCCGCCGCGATCTCTTCAACGGCAACATCTGGCCCGACTTCTTCGAGCTGTCGAACAGCGACGGCGAGTTCGCCCGGGCCACGCCGATCGCCCCGCTCGACTCGATCGAACGGGCCGGCTGCCGCGTGACGGCCGTGCCCGTCTCCCATTCCTGCCCGACGCACGGATTCGTGGTGGACGACGGCTCGGCCTGCGTGGCCTTCGCCGCCGACACCGGCCCGACCGATCTGCTCTGGCGGCATCTCGAGGGCAACGGGCGGCTGCGGGCGGTGTTTCTGGAGTGCAGCTTTCCACGGTCGCTCGCGGACCTCGCCGACCGGTGCGGCCACCTCAGCACGACGACATTCTCCCGGGAGCGGGCCCGCCTGCCCGCCGACGTCCGCACGATCGTCGTGCACCGCAAGCCGGCCCACGCCGACCGCATCGCGGCGGAGCTCGCCGGCCTCGGGCTGCCCAACGTCGAGCTCGTCGAGCCGGGCGTCGCCTACGACTTCTAGCTGACTACGGCCTGCTAGGCCGCACGGCGACGCATCGATCGGCGAGGGGACGATTCCTTCGTCAGACGATCGCAGCGGATGCAATCGATCCCGCGGCCGCAGCGGTCGAGCCAGCAGCGAACCGGCAGCGTGAAGTCGAGTGCGATGCGGTCGAGGTGGTCGGCGCGGCACGAGCCCTTCAGCAAGATCGCCTCGCCGCGGATCGCCGTTTTCCGGACATGCCCGGCGATCTCGGCCACCGTCGCAAAGAGCAGCACCCTTCCCGACGCGATGTCGGCCGCCGAGGCTCCGACGTGCGATGCGGAGTGCCGCAGGAGGATCAGGCGATCGACTCGATCGAGTGCGGCCCGCACGGCCTTCCGGTAGCACCGCCGGGAGTCGCCCGCGTAGTCCGCGAGCGTGCCGAGCACCAGCGTCCGTCGCGGTGCGCCGGTGAAGGAGTCGAGCGTGGCGAAAGCGGCGGTGCAAGACCATGCCGGCGCCTTGGCGGTATCGCAGATGAACGTGGGCCCATCCGGAACCGTAACGACGTTGCAGCGGCCGAAAATCGGCTCGAAGCTGGCGACGTGGGTGGCGATCTCCGGCCAACTGACGCCGAGGCGGTGCGCCGTGGCCGCCGCCGCGAGCACCGGCACGTGGAAGTGAAGACCGACGAATCGTGTGGCGAGACGGACGACTTCACCACCGTGATCACACGCCACCGTGAGCCGGTGATCCGAATCGATCACACGCTCCACGAGACGGTAGTCGGCAGCCGCGTCGCCCCCGAAGGTCACGACGGGCACGGACGTGCCTGCGAGGGCCGCACGCAATTCCGGGTCGTCCGCGTTGCAGACCACGAAGCCGTCCGCCGGCAACCGTTCCGCAAGCAAGGCCATCTCGCGGGAAGCAGCCGCCGCGGCTCGGAACGCGACGAAATGGTCGAGGCCGGCGATCGTGAACACCGCCGCCGTAGGTCGCACGGCTTCCGAGATCCGACCGAGCGTGCCGATCGGGTACTCGCTCGCCTCGACCACCACGGCCGACGTCGCCGAGTCGCACTCGTCGAAGACCCTGAAGACGTCCTCGGCCCGGTTCGAGAAGGCATTCGCGGCAACACGCGATGGCCCGCCGAGGATGTGCGCGAGCAATGCGACCGTCGTCGTCTTGCCGGCGCTCCCCGTGACGGCGACCACGGGAACATCTCCAAGGGCCGCTCGCCGGATCGCGGCACGTCGCCCACGGCGGGCGAACCGCTGATCGCGGAGCCATTCCCGCACCCGGGACACGACATGTCGCATGGGCTGGTTCCTTTCGCTAGGCGGCAGCAGCTGCCCTGAGCATCCCGGGGGCCCTCGCGGCGGTCGGGCTCGCCACGACGAGCAGGTCGTCGGCCGCAACCGCCGCGTGGGCCCGTCGGATCGCCGTGTCGTGATCGGCCACGATCTCGATCGCGTGATGCGGCACACCTGCCTCGCGAAGGCCGGCCGCGAGCAGGCCCGCGGCCTCGTGCGACGGCCTCCCACGGAGTTCTTCCCAGTCGCAGCAGATGTACGTGTCGAACGCCCCGGCATAGGCCCCGCCGACCGACCGCAGGAAGTCGTCCGGACGATTGCCCACCGCACAGACGACGAGCATCTTGCGGCCAGGAACGACGAACTGCCTCGCGAACTCCGCGATCGCCTTCCCGGCCGCCACCCCGCCGGCCTTCGTCGCCATGAGCGTGTAGGGCATGCCACGGTAGAGGTTCATCCGGCCAGGGTTGTCGGTTTCATCCGAGCGGAAGGCCGTCAGCGCCTCGCGGATCGTCGCGGCGGCGACCCCCATGCCGTGGCCGATCGCCATGGCAAACGTGGCGTTGATGGCGGGCGGCACGAAACGGCCGCCGAACGTGGCGGGAATGTCGGCGGCGGCGAGGGTGATGATCTCCTTCGCCCCGCGTCGCAGCCGCAGCGTGCCCCCGAGGCCGCCCGGCTCCGGCTCGAGGACCGCGGCGAGGCCTCCGCCGGCCAGATGGGCGACGACGGCCGGCGAGTCGGGCCTGCGGCTCACGAGGCAGACCTCGCGGGCGGGCGTCACCTCCCGCATCGGCAGCACGAGCGGATCGTCGGCGTTGAGCACGGCGATCCGTCTGGCCTTGCGTGCGACCATCGATTTGACCTGCGCCAGCTGCTCGCGGGTGTGGATGCCGTCGATGCCGACGTGGTCGTCGAGGACGTTGAGGACGGCACCGACGTCGCAGCCGTGGAACGGCATGCCGTCGAGAAGGATTCCGCCGCGGGCCATCTCGAGCACCACCGCATCGACGCGTCGATCGGCCATGACCATCGCCGCCCACCGCGGGGCGGAGCTGTCGCCGAGCCGCAGCGGTCGGCCGTCGACGAAGCAGCCGGTCGTCGTCGTGAGCCCCACGGTTTTCCCCGCGGCGGCCAGGATCGCCGCCGTCATGCGGCAGGTCGTCGTCTTGCCGACGCTGCCCGTGATGAACACGGAGGGCACGGAAATCCGCGACTCGACGCGCAGACCCAGCCGCCGCGCGACACGCAGCAGCTTCCAGCGGAGCGGAATGCGAGCGTCGGACATCGGGGACTCCGGGGGGCCGGAATCGTAGGGGGCGTCGGCGACCGGGCACAGGCCGAACTCCGGCTTGCATCCCGCGCCGCGAGAGCGTTACCGTGCCGTAAACATCTCACTTTCTCCATGTATCCCCAGTTCAGCCGGCAGGGCCGGCCGGCATCCCGTGGCGATCGTCATCCGCAGCCTCGAGTCCAGCGACGCAGCTGACTCCTTCGACGTTTCAGCCGCAGTGCATTGCGACGGCGTGGAGCGGCGGATCGTGTTTTCCCGCTTCGGCGACCATTCCTCGCTCCGCGGTCGCACCGACACGTTCGACGCCTTCGCCCTGGCGATGATCCTGCCGGCGATGCTGCGCGGCGAGCCGCTCATCGTCGAGGGATCGATCGACGAGACGCTCCTCGACTCGCTCCGGGGGCCGGTTCAGGACGCGCTGCGGCTGCTCGACCCCAGCTGGCGGCGGGTGCCCGTCGAGGCCGACGGCCGACCGGCCCGACCGCGGCCGGGGCCGCCCCGCGGAGCCGCCGCGGGCATGAGCGGCGGAATCGACAGCATGCACCTCGTGAGGCACAGGCTCCTCGCCGCCGACGTGCCCGATCCGCTGCGGCTGCGGCTGTTCGTGCACCATCATGTCGGTGCGCACGGGGAGGACGACCGCGTCTTCGCGGAACAGGTGACGCACGCCCGCCGGGTGGCGGGCCGCCTCGGCCTGCCGCTCGTCGGCGCCCGCTGCGTGCTCTCGGCCGCCTACCGCGGCATGCCGTTCATCCACTGCCACACGCTGCGAAACACGGCCGCGTCGATGACGCTCGACCACCTCTTCGATGCCTTTCACTACGCGTCGAGCGAGGAGGCTGGCCGCTCTCCACGCCGCGGCAGGTTCAGCGGCATCTCCACGCTCGACCCGCAACTGCTGCCCCTGTTCGACACGCCGCACGTCCGCTGGAGGTCGTTCGGCGGCGCGGCGACGAGGCTCCAGAAGACCGAGGAGGTGATCGCGGACGACCGGCTCTGCGGCGACCTGCTCGTATGCATCCGTGGCTTCCGCACCGACCGCAAGGCGGTCAACTGCGGCCGCTGCTACAAGTGCGCCCGACTCCTCCTGCATGCGGAGGCCGTCGGCCGTCTCGACGCGGTCGCGCCCACCATCGACATGAACGCCTGGCGGGCCGGCCGCAGCCATTCGATCGGACGGCTTCTGTGGCTGGCAATCGGGCCGCGACGCACTGCGAACGAGGCCGATCTCGTCGCGTTCCTGGACGCCCGCGGGTTTCCGTTTCCGTGGTGGGCGAGGCCGGCCGTCGCCGCCGCGCGGCTCGTCCGCGGCCGTCCGCACAGCCTGGCCGCCGCCTGACGGCGCGTCCGCTCACCCCGCAGCCGCCAACCGCTGCCAGGCGGCGGCCAGCCTGCGGCGGTAGACGCCTTTCGAGTGGCGGTAGCGGCAGACCGTCGCCGTGAACGACTCCGGCCGGTTGAAGACCGCGTCCGTGTCTTCAACGCACTCCTTCGGCCGGTCGAGCGTGGAAAAGTAGTCCTCGAATTTGAACGGGCCGCCCGTCTTGGCGTCGGTGGAAGCAACCCAGACGTTCGGCACACCGAGGGCGTCGGCGACGATGAGGCCGTGCAGCGACTGGCTCACGACGACGTCGCAGGACGCGATGTCGCGGACGACCTCCCACGGGTCGCCGGAGGGATCGACGAGATGAATCCCGCGGATGTTTCTCGCCCGCCACTCGTCGATCGACCGGACGTGGGGCACGAGTCCGACCGAGTGCCGTTTCTCGACCGGAGCGACGAACGCATCGACGAGGACGAGGGGATCGCCGACGAGCACGTCGTCCGCATGGTCGAATGCGGCCCGCGAGAGCTCGCCTCGCACCGCGACGAGCGCCGCGGGCACCGGCGGGGGCCGCCGCGGACGCGCGAGGAACCCCGAGCCACAGACGATCGACCACGCATTTGCCATCTCGAGGATGCTGCCCACGCCGAGGATGTGGAGTTGCCGGCGGTCGGCGGCGAACCGCATGCCGCGGCCGGAGATCTTTTCGAAGTAGGACGGATTGATGTCGTCGCCGAAGTTGGGCCGGCCGACGTGCCACCAGAGCGGCACGCGGTCGCCACCGCGATACCGCCAGCGCACGAAACGGCGAAGCTTTTCCACGCGGCGGAGGACATCCATGGCACGGTGGGAACGCGGCGAGCGTTCTCGGGATTCGAGGGCCGAAAGGGGGCCGGGGAAGGTAGCAGAGGCACCGCGGGCGTGCGATGCCGATCCTTGCGGCACAAATCCAGATGCCGCCGCAGTCCGGCGAAATGTCCGCGCTTGGAGACGCTTCGTGATCGACGCATGTTGGAGATTCGATCGCGGTTCGTACCGTTGCCTTGGCCCGATGTGTGTTGGACCGACGACGGCAACCGCCATGACGCACGTAATCGCTTCGAGGGTCGGCCTTGGCTGCGAACGCCTCGAGCCGCGACGGACGCTCGCGGCGAACGAGGTGTTGCGCTGGAACGAGGTCGCACTGGCTACGATCCGGGCCGACCGCACTCCACCACCTGCGGCGTCGCGGGCCCTGGCGATCACGCACGTCGCGATCTTCGACTCGGTCAATGCGATCGACCGGAAGTTCGTCCCGTACCAGATCACCCTCGTTGCGTCGCCACAGACGAGCCGGGAGGCGGCCGTGGCGAGCGCGGCACACCGCGCGATTGTGTCGCTCTTTCCGGACCGGGCGGCGGCGTTGGACGAGGCCCTGCAGGCGAGCCTCGCCGCGGTGCCGGATGGAGACGCCGAAACGGCGGGGGTGAGCCTCGGCATACGGGCTGCCGACGCGATCCTGGCGGCCCGTGACGGTGACGGCTGGAACGCGAGCGCGGTCCACGAGCTCTCGCCGCTTCCCGGGCATTGGCAGCCTACGCCCCCGGCCAACGCCGCGGCGCTTGCGCCCCAGTGGGCGAACGTGCGGCCGTTCGCGATGTCGAGTCCGTCGCAGTTCTCGCCGAAGAACGTGCCGTCGCTCACGAGCGCGCGATACACGGCGGAGTTTCGCGAGGTGAAGTCGCTGGGGGCGATCGACAGCACGACGCGGACGGCGGACCAGACGGCCATCGCGCGTTTTTGGAGCAACGGCGCCGGCACCGCGACGCCGCCGGGGCACCTGAACACGCTCGCGGCGATCGCCGCCGCCCGACGTCACCTCGGCATCTCCGAATCGGCGAGGCTCTTCGCGATGCTCAACGTCGCGATGGCCGACGCCGCCATCATGGCGTGGAACGCGAAGTACGCGACCGACTTCTGGCGGCCCGTGACGGCGATCCGCGCCGCGGACACCGACGGGAATCCCCGCACGATCGCCGGGGCGACCTGGACACCGCTCCTGATCACACCGCCGTTTCCGGCGTACGTGTCGGGCCATGCGTCGTTCAGCGGAGCGGCCGCCGCGGTGCTGAGGGCCTCCTTTCGATCCGACCGGTTTCGCTTCACGCTGCCTTCCGAGGACCCCTCGATCGCGCCACGGTCGTACACGTCGTTCTCCCAGGCGGCGAGAGAGTCGGCCGACAGCCGTTTGTACGGGGGCATCCACTGGCGAAGCGACAACCAAGACGGCCTCACGGCCGGCCGAAAGATCGGCAACTTCGTCGTCGCCACGCTGTTCCGGCCTTCAGCGCCGAAATTGCGCAGTAGTATTGTCTCGTCGCGGCCTCCCTGATCGCGACCGATCGCCGTCCTCCCGAGGGTCCCGCACGAATGCCAGGACTGAACCGGCTCAGCATCCAATCGAAGATGATCCTGCTGCTGCTGGCCGTGAGCCTGGCCTGCATCGGCGTCGTCGCCTGGATCGGCTACACCTCGGGCAAGGCGTCGCTCGACAAGGCGATCGAGCAGCGGCTGACGGCGCTCCGCTCGGTGAAGAGCACCACGATCCAGACGATGCTCTCCTCGCTGCGGGAGGAGGTGCTCGCCGTGTCGGACAGGCCCTCCACGATCGAGGGGATGCGGGCGTTGCGGGAGGCCTACCGGCGGCTGGCCTCGGCCAGGCTCACCACGGAACAGTCCACCGCCCTGCGGAAGTTCTACGCGGAAGACTTCCTGCCGAAACTCGCCGCGAACACCGACAGCGAGCCGGCGGCCGAGTCGTATCTCCCCGCGAGCCCCGCCGCGGCCTACCTCCAATACCACTACATCGCCGGCAACCCGCATCCCTACGGCCAGAAGCAGGCTCTCGAGGCGGCCGAGGACGCCACCGACTACGGCGCCGCGCACGCGAAGTTCCACAAGATCTTTGCCCGCGTCGTGAAGATCTTCGGCTTCGAAGACATGATGCTCGTGGACGCCGACTCGCTCGACGTCGTCTACACCTACCAGAAGACGACGGAACTCGGCACCAGCCTGGAAGCCGGACCGTATGCCGGCACGCAGATGGCGGCGAAGGCCCGCGGGCTGCGGGGGCAACGCGACCGCGACGACTTCCGGATCGCCGACTTCGAGCCCTACCGGCCGAGCCTCGGCCGGCCGATGGGATTCGTCTTGAGCCCGATCTTCGACGGCCCGCAGATGATCGGCATCCTCGTGCTGCAGTTCCCGATCGACGACTTCAGCCAGGTGATCACCGGCAACTACGACTGGTCCGCCGAGGGCTTCGGCCGGACGGGCGAGTGCTATCTGGTCGGCCAGGACCGCACCGCCCGCAGCCGCAGCCGCTTCATGCATGAAGAACCGAAGCAATTCCTCGAGTCGCTCGGCGACGCCGGCATCTCGAAGGAGGCGGTCTCGAGGATCGAGCGGCAGGGCACGACGATCTGCCTCCTGCCGGTTGAGACTGCGAGCGTGGCCGAGGCGCTCCGCGGCCGCACGGGCCTCATGCGGACGATCGACTACCGGGGCGTGCCCGTGCTGAGCGCCTACGGCCCGATCGAGGTCGATTCGCTCCGCTGGGCGCTTCTGGCCGAGATGGACGAGGAGGAGGCCGACGAGCCGATTCGCACCTTCGGCCGCACGGTGCTCCGCGTGGCCAGCGGCCTGGCCGTCGCCTCGACGCTGCTCGCGCTCGCATGCTCCTATCTGCTCACGCAGCCGCTGCGGACGCTCGCCGCGGCCGCCAAGCGGCTCGGCGCCGGCGACACCGACGTCACGGTGCCGGTCACGAGCCGCGACGAGTTCGGCCAGCTCGGCGAGGTCTTCAACGAGATGTCGGCGAGCATCAAGGAACAGCGAGAGAAGCTCGAGGCGCAGGTTCGTGAGAACCAGGAACTGCTCCTCAACATCCTGCCCGCCTCGGCCGTGGCCCAGCGACGCGAGGGGGACGAGAAGGCGAGCCGCGAGTTCGCCGACGTCTCGGTGCTCTTCGCCGAGGTGCTGGGGATGGAGGAGTTCGGCGGCCGCGTCGGCGAGGCGCGGGCGCTCGCCCTCCTTGGCGACCTCGTGGCCGCGATCGACGAGGCGGCCGAGGAGTGTGGCATCGAGAAGGTGAAGACGATCGGCGGCTCCTATCTCGCGGTCTGCGGCCTCTCGGTGACCAGGCCCGACCACGCCCGCCGCATGGTGCAATTCGCCCAGGCGATGGACCGGATCGTGGCCATGTTCAACCGCGACCACCATGCCGCCCTGCGGCTGGCCGTGGGGATCAACTCGGGGCCGGCGGTGGGGGGCGTGGTGGGCCGCCGCAAGTTCCTCTACGACCTCTGGGGCGACACGGTCGCGATCGCGAAGCGGCTGGCCGCCGGAAGAGAGGCGGCGATCCGGGTCACGGCGCCGGTGCGGGAGCGGACGGGCGACGCGGTGGAGTTCCAGGGGCCGGTGCGGATCGACCTCGACGGCCGCGCGGCCATCGAAGCCTGGACGGTGGGGGCGTGACCTCGATGCCGGAATTCCTCGACCTCGAAATCGCCCGCCAGATCCCGAACTTCTGGCCCGCCGTGCTCCTGGCCGTCGGCTTCCCGGCGGCGCTTCTCGTGCTCAACGAGGCGATCGCCGCCTGCGATCGCCGCGGCCTCGCCCTCGCCCGCTCGCTGCGGACCTTCCGCACGCTCGTCGCCCCGGCGCTGGCGCTGGTCGTTTTCGTCACGTCGATCCTCGAGATGCCGGCGGAGAGCACGGCGACACGCGTCACGGAGACTTTTTTTTGGGTCGTATTGCTCTACGCGATCCTCGGTCTCTTCAACGACCTCTTCTTCGGGCTGGCCGGCACCGACTCCTGGCGGGAGCGGGTGCCGACGCTCTTTCGCGATCTCGTGCGGGCGATCCTCGTGGCCGTCGGCGGCCTGGTGATCTACTCGAAGGTCTGGGGGCAGGAGGTGGAAGGGGCGCTGGCGGCGCTCGGCGTGGGGTCGATCGTGATCGGCCTCGCCCTGCAGGAGCCGCTGGGCAACCTCGTCTCGGGATTGATGCTGCTCTTCGAGCGGCCCCTGAGCGTCGGGGATTGGGTCGAGGCGGAGGGGGTGAAGGGGAAGGTCACCGAGATCAACTGGCGGAGCGTGCGGATCGAGACGCCCACCCGCGAGCAGCTGATCGTTCCCAACGTCTCGCTCTACAAAGCCGCCTTCAGCAACCTCTCCCGGCCCACGACCACGCGGACCGATTTCATCGAGATCGGCTTCAGCTACGACGATCCGCCGAACCGCGTGAAGCAGGTGATGCTCGAGCTTCTGCAATCGACGCCCGGCGTGCTCGCCGACCCGCCGCCGGCGGTGCGGACGGTCGGCTACGCCGATTTTTCGATCACCTACCGGCTGCTCTTCTCGGTGGCCCGGCAGGAGGATCTCGGCCTGGCTCGCGACCAGATCCTGACACGGCTCTGGTACGCAGCCCGTCGGGCCGACCTCACGATCCCCTTCCCGATCGCCCTCGAATACGGTCCGGGCGAGTCGCCCGGCAGGCCGCCTCAGACCGTTGACGAGCTGCTCCACGACCACGCCCGGTTCAAGCCGGCGGCCGATGCATCCCGTCCGCCGCGGATCGTCGAATTCGCCGCGGGGGAAACGATCCAGCAGGCCGGCCAGCGGTTTCGCGGGTTCGCGGTCGTGGTCGAGGGTCGTGCGACCCTGCACGCCACCGACGCCGCGGGGCGCACCACGATGGTGGGCGAGATCGGCCCCGGTGAATGCTTCGGCGACCAGCTCGCCATCGGCGGCGCTGCCGACGACGTGGCGATCGTGGCGGCCGACGACCTGAGAGCGGTCGTCTTCGACGCGACGGTGATCGGCGACCTCCTCCAGCGGTCGCCGGGTCTGGCCGCGGAGATCGGCGACGCGGTCGAGGCCCGCCGGCAGGCGGTGCGGTCGGCGAAGCGGGGCTCGTAACCCCGCGTTCTCTACTCGCCCCAGGCGGTGAGCACGAGCGACCGCGGCCCGCCGTGGTTGCGGTGCTCGCAGAGGTAGATCCCCTGCCAGGTGCCCAGGAGCAGCCGGCCGTCGCCGATCGGCACGGTGACCGACGAGCCGAGGAGCGACGCCTTCACGTGGGCCGGCATGTCGTCGGGACCTTCCATCGTGTGCACGTGGGGGAAGTCTTCCGGGGCGATCGCATTGAATGCCGCCTCGAGGTCGCGGGGCACGTCAGGGTCGGCATTCTCGTTGATCGAGAGGCTGGCCGACGTGTGCTGGATGAACACGTGGAGCAGGCCGACCGTGAAGCGGGGCATGCCGCGCAGGGCGACCTCGATCTCGGCGGTGACGAGATGAAATCCTCGGCGACGCGGCGCGAGACGAAGTTCGGTCTGGTACCAAGCCATCTTTATCACGCGGTGGCCTTGGTTCGAATCCCGTCCGCTCACCCGTTCTCCGAAGGAGGACGGGCAGG
>CAZPEM010000114.1:0-10879 GCA_964585575.1 uncultured Chitinophagaceae bacterium
TTGGAAAGGGGAATTCATTCCGCCTCGAAGCTTTACGCTTGCGACCGTAACCAATGCGGTTCGGATCGGCGGATGGCTTTGGTATCTCCCCAACTGGCTGTGGCCGCTTCTCCTGGGGCGCGTGAAGTTCATTCAACAAGCTCACGCGGACGACGACAACGTAGTTGACGTCGACCTGAGGATTCTTCATCCCATCTTTGGCGAAGTCTTTGGCTACGTCGGGACGTTTCGGGCTGTCCGGTACCCGAAAGCTCGGTAGCATGATCGCCTTCCGCCTTCGTCCGTCTCCGCGGCTCGCCACGCGATGCAGCAGACTCGCGATAGAATCCGGCGGTGTGGATAACCCCAAGGGCGTGATCCGCTGATTGCTACCGGTCGCGGGGGTTCAATCGTCTGATGAGCAACAGCAATCCGCCTCCCGTGCTTCTTCGGCTCGCCTTGTGGGCTGGCGCAGTCTACTTCTGCTGCATGGCGGCGGCTCATTTCTTCGGGCTGAAATACCCGCTGTTGTTTGTTTACTACGACGTTCCCTTCTATGCGTATCAGGACAAGATCATCTCCTTCGCCGTCGTGGCATACATCTGCCTCTTTGTGAACGCGGCTTTCGATCGGAACGCGGTTCCCGCTGCAATAGTGGCGATTGGCGTTACCGTGCTCGGCCTGAGCGCCGTCAATGTTTCCGATGCCCTCGAAACGGTGTTGGATGGCCGCTCGACGCTCGCCTATTGGGCGCAGACGGGCCTTATCGCCCTCTATTGTGTCCTGTTGATTGTCTTGTATGCGGTGGGTAGGCGGGGGTCGCAAAGCGTCGAGTAAACGCCTAAGCAAGACGAACCACGCAGTGCAGCGGTGTCGCTATAAAATCGGTCGGTGTGGTGCGTCGAGCGTCGCGAGCCGCTGATCCAAAAAGACGCCCTTCGACTCCTCTCTGCCGTTCGTCGTCGCGCGCGTGGGCGGCGAAAGTCTCCTTGCCCGTAGCGCAGTAGACCTTCATATCGCCTGGATCAGGATTTCCAAGGCAGGCCAGACCGGGATGATATCCAACGTCCGGCCCGCCGCCGACTGGGCGATCGCAGCTTCCCCGGGAAATAAAATACGAACTCGGGACGAACGAAAGACCGAGTTCCGTGCAGCATCAAGTCGTCGTCTTGGGGGCGATGCGGTCGCTCAGCTCGGTGATCACGTCGAAGAGGGCATCGACATCGGCGGGCTGCGTGCGGAAGTTCGTGAAGCAGGGACGCAGCCAGGTGCGGCCGTCGATGTCGGCCGGGGAGAGGAAGACCCTGCCGTCGAGGTCGATCGACCGGCAGAGCTGCCGCTGGTGGGCGTCGATGTCCTTCGTGCCGTTGGTGATGCCGTGGGGTATGTGTCGCAGCGGCACGACCGACAGCTGCGGCGGCGTCGGGAGCGTCTGAAATCCCGGTGTCTCGCGGGCCCGGAGGTAGGTCTCGCGGGCGAGATCGATCGTGCCGGTGATGGCCCTGCGGAACGCCTCCGCACCATGTGTTCTGAAGGCGAGCCAGAGCTTGAGTGCCCAGAGCGGCCGCGAGTATTCGAGCGTGGCGTCGACGGGATTCGGCTCGGCGGCCTCGTGGGGCATGTAGGCCTCGTCGTGGGCGAAGGCCGCGGTGAGCGACGACGGATCCTTCACGAGCAGGATGCTGCACGCCTTCGGCACGAAGAGCCACTTGTGGGCGTCCACCGTGACCGAGTCGGCGAGGGAAAGCCCGTCGAAGAGCGGCGCGGCGATGGCCGTGCCGGCCGCCGGCCCTCCGTAGGCGGCATCGACGTGCATCCAGATGCCGTGCCTCGCGGCGACCTCGCCGATCGCGCGGAGAGGATCGACGGCGCCGGTGAGCGTGGTGCCGGCGGTGGCGATGACGGCCATCGCACGAACGCCCGAAGCCTCGTCGCGACGGATGGTCTCCTCGAGAAGGTCGGCCCGCATCCGCCGGTTCGCATCGATCGGAATCGCGCGGATCGAACGCCTGCCAAGCCCGAGCAGTTCGATCGCCCGGGTGTTGGAATGGTGGGCGTCGGCCGAGCAGTAGACGGCGACCGGCCGGTCGACGCCCGCCTCGCGGACGCCCGGACAGGCCCTTTCCCGGGCGGCGGCGAGGGCCGTGAGGTTGCTGACCGTTCCACCGCTCGTGAAGAGCCCGTGGCCGTGAGGGTAGCCGATGAACTCGGCGAGCCATCGACTCGCTTGCCGCTCGAGGAGCGAGGCGGCCCGGGCGTACACGGCCATGTTCACGTCGTAGGACGCTGCGAGGAAGTCGGCGATCGCGCCCACCTCGAGGCCGCTCGAGCCGATGTACGCGAGAAACCGTGGCCGCGATTGGGCGAGCGAGCAGTCGAGGATCGTTGCCGCCTCGTCGAGCGCCGTGGTGACCGGCGTCGGCGATGCCGGGAGCGGAGCGGAGAGCGCCTCGCGGATGTCCGGGGTCACCGCGGGCTCGACGTCCCTCGCCGCATCGAAGCTCGACCAGACCTGCCGCACGACCTCGGCGGTGCGCCGAAGGCATCGATCGCGGTCGTCGCCGAGGCTCAGTTCTTGCGTCGTGTTCTTCTCGCCGGGCCGCATGTCGTTTCCTACCGGCGGAGTTCCCGCCGCCGTTCGCCGCTACGGCGGCCGAGGTTGCCGTAGCGGTGATAATCGTACGAGATGCTCTGCTCGAGGAGATACCAGAGCAATTCGACGCGGCCTGCGGCCACGACCGGCACGTCGGCGATCCACCGGCCCTCGGCGGCCGCCGCCCGACGCAGCGAAGCGGGCACGCGGTCGCGGCCGGCGTAGCGGATCCGGAAGTCGGGCCGCAACAGGCGTGCTGCAACGCTTTCTTCGGGCTCTTCGACGAGTTCGATGCCGCCCGCCCAGTCATCCGTCCACGCGTCGAGCGTGTCGTGCCAGGCCTTCGGACAGCCGGGGGCGAACGAGGCGAGCACGCGGGCCCCGGTGACGCGGGCGGCGGCCACGCGGGCCACGATCTCGAACCAGCTGTCGGCCGGCACGATCCTCACGCAGACCACGGCGAGCGGCAGATAGCGACGGGTGTTGTCCTGCCCGAGCAGGCGGAAGTGGTCGTGCTCGCGGGAAAATTCCTCCCGCCAGGCGAGGTCGTAGCTCGCGATCGCCGCCCGCAGCCGGCTCCCCTCCGCGTCGAGCGGCAATCGGGCCACGAGCGTCGCGAGGTTGGCATCTTCGATCGCATGCTTCGGCGTCGCCACGGCGGCCTCGGCGTCGCGAAGGTCGAGGAACGCCGCGACGTAGTTCGGCCCACCCGCCTTCAGGCCCGGACCGACGGACGACTTGCCCATGCCGCCGAACGGCTGCCGCAGCACGATCGCGCCGGTCGTGCCCCTATTCACATAGAGGTTGCCGGCCCGGATCCCCCGCTTCCACTGGGCGATCTCGCGGTCGTCGAGGCTGTGGATGGCGGTCGTGAGCCCGTAGCCCGTGGCGTTGACGATCTCGATCGCCTCGGCGAGCTTCGTGAAACGCATCACGCCAAGCAGCGGTCCGAAGAACTCCGTGAGGTGAGTCACGCTGCCGGGCGTCACGCCGTACTTCACGCCCGGCGACCACAAGTTGGGATGGTCTCCGACCCGTCTCGGCATCACGGCCCAGGTCTCGCCCGGCTCGAGCGTCTTCAGGGCCTCTTCGAGAGCCCCGGCGGGCGGCCTGATGAGCGGCCCGAGCCGCGTGTGGAGCTGGTGGGCCGAATCGACATGGAGGCTTTCCACGGCGTCGCAGAGCATCCGCTTGAAGCTCGGATCGTCGTAGACCTCCGCCTCGAGCAGCAGAAGCGACGTCGCCGAGCACTTCTGGCCGCCATGGCTGAAGGCGGAATGCACGACGTGCTTGATTGCAAGCTCGCGGTCGCTCATCGCCGTCACGATCGTCGCGTTCTTGCCGCCCGTCTCCGCCGAGAGCCGCATGTCGGGCTTCATCGCGAGCATCGAGAGGGCGGTCGAGGTGCCTCCCGTGAGGATCACGGCCGACACGTCGGCGTGGCTGACGAGCCTGGAGCCCGCCCCCGACCCCGGGCAGGGCACGAACTGCAGCGTCCGCCGCGACACGCCGGCCCGCCAGAAGCACTGGCAGACCTCCCAGGCTGTGAGCACCGTGTCGCTCGCGGGCTTGAGGATCACCGTGTTGCCCGCGGCAAGCGCCGCCGCGATCCCGCCGCAGGGGATCGCGATCGGGAAGTTCCACGGCGGCACGACAACGACGACGCCGCAGCCCTTCGCCTCGACGCCCGGCATCTCGAAAAACATCCTGGCGGTCGCCCGGTAGAACTCGACGAAATCGACCGCTTCCGAGACCTCGGGGTCGCCCTCCGCAAGCAGCTTGCCCCCCTCGAGCATGGCCACCCGCAGAAGTTCGCCGCGCGACCGGCGAAGCTCCTGCGCGACACGGCCGAGGACGACGCTGCGGTCATCGACCGACCGCGTCCGCCAGCCGTCGGGATCGGCCTTTGCCGTCGCGACGGCCTCGTCGATCTCGGCGTCGCCGGCGATCGCGTGATGGCATATCGACCTGCCCCCGCGGGACGGGTCGCGGCACGGCCGCTGTTCCACGCCTTCGCATTCGCGGCCGGCGACGACCACCGGCACGACGCGGCCGGAAAACTCGTCGGGATCCCGGGCGACGATCGACGCGGCCCACTCGGCGTTTTGCGGGAGCGACCAGTCGGTGTCGGGCTCGTTCTCGAATGCCTGCCAGGGCCGCTCCGGGAGCGGCGAGGGGAAGGCTTCATTGTGGCGATCCTGCCGCCGCTGCGGCTCGTCGGCGACGGGAATCGTGAACGACTCGCGGAATCCCCGCTCGAGCAGCTTCCACTCGTCGCTGCCGACCGTGAGCCGAAAGGCGTGCCCGAGGAAATTCTCCGGGCCGGTGTTCTCGTCGAGCCGCCGGATCAGGTAGCCGATGGCGTTGAGAAACTCCTCCTTGCGGCAGGCGGGCGCATAGAGCAGCAGCCGCTGTGTGTGGGCGAGGAGCGCCCGCCGTTGGTGGTTCGCCATCCCCTCGAGCATCTCGAACTGCACCCGGTCCCCTGCCCCGCGTTCGGCGGAGAGCACGAGGCCGTAGGCGACGTCGAAGAGGTTGTGCGACGCGATCCCGACCTGCACGGCGTCGAGGTGGGCGGCCTCGAGGGCGTAGTCGAGCATCCGCTTGTAGTTGGCGTCGGTCTCCTTCTTGGAGCCAAACGGAGCCTGCGGCCAGTCGTGGAGAGCCGCGTCGATCCGCTCCATCTCCATGTTGGCCCCCTTCACGATCCGGATGGTCACCGGGCCACCGCCCGCCGCGACCCGCTCGCGGGCCCAATCGGTGATCCGCCGCTGCCATCGGAATGAGTCCGGGATGTAGGCCTGCAGGGCGATCCCCGCCCGCACCTTCTCGAGACCCGGCCGCGAGAGCGTCCGCATGAACGCCTCGGCCGTGAGCGTGAGATCGCGATACTCCTCCATGTCGAGGTACACGAACTTGGGAACGCGACTGCCGTCGGGCCGCGTGAACGTCGCATGGGCGGCGGCCCGATAGAGAAGCTCGAGCCGGTCGCAGAGACGGCCGAGCGTGTGCTCCCGCGCGATCGGCAGGATCTGCGAGTCGAGCGTGGAGATCTTCACCGAGAGCACCTCGACGTCCGGCGACTGCAGGGCCGCGAGGTATTTTTCCAGCCGCGACCGGGCCTCCTCCTCGCCGAGCAGGGCCTCGCCCAGGAAATTGAGGTTCATCCGCAGGCCCTGCCGCCGTCGGGCCGCGAGGTGCTCGTGGAGCAGCTCGGGCTCCGCCGGCAGGACGACGTTGGCGGTCTCGTGTCGCAGGTGCTCCTTGACGAGCGGCACCGTCACCGACGGCAGCCAGTCGCCGAACGTCTGGAAGCCGAGCAGGAGGGCCTGGTCGAGCGGACTGAAGAACCTCGGGATCCCCTGGACGTCGAGGATGTGCGTGAACTGCTCGGCCGTTCGCGCGGCCGCGTGCGACCGGAAGGCCTGGTCGGTGAGTTCGACGAGCGTCGCCTTGTCGGCGGGGCTTTGGAGCATCCGGTCGAGCTCGGCCTGCTGTCGCCGCTCGGCCGCCGATTGCAGCTTCACCGCCTCCCGCTGGAGCTCGGCCGCGAGAGCCACGGCTGCGTCGATGAGCGATTCAAGGCCTGGCATAGTGCCGTCTCCCGTCGAGATCATGAACCTCCGAGGGAAGTGTATGCGTTGGCCTGGGAAAACGACCCGGCCGAGGGGCTATTCGCCCCTCGGCCGTCGTGTCGATCCGCCGACCGTGCCCAGGGGGGGCCGCTCAGGCGTTGGCCGGCTTCTTGAGGAAGCTGACGATCAGGGGCAGCAGCGCCCCGATGATCGCCGACAGGCCGCCCGTGCCGGCGAGGTTGTCGGCGCCACCGACGAGCGACTCGATGGAGGAAACGTTCGCAACGAGCTGGCTACCGATTCCGCCACCGACGAGGCCGAGTACCGTGTTGAGCATGGGGCCGAGGTTTCGGTTCTTGAGAAGGGCCCCGACGATGTTGCCGCCGGCGCTGCCCGCGATGAGGCTCACAACCAAACTGATGATCTGGGAACTCATGGACTTGCGTTTCCTGTCTTCCTTGATGAAGGTCTCTCGCCGTGCCCACCGCCGGGATCGGCTCTCGAAAGGTCTGTTGCCGGCCAGCCGCCGCGTGTCACGGGGACGAGAAAATTATTTTTTCGCCCGGCCGAGCGTGAGGGTCGTGAGGGTCGTGAGGCCGCTCACTCCGGGTTGCGGGAATCGACGACGATCGTCACCGGTCCGTCGTTCACGAGCGAGACCCGCATGTCGGCGCCGAAGACGCCGGTCGCGAGCGGGCGGCCCACGAGCGGCCCGAGCACGGCAAGGAAGCGTTCGTAGAGCGGGATCGCCTCCTCGGGCCTCGCTGACCGCGTGAAGCCGGGGCGATTCCCCTTCGCGGTGCTCGCGTGAAGCGTGAACTGGCTCACGACGAGTGCCTCGCCCGAGACCTCGGCGACGCTTCGGTTCATCCTGCCGGCCTCGTCGGGAAAGATCCTCATGCGGGCGATCTTCCCGGCAAGCCACTCGACGTCGGCATCGGCATCCCCCTGCTCGACCCCGACGAGCACGGCGAGCCCGCGGCCGATCCGACCGACCGTCTCGCCGCGAATCGCGACTTCCGCCTCGCTCACTCGCTGGATCACGGCCCGCATGGTCTGAATGCCGAAGGGCGCCAGGCGAGGATGCCCCCGTCAGGCAAGAATTCCATTGACGACTTTTCCGTGCACGTCGGTCAGCCTGTAACGGCGGCCCTGAAACTTGTAGGTGAGCCGTTCGTGGTCGATCCCGAGCAGGTGGAGCATGGTGGCGTGGAAGTCGTGCACATGCACGCCATCCCGCACGATGTTGTAGCCGTATTCGCAGGTCTCCCCCCAGCTCGTGCCCGGCTTCACGCCCCCGCCGGCCATCCAGATCGTAAAGCACCGCGGGTGGTGGTCGCGGCCGAAGTCCTGCCCGGGCTTGTAGAGCCCCTGGCAGTAGTTCGTGCGGCCGAACTCGCCTCCCCAGACGACGAGCGTGTCGTCGAGCATGCCGCGGGCGGCGAGATCCTGCACGAGCGCGGCCGAAGCCCGATCGGTCTCCTTCGCCTCGCGTGCGATCCCCGCTTTCAGGCTGCCATGGTGGTCCCAGTCCTGGTGGTAGAGCTGGATGAACCGCACGCCCCGCTCCGCGAGCCGCCGCGCGAGCAGGCAGTTGGCGGCGAAGGTGCCGGGATCCTTGGCGTCGGGCCCGTAGAGATCGAGCACGCTCGCCGGCTCGTCGGAGAAATCGGTCACCGCCGGCACGCTCGCCTGCATCCGGAAGGCCATCTCGTAGTTGTTGATGCGGGCCGTGATCTCGGCATCGGGAGTTTCGGCGAACTCGTGCTCGTGGAGCTGCTTGAGCCCGTCGAGCAGCTTGCGGCGGCTCTCGGTCGCGACACCGGGCGGGTTGTTGACGTAGAGCACGGGATCGGCCGCCGAGCGAAACCGCACCGCCTGGTGTTTCGCCGGGAGGAAGCCCGCACCCCAGAGGTGGCTCATGAGCGGCTGGCCCGTCTTGTTCTTCGTGACGAGCACGACGAACGAGGGGAGGTCGTCCTGGGCGTTGCCGAGGCCGTAGTCGAGCCAGGCGCCGATGCTCGGACGGCCCGGAATCTGCGAGCCGCTCTGCATGAACGTCACGCCGGGGCCGTGGTTGATGCTCTCGGTGTGCATCGTCTTCACGAAGCAGAGCCGGTCGGCGACCTTTGCCGTGTAGGGCAAGAGCTCCGACACCCAGGCGCCGCTCTCCCCGCGTTGCTGGAATGCATACGGGGACGCCGCGAGCGGGATCGAGCTTTGGTTGCCCGACATGCCCGTGAGCCGCTGCCCGCCACGGACGCTCTCCGGCAGCTGCTCGCCGTCGCACTCTTTCAACAGCGGCTTGTGGTCGAAGAGGTCGAGCTGCGACGGGCCGCCCGACTGGAAGAGGTAAATCACCCGCTTCGCCTTGGGCACCACGTGGAACGCGTCGAGCACTCCCCCCTGCGAGCCCTCCGGCAGGGCGAGGCCGGCCGGCCCGGCGGCGGCTCCCGCCTCACGGCCCAAGAGCTCGGCGACCGCGATGCCGCCGAGCCCCATGCCGAACGATTGCAGCCATGACCGGCGGTTCATCGCTTCACCACGCTTTCGTCGTAGTTCATCAGGGCGTTGATCACGCTCGCGGCCGCCGCGACCTCGACGGCGGGCAGCGACTCGTCACGTTTCGCCTGGCCGATGGCGACGTACTTCGCGGCGTCGTCGGCGCGGGCCGCGTACCACTCCCGCTGCTCGGCGAGCATGCGGCGGATCACGCCCTTTTCCACGTCGTCCGGCGGACGGCTCGTGAGACGTTCGAAGGCGACCTCGACCACCCGGTCACCCTGACCGTCGAGGTCCGCCAGGAGCCGCTCGGCGAGGACTCGGGCGGCCTCCACGAACTGCGGCCCGTTCATGAGCACCAGTGCGTGCAGAGGCGTGTTCGTCGCGTCCCGCTTCGCGACGCAGACGACCCGCTTGGGCACGTCGAAGCTCTCGAGCATGGGGGCGGGGCCGGTCCGCCGCCAATAGGTGTAGAGGCTGCGGCGGTAGAGGGAGTCGCCCGTGTCAGCCTCCTCCGGCTTGAAGGAATCGGGCATGTCGCAGGTCTTCACCGGCGGCCCGCCGAGCCGCTCCACGAGCAGTCCGCAGGAGGCGAGCAGGCTGTCGCGGATCATCTCGGCCGGGAGCCGGTGCCGCGGGCCCCGCCCGAGCCAGACGTTGAGCGGATCGTCGGCCATCGTCCGCTCATCGGCGATGCTCCGCTGACGGTAGGTCCGGGACATCATGATCGTCTTCATGAGCCTCTTCATGTCCCAGCCGAATCCACCCGCCGACGCGGGATGGGAGAACTTCCACGCCAGGAGGTCGAGCACCTCCCGATACTCGGGCTGCGTGGACTGGCTGCCGAAATCCTCCGGCGACTGCACGAGACCGAGGCCGAAGAGCGACTGCCAGAGCCGGTTCACCGTCACGCGGGCGAGCAGCGGGTGCTCGGGGGCGATGAGCCAGCGGGCGAGGCCCAGGCGGTTCCGCGGCGCGTCGGCCGGAAATGGCGGCAGTGCGGCCGGCGTGTTGGGGGCGACGGGCTCCCGCCGCTTGTCGTACTCCCCGCGGTCGAGCACGTAGGCCGTCTTCGGCGCCGCGAGATCCCGCATCACCATGATCTCCGGCGGCTGCTCCGCGAGGTCGTCTCGGGCCCGTCGCGCCTCTTCGAGCGCCTGTCGTTTCGCCCGCGAGGCCTCGTCGAGCGCCGCCGCGACGTAGCCGCCGACGAGCTCGGCCGGCTGTTTCGCAGCGAGCGTCGCGCGGATCGTGCCGGGCTCGAACGTCTCGCGGACTTCGAGCGGAGACAGTTCCCGGCCGAACACGCGGAAATCGTCCACGAGGCCGTTCTTGAAGCCGTGGTCGCGCATCCGCTCGCCGACCGTGATGTGGTCGCCCCCGCCGCCGGTGATCTCGCGGGTGAGTCCGTCGCGGACGACCTCGGTCGCCACGGGACGGCCGTCGATGAAGATCCGGAGCCCCGCAGCCTTTCCCGAGCCGTCGCTCGTCACGGCGACGTGCGTCCACTTCCCCACGGGCAGCGGCTCCCGCGTCCGCACGCTCGCCGCATCGCCGGGCCAGAAGTGGATGAGGGACCAGCGGAGATGGCCGCGGTCGACGATCAGCTCGTAACCACGGCTGCCGGCGTCGGTCCACGCCTTCGAGCGATGGAAGACGACGGCCCGATCGAACGTCGACGGGGCGTTGAGCCAGAGCGAGACCGTGAACGGCTGGCTGCGGCGGAAGTTGCCGACGGGCGTTTCGACGCCGTGATCTCCGGTGAGCCGGATGGCGCTGCCAAACCTGCCATCGACGAGCGTGTTCTCACCCGGGCTGGTCGCGGCGAGGTCGGTCGGCGGCGGGGCTGCCGCCTGCTCGGCCTGGGGCGGGGCCGCCGGCTTGTCGGCCTGGGGCGGCGCGATGAGATCGGCGAAGCGGCCGTCTTTCCGCCGTTCGTCGAAGGCGTACCGCGCAATCTCGCCCGGGATCACGGCTGCCGCCGGCTCCATCCACGCCAGGGGCCGCGCGGCCGTGCCGGAGAGCCACGCCGCGGTCGCCCCGATCGCCGCCTTCTCGGCCTGGGCGAGGGCCGAAGCGGCTTCGTCGCAGGCCGCTTCCGCTCTTGCAAGTTGCGTCGCGGTCGCGGCGTCGAGCAGACGCATCTTGGGCGTCGGGACCGCCCGCGTGAAATAGGAGTAGAGCCCCGCCTCGTCGATGTCGTCGAAGAAGGCGAACAGCGAATAGAAGT
>CAZPEM010000115.1:0-10720 GCA_964585575.1 uncultured Chitinophagaceae bacterium
AGGATCCGGTTGTTGAACGTGCCCGGCTCGCTCTCGTCGGCGTTCACGCAGAGGTAGATCGGCCCGGGATGGTCCTTCGGCAAAAACGTCCACTTGAGGCCCGTCGAGAAGCCCGCGCCGCCGCGGCCGCGCAAGCCCGAAGACTTCACCATCTCGACCACGTCGGCCGGCTGCTTCTCGGCGAGCGCCTTGGCCACCGGTGCATAGCCGCCGCGGGCGGCGTAACTCGCGAGCGTGTGGCCATCCGGCACGCCGACGGCCTCGAGCAGGACGGGTTTGAATGCAGCCATGGTCAGGTGGCCCTCGCGCGTGGCTTCTGGAGCTCGGCCTGGGCGGCCTCGGGCGTCATGTTCGCCAGCAGGTCGTCGTTGGCGAGGATGCAGGGTGCGAAGTCGCAGGCCCCGAGGCACTCCGCCGGCTCGATCGTCAGCCGCCCGTCGGGCGTCGTGCCGTAGGGCTCGATGCCGTTGGCGTGGCAGAGATGCTCGAGCAGCGAGTCGCCCCCCCGCAGCGCACAGGAGACCGACCGGCAGACGAACGCCCGCACCTGCCCGCATGGCTTTTCCTGCGGGAAGAACTGATAGAAGGAGAGCGTGTCCTGAACCTCCGCGGGCGCCAGGCCCAGCAGTTCGGCGATCTCGACCACCGCCTCGAGCGGCACGTGCCGCAGCTCGGCGTAGACGACATGGAGCGCCGGCAGCGTGAGCGCCCGGCGGTTCGGATACCGCGGCGCGAGCGACTCGATCTTCGCGACCATCTCGTCGGTGAGGATTTTCTTCCGGGCGATCATCGATCGAGCTCCGCGGCGATGATGTTGAGGCTGCCGAGCACGGCGACGACGTCGGAGAGCGTGTGGCCCCGGATGAGGTGCGGAAAGATCGCGAAGTGGAGCACCGACGGCGGCCGGCACCTCGCCCGGTAGGCGTTCTCGCCGCCGTCGCCGACGACGTAGAAGCCGAGTTCGCCGTTGGGCGCCTCGATCGCGGCGTACGACTCCTCGCGGGGGACCTCGAAGCCGCGGTTGGCCATCGAGAGCTCGAAGTGCGAGATCGTGCCCTCGATCGTGGAGTAGACCTGCTTCTTCGTCGGCAGCGCCGTCCGCTGGTCGATGCCGACGTTCACGGGCCCGCTCGGCAGGTTCTCGAGGGCCTGCGAGACGATCTTCAGGCTCTCCCGCATCTCCGCCATCCGCACGAGGTAGCGGGCGTAGCAGTCGCCGGCGCTCGCACAGCAGACCTTGAAGTCGAAGTCGCGGTAGGCGAGGTAGGGCTCGTCCTTCCGCAGGTCGCGGGTCACGCCGCTGGCCCGCGCGACGGGGCCGGTGGCGCTGCGGTTGGTCGCCTCGGCCTTCGAGAGCACGCCGACCCCCTTCGTGCGATCGACGAAGATCCGATTCCGCGTGAGCAGCCGCTCCATGTCGTCGAGCGTCTTCGGGAAGGTCTTGAGGAACGTGCGGATCTTCTCGATCACCAGCGGCGTGAAATCCTGCGAGGCGCCGCCGACCCGCGTGTAGGAGTTGGTGAACCTCGCTCCGCAGAGCGTCTCGAAGATGTCGTAGATCACCTCACGCTGGTAGAAGGCGTAGAGGAAGAAGGTGAAGGCGCCGGTGTCGAGGCCGACCGCCCCGTTGCAGAGGAGGTGGTCGCTGATCCGGGCGAGTTCCGCGACGATCACGCGGATGTACTTGCACCGTGGGGTCAGGTCGATGCCCAGGAGACGCTCGACGGCCTCGTGCCAGGCGACGTTGTTGGCCATCGGCGAGATGTAGTTCATTCGGTCGGTCACCGTCACGTACTGGTTGAACGTGAGGTGCTCGCCGATCTTCTCGAAGCCCGAGTGGAGGTAGCCCATCTCCGGCATCGCGTCGACCACCCGCTCCCCCTCGAGCTTGAGCACGAGCCGCAGGGTCGTGTGGGTGGCGGGATGCTGCGGGCCGAAGTTGAGCGTCCAGAGATAGTCCTCGCTCCGCTCGGCGGGCGTCGCGACGTCGAACTCGGTCGTGGCGATCGACATGGGCTCAGCTCCGATCCCGGGTGAGGACGGGGAAGTTGTGCCGCTCGCCGCGGCCCTGGAGCGGATAGTCCTTGCGGAGCGGGTGGGCGGAGAACTCCTCCGGCATCACGAGCCGCCGCAGGTCGGGATGCCCCTCGAAGCGGATGCCGAAGAGATCCCACACCTCCCGCTCGAGCCAGTTGGCCCCTTCCCAGAGCGGGACGACGCTTCGCACGACCGGGCAGGAATCTTCCCCCTCCACCGGCTCGTCGACGAACACCCGGACCGTGAGCCTGGCATTCGTGGCCGTCGAGGCGAGCAGGTAGACGAGGCCGAACCTGTGCTTCGCACTGCGGTATTCCAGGTAGTCGACGCAGCTGACGTCGACGAGCAGGTCGAAGCCGGCCTCCTGCAGGGTCGCGAGGAGATCGAACGACCGCTCGGCGGGCACGACGAGACGCCGCTGGCCACGGAACACCGACGACTCGATGCCGGGAAACGCCGTCGACACGGCGGCAATCGCCTCATCGGCGGCGCGTTCGGCCCCGGTGCTGGCGGGATCGTGGCTGGAGGAGTCGTGGCTGGCGGTCGCTTCGGGCATGAGTCTCGGGGGCGGGCTAACGGGCGGAGGAGGATTCAGCGAGCTCGGAGAGCCGCCGCTGAAGGACGGGGTTGCGGGAGGCGTCGATCGTGAGCGGATCGGCCGACTCGACGAGGGCCCGCTTGCGGAGCTGACGGCCGGCCGTGTCGAACTCGCGGCCCGTGATCGTGCCCTCCCGCTGGATCTTGTCCTGGAGGTCGATGATCGCCTGGATGAGCTGCTCGGGCCGGGGCGGGCAGCCGGGCACGTACATGTCCACGGGGATGAACCGGTCGATCCCCTGCACCACCGCGTAGGTGTCGAACACGCCTCCCGTGCTCGCACAGGCTCCCATCGAGATGCACCACTTCGGCTCGCTCATTTGCAGCCAGATCCGCTGGAGCACCGGCAGCATCTTCATGACGACACGGCCCGCCACGATCATGAGGTCGCACTGGCGGGGACTGAACCGGAACACCTCCGCCCCGAACCGGGCGAGGTCGTGCTTGCTGGCGCCCGTGGCCATGAGCTCGATGCCGCAGCAGGCCGTCGCGAAGGGCATCGGCCAGAGGCTGTTCTTCCGGCACCAGTTGGCAAGCTCGTCGAGCCTGCTGACCACGACGTTCTCGGGAAGCTCCAGACCGGGTGAAGGATTCACCGCCATCGAAAAACCCCCTTTCGCCAGTCGTACGCGAAACCGACCACGACCAGGGCGGTGAACGCCATCGCCCCGGCGAAGACGAGCCCCCGTCCGCTCACGAGCCCGTCGGCCACGGCCGCGTCGATTCCGGCCGGCGAGCGGCTCGCGACGGCCCATGGGTAGAGGAAGAGTAGTTCCACGTCGAAGACCAGGAACGTGATCGCCACGAGGTGGAAGCGGACGTCGAACCGTCGCTTCGTGTCGTGAATCGGGTCCATGCCGCTCTCGTACGGCATCTCCTTCACGGCCGTGACCCGCTTTGGGCCGATCAGTTCCGCGAAAACCAACAGTCCCACGGAGACCGCCGCAGCGATCAGGACGAACAGGAGGACTGGAAGAATGGCGTCCATGGGGCCGTTCCATGCGGGGAAAAACCGACTTCGTGAAATTCGTCACAAAGTCGGCTCCGAAAAAAGCCGGGAGGCTGCCGCCTGCCGGCCCTTGTCGAAACCGTCCAAGTTATACAGTCGGAGTCCCGGACCGGCGAGAACGTCGCCGGCAACGCCTCCGGGAGGCCGAACGGCCGCGATTTCGCGGGGCTTCGCCCGCCGGGCGGTCGGGCTCACGCCGCCTTCCGCCGGTGGGCGGCCGACGGGCACCAGCCGATGAGGTCGGTCAGCCGCCGTTCGTGCGGCTCGTAGAAGCTCTCCAGCCGCGACCGGGTCGCCGCCTGCATCGCCTCGCCGTGCCGGCCCTCGTTCCTCGCCGCGAAGGTGGGCGGCTCCCAGGGATCGACGCCGATGAAGGCGAGCACCTCCGCGAGCACTCCCCGCGGATCCGCGAAGAGCCGTCCGGCATCGATGACCAGCAGTTGGTCGGCTGGGAAGCAGGACCGCCAGCGGAGCAGCTGTTCCGCGTAGAGGCCGCGGCGAAGATAGGAGTAGCGCTTGTGGACGAGGCTCACGGCATGCGGATCGGAAAGGAGCCTCGCCTCCTCGCCGGCGAGCCGTTCCTCCTCGCCGTCGATCGCGTCCTCGAAGGAGAGGTTCTCCCTGCCGAGCCGGCGATTGTTGTGGTAGTGGGAGAACGCGCGATCGACCGGGTCGCGAAGGAGAATCACGAGCTTCACATCGGGCACGAGCTCGCGGATCCTTGCCGGAACACGCGGCTCGAAGAGGTAGTAGGGGCTCGATTCGAACGGCAACGGCGCGGCGGCCGGCGCGCGGCCCTGTGGTCGCGGAAACCGTCTCGCGTACCAGCCGGGGCCCCGGTGGAAGTTCATGTCGAAATAGTGGACCTCCTTCTCGTGCGACGGGGCGAGCTGCGGATGCCCCTCGAGGTAGGCGAAGAGCGACGTGGTGCCGGCCTTCATCGCCCCCGGGATGATGAGCCTCGGGAGCGATCGGCGGTCGGGTGAGCCACCGCCGCGGACGAGTTGGGGAAGGAATCGGAGTGGCATGGATCTCCTCACGCGGCCGCCGGCCGCCCTCCAGTCGCCCCTGCTCCGTCGCGACGCTCGAGGAGGGCGAGCAGGTCATTGCCGTCGGCCTTCGGAATGATCGAGCCGGGCAGTCGCGAGTGGGGCGATCCGTTGACGAGCCTCCGGCCCGACCGCCTGAGGTATTCGGCGATGAGTTCGAATGCGGGCTCGATCCGTCGCTCGTAGGCTTGCGACAGCTCGCTCGCCGCCGGATCGGTCTCGGCGTAGAACCGCGGCCCATCGGAGAGATCGACGCCGAACATGAAGATCTCCCGGTGGCCGATGCCGAAGAGAACCTGGATCGCGTCGAAGACGACCGTGCCGGCAGGGCAGGTGCCGCGGATTGGATCGAGCGAGAACACGAGGTCGCCGCCGGCGGTCGCGATCACGTTCGGATCACGGGCCAGCTCGCGGTTCGTCGGACGCGGTCGCTTGAAGGGGCGTCGGAGATCCTCGCGGAGGAACAGTTCGACGCCCTCGAACGCGTCGGGGGCGGCGACCATCGCCGCGAAGGCGGACATTGGTCCGAGCACGACCGCATCGGAGACCCTCGTGCCTGCCCGGAACAACTCCGGCTTCTCGAGGATGAATCGGTAGTCGCTGACGAGGTAGTAGTCGGGCCGCCTGCCGACCGCGGCCGCCGCCTCGACCGAACCGTTCACGCAGCAGACCGGCCGGTCGAAAAGCCGCTCGAGCCGCTGAAGCGATCGCACGCTCGGCCCCGAGGCGAGCACGGACACGACGTCCCCGCGCCGCCGAAGCTGTCGGAGGCTCTTGGCCTTCAACTCGCCGCGGCCTTCCCAGCGGATCGTGAAGCCGAGGTCGTCTTCCTCGATCGACTGCCGCGAAGCGAAGCTACGGTTGTGCCACTGCCGCGGGCCGCCGACGACTCGGTACCACGCCGCCCGCAGCAGCTCTTCGAAGGGCGATTGCTCGGGAAACTTGAATGCCATCCGGCAGCCTCAGCGAAGGAACGCCCGCGTTGGACGGTCATCGGCATTTCGCGGCCCTTCAATCCACTACGACCCGCTTCATCGGCGCGGATGACGGGTTTCCCCCAGACCGCCTCGGCTGCCGGGGCGGCCCCGGGCAACGATCGGCCGGCCCCGTTTCGGTACGGAACGCGGCCGCGTTGAAGGGCGGCAGGCCACCGGGAATTGCTCCCCAAGATCACCCGTGCGAAGTGAATCGGCCACCGGGGGCGTTGCCGAATATAATCCGACGCGGGAGGGTAGCGCGAAAACGAACCCCTCCCGCGAGCCCAAGACGTTCCCGACCCGCGAACACAGGCACCTGAAATTCGCCGGCGATCCGGGGGAGCAGCCGCCCCTCCTGCCACGTCCTCCTCGGAGCCTCCGCCATGAAGATTCCTTCTGCCGCCTTTCTCATCCTCGGTGCCGCCGCCGCGGCCGCCGCCGAACCTGCGGGCCCGCCCGCCCGTTCTGCCGCCGCGGCCGCCGTGAGGAATCCCGCCCTTCTCGGCAAGGTTCCCGACGCCGAAATCCCGAAGACCGATGCCGAGTGGAGGCGTCGGCTCACGCGCGAGCAGTTTCAAGTCACGCGCAAGAAGGGGACGGAGCAGGCGTTCACCGGCAAGTACACCGACACCCAAACCCCGGGCACCTACCGCTGCATCTGCTGCGGCGAACCGCTCTTCACGTCGGGTGAGAAGTATCACAGCGGCTGCGGATATCCGAGTTTCTATGCGCCGATCGACAAGGTGCGCAACAAGACGGTGGCGGAGCATGAAGACTGGTCGATGGCCAACGTGCCCGGCTTCGGCGTGCGGACGGAAGTGACGTGCCACCGCTGCGGGGCGCACCTCGGGCACGTGTTCAACGACGGCCCGCCCCCGACGGGCCTCCGCTACTGCATCAATTCCGCGGCGATCACGCTCGATCCGCAGAAGTGAGGTCGGGCCTCCACGCCGGCGAGCGGTACGCGCGAACGGACGGCGCGTTCGACGACCTGGTCGCCCAGACCGCCGGCCGGGCACTCGACCTCTTGGTCGCCCACGTCGGCGACGTGAAGCAGCGGGGGGAATCGGAATCTCCATCGCGTGATTCGCCGGCGCTCTCGGGAGTCGGGAACGGTCCCGGAAAAGCTCTTGTGAAAGTCGCGTTCCTCGGCGAATACTCTGCGTGCGATCGTGTTCAGAAGGATGTCCGATGATTCATCCGCTGTGGTGCATTGCCGGCGCGATAATGACGTTCTCCGGTGCGGGGCTATTTTTCGGCCTCTGCCCGCACCTGATCGCCCGCCACCCGTTCGTCACGATCTACGGGATGATCCTGTTCTACACGGCGTACGCCGTGCTGAACGACAGAACGCACTATGAACCCCACGACTGGCGCCGGGTTCTCGCCAAGGCGGCATGGAAGTACCTGCTGTGGGGCTTCCTCCTGTGGACGGCGACCCAACTGTACCGCTCCCATCCCCTCTACACGCGGTTCTTTCCCGATGCGCTGCCGTTCGTCGAGGACTTTGTCCGGGCGTATCTGCCGCTGGGCTTCCCGTACATGGTGTTGTCGGAGAAGTTTCGTCACTCCCGGGCCAACGTCCTCGGCGATCCCGTGCTGAGGCTGCTCTCGCTTGGCAAGCTTCTGCTGGCGGGGCGATTCAGGAAGGCGATGGTCCGAGCCGGCGGTGATTCCTATCGCAGTTTCCTGATGGGCCTGCTCCTGCGTGTGCATTTCCTGCCGATCATGCTGCAGCAGGTGGCTGTTGCGAACAGGGCACTCTTCACCCAGATGCAGGATTCCTCCCAGCTGCTGGCGCCGCTCACGATGATCGCGTTCATCACCTCATGCGCCTGGTGTGTGGACAACAACAACGCATCGATGGGCTACTTCTGGGAGTCAAACTTCACCCGCACGAGGTTCAGGCGGGTGGATCCATTCCCCCTGCACTGGATCGTCACGCTGTCGTGCTATGCGCCGTTTGTCGAGCTGGCGAGCATGTTTCTTTTGTCTCCGATGTATCCAGTGAGCCAGGATCTGCTGATCGAAGGTCCCGAATTCAAGCTCGTCACAGACCTGGCGATCATGATCTTCACCATGTGCTATTCGCTCGCGGGGACGACCCTGGCATTCTCCTGGTCCAATCTCGCATACAAACAGATTCAGACTCGCGGTTTTTACGGGCTGATTCGCCATCCGGGCACGTTTTGCAAGCTCTCGTTGTTCGCCATCATGATTTTTCGCTATCGCTGTTCTTGGGAATGGTGGGTGATCGCGTCCTGGTTCGCCTGGATGGCGGTCTACTGCGGGAGGACACTTTGTGAAGAGCGGTTCCTGAAGACGTATCCCGAATATCGAGAGTACATGAACCGCGTGCGGTGGCGGGTGATCCCGGGCATCTTCTAGCCGGCTTGACGACGAAGCGGTACCACGCCGCCCCCGAGCAACGATCGGCCGCTGTCCGTATCGATCCGGCACAACCGATTTTTTCGTCAAGGTTTTCCCGGCTTCCTGCCGATCCTTCCGTCCAGCGTTTCGAGGGGTCGGGTGGCGACCCATCGACGTTTCGATCCCGGCTTCGGGGACCGCAGGTTGACCACGGGGGCGTTGCGCTACTCTTCGAGCGGCAGCGGAAGCGACCGGCCATTCGGCCCGCTGACCTACGTCGTCGGCCACTCCCGGGGCGGCACGACCTGGCTCGGCGAGCTCCTCGCCTGCCATCAGGGCGTCCGCTACCTCTTCGAGCCGTTCGCGTCGCAGGCGCACCCCTGCACCGGCATCGACATGCAGACGGTCTTCAACGGTGGTCGGTTCATCCATCATCGCAAGCTTGGCCGTCCGACGGCCGACATCCCGATCCCGCGGTTCTTCCGCCACGAGGCCGCCGACCCATTCAGCCGCCTGCTGGCGACGCTCGCCGCCACGCACCTGTCGGAGGTGGCGAGGCGGGCCTTCCCCGACGAACGTGGGTATCACCTCGTCGCGAAGCAGCCGCGGATCGAAAACATCGGATGGGCCGCCGCGGCGATCGGCGCCGACCGGGTGATCGGCCTCGATCGCCATCCCTTCGGCGTGATCAACAGCGTGCGTCGCTGGGGCATGCTCGGCTGGGTGAAGATCGATTGGGCGATCCTGCACGACGACGAGTCGCTGTCGGCGGAGGACCGAAAAATCGTCCTCGCGGCCCGGTCGCCCGACGAGCGGCTGCTCGTGACGAGCTGGCTCCGGTCACGGCACCTGCGCGAGTTCGCGGCGTCGCGATCCGAGGTTTTCGTCGTCGATTACGAGTCGCTCTGCCTCGAACCGTTCGAGGAGACGATGCGGCTCTGGCGGGCGATCGGCCTCGCGGTCGGAGAGGCCGAGATGGCGACGCTCCGTGGGTTTCTCACGACCCGCCGCGACGGCGAGGACCGGCGGTCCAGATTCCTCAATGTCTTCAAGGACCCGCTCTCGCGGGTTCATGCCTGGCGGCAGGAACTGCCCGACTCGATCCGTCGGCGGCTCGAGGCGTTCGTGCGACGGCACCAACTCGCGATCCCGCTGCCGGGCGAGGGGCTGCCGGAACTGTCGGCCGGGGAGCGGCGCTGGGCGAGGCAGGCCGACCTGCTCGCACTCGGCGGCCACTGCCGCCGAATCATCGCGGAGTTCGCGGGGCTCGATCGGAGGAAGGCTGCATGATCTGCCACGACCGAAAACTGATCTACGTGCACCTGCGTCGGACCGGCGGCAACTCGATCGAGGCGGCGCTCGGGGGAATCGTGCTTTTCGACCGGTGGTTTCGTCGAACCGAGCGGTGGGACAACCGGCTCCACCGGGGCCGGTCGTGGTACAAGCGAGACCTCCGCGGCCATCGCATCCACGCGACGGCCGTCGAGATACGGTCGCTCTACCCGCGGGAGTTCGACGGGTATTTCAGGTTTGCGATCGTGCGGAACCCGTGGAGACAGATGGCGTCGCTCTACGCCCGTCTTCATCCGGGCGACACGCGGTACGAGGGATTCCGCGGATGGCTCTGGAGGTTCGACCTCGAAAAGGGCACGGTGCCGCAGGCGAGCCTCTTCGACGACGACGGCCGATGCCTCGTCGACTTCGTTGGCCGCTTCGAGCGGCTCCAGCAGGACTTCGACACCGCCTGCGATCTGGCCGGCATTCCTCGTTGCACGCTGCCTCACACGAACGAATCGGGCCGCCGTCCGCTCGCGGAAATCTACGAGGTCGCCTCGCGAAGCCTCGTCGAGCGGATCTTCAAGCACGATATCGAGCGGTATGGATACACGTTCGACGAATCCGCGGGCCGAGGCGAGAGCCGCACCTCGCTGGCCGCATGAGGCGCCGACCATGACCGCTCGATTCATCGTCCACCATCCGCGCCGGCTCGTCTACGCCGAGCTTCCGAAGTGTGCCTCGACGACGATGCACAAGCTCTTCCTCGACGTCAGCGGCATCCGCACCGACCTCGAGCCGCACTTCGCCATCTGGCGGGAGCCGCTCGCGGAAGCCCGCCGTGCGGCCGGGCTCGAGGCCTTCGAGATCGACGACGACTCGCTCGACGAATTCGTTCGCCGGCACCGTGGCTACCGGTTCTTCACGGTCGTCCGCAATCCCTACGGCCGCTGCCTCTCCGGCTACGGCCAGCAGGTCCGCCGCTACGCCAAGCGATTTCACCGGTTTGCCTTCTATCGCGCGAAGGTGCGGCAGATGCTCTCTCCGAAGCTGCCCGGCGACGAAGAGACGCCCCACCGCGTCGTCACCGAGACCCTCCAAGGAGTCATCTCCTTCGAATCGTTCGTCGAGGGCCTGCGGCGGCACGGCACCTCGTTCGACAAGCACTTCGACCTCCAGTCGAACGTCATCCGGCTCGGGCGGGTTCCCTACGACGAATTCGTCCAGATGGAACGGCTGGCCGAGGGGCTGCGGTCGGTCTTCACCGAGGAGGGGGATCTCACGAGCATCCCGGCGTTCAACGTCACCCGCTCCGGCGACGCCGCCGATCGCCTCCCGCCGGGTCTCCGCGAAAAAATCCACGCGATCTACGAACCCGACTTCCGCAACCTCCGCTACGCGGCGTA
>CAZPEM010000116.1:0-5881 GCA_964585575.1 uncultured Chitinophagaceae bacterium
GCTTCACGCTCGTCGAGCTTCTGGTCGTGATCGCGATCATCGGCACGCTCGTCGGCCTGCTGCTGCCGGCCGTGCAGACGGCCCGCGAGGCCGCCCGCAGGTCGGCATGCACCAACAACATGAAGCAGCTGGCGCTTGCCTGCCTCAACTTCGCCGATGCGAATGCCGGGCAGGTTCCCAACAGCGCCCGCCCCGGCACGGTTCGGATCTCGTGGATCACCCGTGTGCTTCCCTACATCGAGCAGCAGCAGCTGTTCGACAACTACGATCAGAACTCCAACTGGGGATCGGTCACGGCCGGCACGGGGTTCACGATCCCGAATGCCGTGCTTGCCCACACGCGGCTGCCGGTCGTGGAGTGCGGCTCGGCCCCTGGGCCCGACAGCCGTTACGACGCCGATCCGCAGTCGAGCACGCAGCCGTTCGCGTTTCCGACGACGCCGACGCGGGCAGTGGTCGGCCCCGACGGCAAGAGCTTCTCGACGAACGGCTTGTTCTGCGCTCCGACCGACTACTCGCCGACGGCCTACGTTGACTTCGCGCTCGCCAATACCTCGAACCCCTTGGTGCCGAATGACAACCTCGCCGACAAGGCGGCGGGTGCGGCCCCGACGAACGCCGGCAACACGCGGCCGAGCCCCGGCGACGGCCTCATGAGCAAGGATTACGGCGACGGGTTCAAGCCGAGTCTGAAGGACTGCACCGACGGCCTGACGAACACGATCCTGCTCGCCGAGAGCGCCGGGCGGCCGATCGTCTACCGAGGCAGGGCGCGGGCCGACGGCACGACCTCCGCGGAGCAGTTTCCGGCCCGTCGCACGAACGCCGGCGGCTGGGTGCGTCCGGCGAGCGACCTCTCGATCGACGGCTCCTCGGCCAACGGCGCGACGTTCCGCTCCTCGCCGACGAGGGTCGTCAACGCGACCAACGGCGAGAGCATCGAGACGGCGCCGTTCCAGTCGGGCTACTACGGCACCGACGGTGGCGGTGAGGTCTACGCCTTCCATCCGGCCGGCGCGAACGTCGCGTTCGGGGATGGGAGCGTGAAGCTCATCAACTCCAACATCACGATCCGGCTCTTCTCGTCGCTCGTGACGCGATCCGGCGGCGAGGTGATCACGGGCGACAAGGGCCGCTACTGATTCGGCCCGTGATCACGGTGAGTTCGATCTGCGGTTCGCGGTGACGCCGCGATGCATGTCGGGCCGGATGGAGACAGGACGTCTCCGTCCGGCCCGCACTTTTTGAGCGGGGCATGCGATCGGCGTCGCGATCCACCGAATCGTTCACGGCTGCGGCCGCGAACCAGCTTTCCCCCACCCGCAGCCGACGAGCGGAGTCCCAACGATCCCCGCCTCGGGCGAATGCACAAGCACGAACGTGTCGCGGCCATCGGCGACCGTGGCGGACACCGCCGCGGCCCTGCCGATCCGGCGGCCGGCGCGGTCGAGGGGCTCGAGCAGGATTTCATGGTCGCCTGCCGGCAGTTCGAGCCGCGCGACCTGGATCGTGTCGGGGAGCAGGCTCCAGCACCTGGTGTCGGCCCGCTCGCCGGCCTGCCAGGCGATGCCGGCGAGATCGACCGCGACGCCGGGCAGCGATCCGGCCCCGCCGAGCGTTTCACGGCCGCCGACGATCACGGCCTGCTTCACCGACCGCCGCACGATCGCGCGGGCCACGGTCGTGGGAAGCATGGCGTCGCACTGGCTTTTCGCCATCGCGGAGACGTTCGTGATCGTCTCGGTGGCGACCGCCGAGGACGGCATGGCCAGCGGCGTCGCCCGCACGCCGGCGACGTTGCCCGGCGTCGCGACCACCCGCGGCACGACGATCGGCGCGACGACCGGCGGCAGCGGCGTACGGTTCGCGGTGGCGAGCAGGCCGCTTGCGATCGCAAGCGATGCGGTCGAGGGGGTCTCGGCTGCCTCCACCTTCACGGGGCCGTGGCCCACCAGCGCGATCAGGTGCACGACGCCGTGGCCCTTTGGCGAGTGAACGCCCTGCCTCGCCCGCGCGAGGTGCTCGTGCCCCGGCCGGAAGTCGGGCTGCCAGGCGGTCACGACGGCGAAGTGCCGCGCGGCGTCGTCGTAGTCGCGGTGGGTCGACTCGCGGAGAATTCCGCGAAGCAGAGGGGAGAAGGCGACCTGGCCGTAGGCGGCCTTCGGGTTCGTGCCGTCGGGGCGTGCGGCCCCGGCGACGATCCTCCCCTGCTCCTCCACCATCTGCAGGCTGTAGGCCTCTGCGTCGTCGCCGTCCTGTACGAGGTTTGCGACCGCGAGCAATCCCCGCAGGAGCACCCGCTCGTGGTCCTCGCCCGAGTAGGCCCGGGACGTGTCGTCGGTGAGGGCCGACCAGGTCGTTTCGGCGGCATCGGCCTGCGCGAGCTGGTCGAAGCGGTCGCGGGAGCGGCGAAGCAACCGCTCGGCCTCCTCGGGGCGGCCGTCGGCAAGCGCGACCATCGCCCGGTCGAGCGCGAGGAGATCGGCGTCGCGGTCGGTCGCCTTCGCATCCTCGTCGAGCAGCCTCTTGGCGGCGTCGATGTCGCCGCGGTGGAACGCCTGCCGCACCCCCTGCAGCCGAAGCGTGTGGGTCATGCAGCCGGTGGTCGTGATCGCCGCGGCGACGACGAGCGTGAACAGTGGATGCCGCACCATGGGCCACCGCGGGCGTTGGAAGCGATCACTCCACCGCCGCCTTCGCCGCGGCCCGCCAGCGGGAGAGCCGGCTGTGGTGGTAGCCCTTGCTGATCTCGGCCGACTGCTTGTCGTACTGCCCCGTGCGGACGTCGATGAGTTCGAGCGTGAGCAGGTAGTCCCGCTGGTAGTCGCGGTTCTCGCGGGTTGTGCCGGAGGTGAGCGTTGCGTAGAGCAGGTAGTCGATCGGCTGCCCCTGCGACTCCATCATCGCGGCGAAGGCCCGCATCGTGTCGGGCACGAGCAGCTGGTCGGGCCGCAGCCGGCTGTCGCGGAGGCCAGCATCGACGTAGCGCCGGTTGACCGGCTCGAACACCTTCGAGTCGAGGATCCGCCGGTCGATGATCTCGTAGATCCGCTCCTTGAAGTCGCCGATCTCCTCGGCGCTCTTGTTCTCGACGGCGACGAAGCAGATCCGGCGGATCGGGGGCGGAAGCGGCGTGGCATCGCCAGCCGCGTCGGCCGGGATTGCGATCGACTCGGCGGCATGGCGTCCGAGAAGCTTCGCGACCGACTGCTCGACGAGCGGGCGGAACGTCTCCTGGCCGGCCTGGTGGCTTCCCATCATGCCCTCTTCACCGGGCGACATGATGCGGGCGAACTGCACGCTTCGGCAGCCGGATGAAAGGGCCGCGAGGGCGGGCGTGACTGCGAGGAGGCGAAGCAGAGCGTCGCGCCGGTGCATGGCGTCTTCTTTCGGGGCTGCTACGAGTGACCGTTGAACTCGGGCGGGGATCGTAGCGGGCCGACGGGCCGGGGCGGAGAGCAGTCTTCGTCGGGTTTGCCCGTGCTTTGTGGGGTTTTTTCGGCCAGGATCTTTTTCGGCCAGGATCACCGTGCGGCGTCTTTCTCGGGCAGCCGCCAGACCGTGACGCCGTCCTTGATCGTCTCGGCGACACCGATCGCTTCGATGCGGTCGGGGGCCACCGTCAGCGGATTGCCCGTCAGCACGGCGAAGTCGGCGACCTTGCCGACCTCGATCGAGCCCTTGCGATCGTGCTCGCCGTATTGGCGAGCGCCGTCGATCGTGATCGCCTCGAGGGCCTCGAGCGGCGTGACCCGCTCGTTGGTGCCGAGCGGACGCCCCGACCGCGTCATGCGATTCACCGCGGTGTGGATCGTGAAGAGCTGATCGAGCGGCGAGACGTTGAAGTCGGTGTGGTTCGAGGGGCGGATGCCCAGCCCGCGGGCCGACTTCATGGGGCTGATGAAATCGGCCTGGGCCTGGCCGCGGTTCGCCACGTGCGTGTCGCCGAAGTAGAAGCAGTGGAGCGTGAAGAAGGAGGGTGTGATGCCCCATGCCCGGAACTTCGCGAGCTGGTCGGGCCGCACGAACTGCGCGTGGACGGCGACCGTGCCCCGCGGCTTGGTCGGATCGTCTCCCGAGGCGAACCGATGGGCTTCCAGAAGCGAGTCGATCGCGGCATCGCCGTTGCAGTGGACGAACAGGGTCGCCCCTCCGTCGTAGACCCGCTTCACCATGTCGTTGATCTCGCGCTGGGGAAAGGTCGGCTCGCCACGCCAGTCCTTCTGCCCCGCAGGGCCGCCATCGAGGTAGGGCGTGGTGAAGAAGGCGGTGCGGCCCTGCGGTGATCCATCCGCCACGATCTTCACGCCTCCGATCCGCACACGATTGCGGTATTCGGGCTCGTTGCGGGGTGGCTCTTTCCCGAAGATCTCGTCGAGCTCGGTGATGAACGGGAGCGCGACGACGTCGAGCTTGAGCAGGCCGCGGTCGGCGGCCAGCCGCAGCAGGTCGAGCTGGTCCTTGAGCGTGGCCCCTTCCTGCGCCGTCGTGATGCCCGCACGCAGGTAGAGCTCCTGCCCCCGCGCGAGCAGCGCGAGTCGCTCGTCGGCCGGCGGCCCGGGCATCTTGCCGAAGACCGGCAGGAAGGCCGTCTCGAAGAGGAGGCCGTCGGGCTCTCGGGAGCCCTCCTCACGACCGATCACGCCGCCGGGGGGCGTGGGCGTGGCGGCCGTCACGCCGTAGGCGGCAAGCGCCTTGGAGTTGAGCATCGCGCCGTGGCCCGAGACATGCACCAGGATGACGGGGTTGTCGGGAAACGCCGCGTCGAGCTCCCGCTTCGTGGGCCACCGCTTCTCCTCGAGCAACGTCGGGTCGCAGCCGTAGCCATTCACGAACGCCCCCGGGCCGAGCTTCCGCCGGTCGCGGAGATCCTTCAGCCTCTCGATCACGTCGGCCACGCTCCTGCAGCCGCCTGCCGGCGGCGACGCACAGAGCGCCTGCAGCTGCACGTCGATCACCGACATGAAGTGGCTGTGGCCATCGATGAAGCCCGGCACGAGCGTCTTTCCCCCGAGGTCGGTCAACGCCGTCGAGCTTCCCGCGAGCTTCATCACCTCGGCCTCCGTGCCGACGGCCGTGATCCTGCCATTGGCGATCGCGACGGCCTCCGCCGTCGGCTGGGCGGGATTGACGGTGACGATCGAGCCGCCGCGGATGATGCGGTCGGCCGGCGCCGCCGATGCGACGAGGGCCGTGGCAGGGGCGATTGCGAGGACCATGCAGGCGGTCGAAGTGGCGACGAAGCGTGGGAGAAATGGCATTGGGGGCTCCGGGCTTGTGGTCGTGGAAGACGGTTGCCAGATGGCTTCAGCGTGACGTGGCGGCCCGCCCGGATCAAGGCTTCGCCGATGCTGCACGAAGGATCGTGCGTCATGAGCTCCATTGGCAGGCGGTCGCTCGCTCCCGGCTTGACAGGTGCGGTACGGGTGTATACTATACGTGCGTTCATACTTCGGAAAGTGTGGAAGGGCATGCGAAAAGAAATCGTCCGAAAAAACAACAGCCGAAAAAGCGACGGCTGGAAAAGCGACAGCCGGAAAAGCGACGGCGGAAAAAACATAGGCCTCGTGCCCGCCACCGCTGAGCCTGTCGAGAAGAATCTGGAGTCTGGGCGGCTGGATATGCATGCTGAGATCAAGTCACTGGCTCGACGGCTTCGCGACGGCTTGGAGGAGCGGCCGGTCGTCGTGTCGAGCGGTTTTCGGGCGATCGATTCGCTTCTGCCGGACGGCGGGGTTCGACGGGGGAGTCTCGTCGAGTGGCTCTTGCCGGGCGGGGCCGGTTGCCTGCCGGGCGGGGCCGGTTGCTTGCCGGGCGGGGCCGGTCGCCTGCCGGGCGGGGCCGGTCGCCTGCCGGAAACTGGGGCGGCATCCGGTGGGAT
>CAZPEM010000116.1:5981-7807 GCA_964585575.1 uncultured Chitinophagaceae bacterium
GCCTGCCGGGCGGGGCCGGTCGCCTGCCGGAAACTGGGGCGGCATCCGGTGGGATCACGCTTGCCTGTGCGGTGGCGGTGCGCGGGCTGTGTTCATCTCCGATCGAGCCGAGGGCGTCGGGTTCGGGGATATCTGGTTCGGGGATGCCGCGGCGGGTCGTGATCGTCATCGATCGGCAGGGGCGGTTTCATCCGCCGGCGGTGTTTCCGTGGATGGGCATCTATCCGCTCACGGGTGGAAGCGAGTATCGCTGCGAGCGGAGTGGCTGCAGGCTCATCGTGGTGCGTCCATCGACGGACGACGACGAGGCATGGGCGATCGACCAGTCTCTGCGATGCTCCGGCGTGAAGGCGGTGGTGGCATGGCCTCGACGCATTCATCCGACGGCGATGCGGCGGTGGCAGCTGGCGGCGCGGTCGAGCGGTTCGGTCGGATTGATCGCCCGCCCGATCGCGGATCGTCGGGAGCCGTCGTGGGCACACGTGCGGCTCGTGGTGTCGCCGCTTGCCGGCGGCGCGGGGTCTGTTGCCGGTGTGCGAGCCTTCCAGGTGGCGATGGTGGCGGGCCCGATCGAATTCGAGGAGCGTTCCGCCACGGTGGCTCTCGAGATGCAAAGTGGCGTCGAGATGAGGATTTTCGCGGGAAGACAGGGGTCCGTGGAGTCTGAAAACCGGAAGGCGAGAGGGAATATCAGGGAGGGATTGCAGTGTCACGCATCATGACGATCTGGATTCCGAAGTGGCCGGTGCAGCGGCGGCTCGTGGAGCAGCCGCAGCGGCGGAAGATCCCCCTGCTCGTCTGTCGCCGCGAGCCGCGGGGCGTGATGACGGTCGTGTCGATGGCGCTCGGTGAGCGTGTGTGGAAAGCTGATCGCGGTGGTTCGCGGGCCGAAGGAACTGCCGCCTCGCCGATCCGCCCGGGCCTTTCATTGGCCGAGACGCTCGCGGCGATTTCGATCGCGCACGGATCGAAGGCCTGCCGGATGGCCGAGATCGAAGCCGACGATCCCGTGGCCGATCGGATGGTGCTCGAGGGGATCGCGAGGTGGTGTCGGAGGTTCTCGCCGATTGTGGCGATCGAGTCCACCGCGAGGCCCGAGCGGATCCACGTCGACATCACCGGCACCTCCATGCTCTTCGGCGGCGAGGAGTCGGTCGTTCGCACGGCGGTGTGGACGCTCGCCTCGCGGGGCCTGCACGTCCGCGCGGGCGTGGCGGATACGCCGGCCGCCGCCACTGCTGCGTCGGCTGTATTGGCTGCGTCGGCTGTCTTGGTCGTGCCGGCTGCGCCGGCCGTTACGCCAGCTGCGTCGGCTATTGGGCCAGCTGTGGCAGGGTGTGTTGCGGTTCTGGCCCGACAAAAACACTGCCGTAGTGACCGCGGCCGCCGACGGTTTTGCATCGTCGCGGCCGGCAAGCAGGCGACGCAACTGGCGGATCTGCCGGTGTCGGCTCTCGGCAAGGAATCGATCGGCGAGAAGGCGATCACGAGCCTCGCGGAGCTCGGCGTCACGACGATCGGGCAGCTTCTGCGGCTGCCGCGGAAGAGCCTCGCATCCCGGTTTGGCGAGAGACTCGAGCGGCGGATCGCCGAATTTCTGGGAACTTGCGAGGAGCCGCTCGACGCCCTCCGCGACGACGCCTTCCCGACGGCCGAATGCCGGCTTGCGGCGCCGGCCGCCACGCTCGACGCGATCCGTTCGGTGATCGACGGACTCGTGGGGCGGTGCGTCGCGCCGCTGGCCGCCCGCGGCCATGGGGTGACGGCACTGCAGGTTCGGCTCGAATCAGCTGTGTTTGAATCGGCTGTGTTTGATGCAGCTGTGT
>CAZPEM010000116.1:7907-9093 GCA_964585575.1 uncultured Chitinophagaceae bacterium
AGATCGTCACTATCTAGATCATCGCCCGTCGCCTTACGGTCGAGGCGAGTGCCCGTTCGGCCGATCTGGCTTGTGCCGCGGCCGGTGAGGCTCGAGGCGGTATCGATCGTGCCCGACGGGCCCCCCTTGCGGTTTCGGCTCGGGCCCGAGTCGCATCGCATCGTGAGCGCCCATGGCCCGGAACGGATCGAGACGGCCTGGTGGCGCGGCGAGTGCGTTCGCCGCGACTACTACGTCGTGGAGACGGAGTCGGGCTCGCGGTGGTGGCTCTTTCGCAGGCTCCGCGACGGCGCCTGGTTTCTGCATGGGCAGTTCGCATGAGAAGGGGGTGAGCCATGAGATCGAGCCGTCAATGCGTTCGTTATGCCGAGCTCCACTGCATCAGCAACTTCTCGTTCCTGGAAGGGGCGTCACATCCGGAGGAACTCGTGGAGCGGGCGATGGCGCTCGGCTATTCGGCGCTGGCGATCACCGACCGCTCTACGCTCGCGGGCGTGGTCCGCGCGCACGGTGCGTGGAAGTCGCTTTTTTCGGAGAAGAACGGTTTTTCGGAGGGAAATGGGCGGGCTTCTGGGATGAAGCTCATCATCGGGAGCCAGGTGGAGATCGCCGGCCGCCAGATCGTGCTCTGGGCGATGGACAAGACCGGCTACTCGAATCTCTCGCGGCTCTTGACGGCCGGCTTCATGCGGCGTGGCCGTGATCACGGGAGCTGGAATCCTGAGAGGAGTGATGCTGGCGGCTGTGATGCTGACAAAGTGGTTTGGCATGCCGACAGAGCCTGCCGGCTCTCGATCGACGACCTCGCAGCCCACGCCGACGGCCTGCTTGTGGGCGTGCCGCTCGCCGAATGGTGCGTTGGCGCGTCGAATGGTGGCGGCTCGTCGAGTTCTGTGGGCACGGCTTCCGTGGCCGACGGGATCGGGACGTTTCGTGAGATCTTCGGCGATCGGCTCTACGCGCTTGCCGAGGTCGCCCTGGAGGGAGACGACGCCTCGCGGCTGGCGGCTTTCGGGAGGATCGCGAGGGAGGCGAGAGTTCCGATCGTGGCCGCTGGCGACGTCCGCTACCACGCTCGATCGCGGATGCCGCTTTTCGACGTGCTCGCGGCGACGCGGCACGGCAGCCGCGCTTCCGGCTGCGTGGGCATGCCCGGTATCCCCGGCAGCATGATCCCCGGCTGCAC
>CAZPEM010000116.1:9193-10463 GCA_964585575.1 uncultured Chitinophagaceae bacterium
CTTCCGGCTGCGTGGGCATGCCCGGTATCCCCGGCAGCATGATCCCCGGCTGCACCGTCGAGCAGATCCGCGGCGAACTGCTCGCCAACGGCGAGCGGCATCTCCACGATCCCGAGCGGATTGCCGAGCGGTTTGCGAGCCTGCCCGGGGCGGTCGAGCGGTCGCTCGAGGTCGCCGACCGCTGCACGTTCACGCTCGACGAGCTTCGCTACGAATACCCGGAGTCGATCGTGCCGCAGGGGCGAAAGCCCGCCGAGTATCTCGCCGAGATGGTCTGGAAGGGGGCGAGGAAACGCTATCCCGAAGGCGTGCCGGGCAAGGTGGGGCGGCTGATCGACCACGAGCTTTCCCTCGTCGAGGAACTCGCCTACGAGGCCTACTTCCTCACGGTGTTCGACATCGTGAGATTCGCGAGGCGGCGGGGGATCCTCTGCCAGGGCCGCGGCTCGGCGGCCAACTCCGCGATCTGCTACTGCCTCGGGATCACGTCGGTCGATCCGGCACGAATGGACGTGCTCTTCGAGCGGTTCATCAGCCGCGAGCGGCGGGAGGCACCCGACATCGACATCGACTTCGAGCACGAGCGGCGAGAGGAGGTGCTGCAATATCTCTACGACACCCACGGCCGCTTTCGGGCGGCGATGACCGCTGAGGTGATCTCCTACCGGCTGCGGTCGGCCGTCCGCGACGTCGCCAAGGCGCTCGGGTTCACGCTCGACCGCGTCGGGCGGATCGCCGACGCCCTCGACGTGGCCGACACGGTCGAGCAGCTGCCCGTCAGGCTGGCCGAGGCGGGGCTCGATCCGGCCAGCGGCGATTGCACGCGGCTGGTCGCGATCGTGGGCGAGCTCATCGGCTTCCCGAGACATTTGGGGCAGCACGTCGGCGGGATGGTGCTGACCCGTGGCGAGCTGTGCGACCTCGTGCCGATCAAGCCGGCGTCGATGGAGGGCCGCACGATCATCGAGTGGAACAAAGACGACCTCGACGAGCTCGGCATCCTCAAGGTCGATTGCCTTGCCCTCGGCATGCTCACGGCGATCCGGAAGGCCTTCGAGATGGTGGAGAAGGCTGGCGGGCCGAGGCTGTCGCTCGCCACCGTGCCGGCGGAGGATCCGGAGGTCTACGAGATGGTGTCGCGGGCCGACACGGTCGGCGTCTTCCAGATCGAGAGCCGCGCCCAGATGAGCATGCTGCCGCGGCTGCGGCCGGCCTGCTTTTACGACCTCGTGATCGAGGTGGCGATCGTGCGGCCGGGGCCGATCCAGGG
>CAZPEM010000117.1:0-10456 GCA_964585575.1 uncultured Chitinophagaceae bacterium
TTCCAGACCGGCAGCGGCACGCAGTCGAACATGAACGCCAACGAGGTGATCTCGAACCGCGCGATCGAGATCGCCGGCGGCGTGATGGGCTCGAAGAAGCCGGTCCATCCCAACGACGACGTCAACCGCGGCCAGTCGTCGAACGACACCTTCCCGACGGCGATGCACATCGCGGCGGTCGAGACGATCCACGACCGCCTCCTGCCCGCCGTGCGGCATCTCCGCGACGTGTTCCTGTCGCTCGAAAACAAGCACGCCAACCTCGTGAAGATCGGCCGCACGCACCTCCAGGACGCGACGCCGATCACGCTCGGTCAGGAGATCTCGAGCTGGCGGGCGCAGCTCGACGATCGGCTGGCCGGAATCGAGCGGGCGCTGCCGGGCCTCTACGAGCTGGCGATCGGTGGGACGGCCGTGGGCACCGGCCTCAACGCCCACCCGCGGTTCGGCGACGTCGCCGCCTCCCACATCGCGAGGGAGACCGGCCACCCGTTCGTCTCGGCCCCCAACAAGTTCGCGGCCCTCTCGGCCCACGACGCGCTCGTGGAGGTGAGCGGCGCCGAGCGGGGGCTCGCGATGGCGCTGCTCAAGATCGCCAACGACATCCGCTGGCTCGCGAGCGGCCCGCGATGTGGCATCGGCGAGATCACGATTCCCGAGAACGAGCCGGGCAGCTCGATCATGCCGGGCAAGGTGAACCCGACCCAGTGCGAGGCGATGACGATGGTCTGCGCGCAGGTGTTCGGCAACGATGCGGCCGTCGCCTTCGCCGGGAGTCAGGGCAACTTCCAGCTCAACGTCTACAAGCCGGTGATGATCCACAACGTGCTCGAGAGCGCCGACCTCCTCGCCGACGCCTGCGACTCGATGCGGATCCACTGCGCGACCGGCATCGAGCCCAACCTGGCCCGCATCCGGCAGCACCTCGACGAGTCGCTCATGCTCGTCACCGCGCTCAACACCCACATCGGCTACGAGAAGGCGGCGAAGATCGCGAAGAAGGCCCATGTCGAGGGGACGAGCCTCAAGCAGGCAGCCGTGTCGCTCGGCTACGTCACGCCCGAGCAGTACGACGAGTGGGTGGTCCCCGTCGAGATGACACGCCCGCTCGCCACGTGACTCGCCGCCAGTCGACCGTGAGCGGCACGGGCAGTCCCGAACCAGCAGAGTTGACCGTGAAGGGCTGCCCGTGCCCAGGAGCCGGCGTAGCTGACCAGCACAGGCAGGATGCCGGAGCGCCAGTCAGGTCCGAGTGAGCGGAGGCCCTGGAGGGCCGTAGCGAACGTCCGGCGATGGGCACGGGCAGCCCCGAACCAGCACGGTTCACCAACCGCGATCAGAAAAACGTGTCGTCGTGCTCGTAGCCCGGCGCGCAGGTGCAGAGGAACACGAGCTCCTGCGGGCCGGTGTTGCGGATCGTGTGGCGGCCGCCGGGCGGGATCGCGATCGCGTCGCCGGGGCCCACGGTGCGGGTCTCGCCGTCGAGCGTCATCTCGGCCGTCCCATCGAGGATGTAGTAGATCTCCTCGGTGACGGCGTGGTGGTGGGGCGTCGTCGCGGCACCGACGGCAAGCCTCGCCTCGGCCAGGCTCTGTTTGCGGATCGACGAGTTGCGGTGGGCGAGGAGCTCGCGGATCGTGGAGCCGTCCTTCGTGGTGAAGGGCACGGTGTCACGGCGGTTGATCACGTCCATCGTGTCATGCTCCTTCGTGTTCGGCCCGCCAAAAGTAGAGGACGGCGGGGAGGATCTCGCGGCGGGTCCAGTTCGCGGGATCGGGCAGCTTCGCGGCGTCGAACGAGCCGTCGGATTCGACGACGATCGAGCTGCCGGCCGGCGCGGCCGCCTGGATCGCCGCGACGACCGCCAGGAGCGGGCCCTGCTCGGCCGCCTCGTCGGTGAAGAACCGCCACGGCGGGGAGATAAAGACCAGCCAGGGGAGCGAGCGGTCGAGCTCGGGCAGCCGGCGGGCCCAGACGAGCGAGTCGCCCCCACGGATGTCGGCGCGGTCCGCGATGCCGAACTGGCGGGCGGACGAACGGATCGCGTCGGCGGTGGGGAAATGCCGCTCCACGAAGAGGGCCTTGGCGGCACCACGGCTGATCGCCTCGAAGCCGAGCGCGCCCGAGCCCGCGAAGAGGTCGATGGCCAACACCCCCTTCACCGCCGGCCCGAGCAGGTCGAAGAGCGTCTCGCGAACCCGGTCCTTCATCGGCCGCGTCCGGCCGCCCGGGGCGAACGCCAGCTTGCGGCCGCGAAGATCCCCCCCGGCGATCCGCGGCGGACTCGCCGCCTCGTCGGGCTGGGCCGCACCGGATTTTCTCATCGTGATTCCATTTCGAAGGAAGCGGTTCTCAAAACCCGCGAGGCAGCCCTATACTCCCACGCATGATACCTCCACGCCTGCGACCCGTGCTCGTGACGACCTGCCTGGTGATCGTGTCGGGGACGGCCATGGCCCAGCCCGCCGCGGCGCCGCAGGTCGAGTCGAAGATCGATCCCACCGTCAATCCCGCGAAGGCGAAGGCCGATTTCGAGGCCGCCTCGAAGGCGATGCGGGATCTCGTCGCGCGGCTGACGACGCTCCAGGCCGACTACCAGAAGCCGGGTAGCGACAAGGCGAAGATCGAGGCCGAGTTCAACGCCGAGCAGGCGAAGGGTCAGGCCCTGGGCGAATCGCTCGAGACCTCGGCCGTGGCCCTCGCGATGGTGTCGCCGAAGGATGCCGAGGCCCGCGAGGTGGCGACCGCCGTCATCGCCGCCTCGCTCGACTCCGACGATCCACTCAAGGCCCTCAGGCTCGCCGAGCTGCTCGATGGCGCGAAGGCCGGGAGCGTCGACATCTCGCTCCTGGCCGCCGCGGCCTGTCTGGCGACATCGCGGCTCGACGAGTCCGAAGCCTGGCTCGTGAAGGCGACCGCGGCCGGCGCCGACAAGAAGCGGCTCTCGGAGCTCACCGAGGCGATCGCCCAGAGCCGGCCCAAGGCGAAGCAGGAGATGGCGAAGCGGGAGGCGGAGGCCAAGGCCGACGACCTGCCACGCGTGAAGCTCTCGACGTCGAAGGGGGACATCGTCGTCGAACTCTTCGAGAACGAGGCTCCCAACACCGTCGCCAATTTTCTCTCGCTCGTGTCGAAGGGCTTCTACGACGGCACGCCGTTCCACCGGGTCATCGGCGGATTCATGGCCCAGGGAGGCGATCCCACCGGCACGGGCACCGGCGGGCCCGGCCACGCGATCGCCTGCGAGTGCGGCAAGCCGGATGCCCGGCTCCACTTCCTCGGCTCGCTCTCGATGGCCCACGCGGGCAAGGATACCGGCGGCTCGCAATTCTTCCTGACGTTTCGTCCGACGGAGCATCTCGACGGCAAGCACACCGTCTTCGGCCGCGTGATTGAGGGATTCGACGTTCTGCCGAAGCTCGTGCGGACCGAAGGACGCCGCGGCGGAGGTGCGGCTCCCGACCGGATCGTGAAGGCGGAGGTGATCCGCAAGCGGCCCCACGCCTACGAGCCGAAGACGCTGCCCGATCCGCGGAAGCGGTAGCTTTGCAGATCCGCGAAAACAATGCGCGGATCCACGGCCGCTTCGGATCAACCGCGGATGGCCGCCTTCGCGATGCCCGCGAGCATGCCGCGAAACACCAGTTCGTGCAGCGGCCAGATCGCATACCAGTAGGCGAGGCCGCCGAGCCCCTTGGGATCGAAGATCGCGGTCTGGTGGATCGTCGTGTCGCCGTCCCGCGGGATCACCTCGAATTCGAGCCACCCGCGACCGGGCATCTTCATCTCCGCCGCGAGTCGTAGCCTCCTCGGCGGTTCGCACACATCCACCTTCCAGCAGTCGAGCGTGTCGCCGACCGCAAGCCGGTGCGGGTCACGACGGCCGCGGCTCATGCCCGGACCACCGACGAGCGTGTCCATCCAGCCGCGGAGGCCCCACAGCCAATCGAAGGCGTACCAGCCGTGGTCGCCGCCGATCCGTTCGATCGCCGCGAACGCCCGCTCCGGCTCTACCGACACCACGGCGATGCGGTGGTCGATGAGCCTCGCTCCCTCGGCCCGGCCGCCATATCGCTGCATCGAGGATCGCTGAATTGCCACAGCGGCGTCGGCGGCCCGCGACTCGAACTCGTCGGCCCAGTGCCGGCCGGCGAACGCCGCATCTTCCGTTCGGATCGCCGCGGCCACCGCGTGCTCGAGGTCGAGAGGCCGGATCGGGAAGGCCTCGAGTGCCGCACGGCTCGTCACAACCGTCGGGTTCTTGAGGCCGTCGATCAGCTTCCGTCCCACCTTCGAGTACCTCGGGGCCACGAGTTTCAGCCACAGGCTCGAGAGCCGCGGCGTGAGCACCGGCACGGGGATCATGAGGCGGCTCAGGCCCCGCTGTCGGGCGTACTCCTGCATGATAGCGCCATAGCTCACTTCGTCCGGTCCCCCGATCTCGAAAATCCTCGATTCCCCGGCCGAAAGCTCGATCGAGGCTGCAAGGTAGGCGACCACGTCATCGATCGCGATCGGCTGGGTGGGCGTGGCGAGCCAGGCCGGGCAGATCATCACCGGCAGCCGCTCGACGAGCGTCCGCACGAGATCGAACGAGAAGCTCCCCGGGCCGATCACGATCGAAGCCCGCAGTTCGATGACGTCGAACGACGACGAGGCCGCCGCGGCCCGAAGGATCGCCCCCACCTCGTGGCGGCTTCGCAGGTGGGCCGACAGCCGGTCGTCGTCGGCGCCGAGGCCGCCGAGGTAGACGATCCGCCGCACGCCCCCGGCCCGCGCCGCCGCTGCGAACCGCTCGGCGGCGAGACGGTCGGCCCGCTCGAAGTCCACGCCCGACTCCATCGAGTGGACCATCCAGTAGGCGGCCTCGATCCCGGCACACGCCGAGGCGAGCGAGGCCTCGTCGGTGGCGTCCCCCTGCACGATCTCAAGCCGCGCTGCGGGAACGCCCGTCTCCGCGACGATCCTTTCGGCCTTCTGTCGGAACGCATCCGGACGTCGGACCATGCACCGGACCGAGTGGCCCCGCCGCAGCAGCTCGGGAAGGAGGCAGCCGCCGACGTAGCCCGTCGCGCCGGTGAGGAGAACGTTCATGTCAGGGCGAGTCGACCTCGAAGGCCTCGTCCATGAGGAGCGGATCGCCCTTCTTCAGGCCGTACATGAACCACCGCACCCGCTGCTCGCTCGTGCCGTGCGTGAAGGCGTCGGGCACGACGTAGCCCTGCGACATCTTCTGGATCCTGTCGTCACCGATCGCCGCGGCGGCGTTGACCGCCTCGCGGACGTCGTCCTCGTCGATGATGCCGCCGTAGCGGGCCATGTGGTGGGCCCAGACGCCGGCGAGGAAGTCGGCCTGCAGCTCCATCCGCACCGAGTACTTGTTGTATTCCTTCTCGGAGAGCCGCGGCCGCAGCCTTTGCACCTTGTCGGCGATGCCGAGCTGGTTTTGGACATGATGGCCGATCTCGTGGGCGATGACGTAAGCCTGCGCGAAGTCGCCCGGCGCCCCGAAGCGGCGCTTCAGCTCCTCGTAGAACGCGAGGTCGATGTAGACCTTCCGGTCGAGCGGGCAGTAGAAGGGCCCGGCGGCGGCGGTCGCGAAGCCGCAGGCGCTCTTCACCTGTCCCGAGAAAAGAACGAGTGTCGGCGGGACGTAACGACTCTTGAAGGCCTTGGGGAAGAGCTTGCCCCAGATGTCCTCGTTGTCGGCGAGCACGACGGAGACGAACTGCTTCATCTCGTCGTTGGCCTCGGGACCTGCCGGCTGTTTTTGTGCCGCAGGCTTCTCGCCGGCGAGATCGGCCGCGATCCGCGGCGCCGCCTTCGGGTCCACCCCGAGCAACAGAAGCGCCGCCACGAGCAGGATCGAAAGCAGCCCGCCCCCCGCCACCATCTGCGGCGACACCCGCCGCCGATCCTCGACGTTCTCGCTCTGCCGACGCCCTTCCCAACGCATCTCGATTCTCCCTGCGATCCTGCCCCATGCCCGTCCGGGCTCTTCCGGATCGCCCGCGAACGGCATGGACGCTGCGGACAGTGTACGGGGCCACCGCCCGGCGAGAAAGCAACCGGCTCCCCTTTCCGATTCCGTGGCCGAGACACCACAATCAGCGTCCCCCATGGAGGAATTTCCGATGCCGCTCGATCTCGGCCGCGTCCACCGTGGCGATTGCCTCGAGCTGTTTCGCCATCTTCCCGACGGCTCGGTCCACCTCGCCTTCGCCGACCCTCCGTTCAACATCGGCTACGACTACGACGCCTACGACGACCGTCGCTCCTCCGGCGACTACCTCGACTGGTCGCGACGCTGGATGAAGGAAGTCGTCCGCGTGCTCGTGCCCGACGGCACCTTCTGGCTGGCGATCGGCGACGAGTACGCCGCGGAGCTCAAGGTGATGGCGACGAGGGAGCTGGGGCTCACCTGCCGCAGCTGGGTCGTTTGGTACTACACCTTCGGCGTCAACTGCCGGCAGAAGTTCAGCCGCTCCCACGCGCACCTGTTTCATCTGGTGAAGGATCCGAACCGTTTCACGTTCGAGACGGAGAGCATCCGCGTGCCGAGCGCCCGCGAGCTCGTCTACGGCGATCGGCGAGCGAACCCGTCGGGCCGGCTTCCCGACGACACCTGGATCCTCCGGCCACAGGACCTGCCCGAGGGCTTTTCGGCCGACGAGGACACCTGGTACTTCCCGCGGGTCTGCGGCACGTTCGCCGAGCGGAGCGGCTGGCACGGCTGCCAGATGCCGGAGCAGCTGCTCGGCCGGATCATCCGCGCCAGCAGCCGCGCCGGGGAAGTCGTGTTCGACCCGTTCGGAGGCAGCGGCACGACGCTTGCCGTGGCGAAGAAGCTCGAACGGTCGTTCCTCGGATTCGAGCTCTCGGAGCAGTACGCGGCGCGGATCGCCGAGCGGCTCGCCACGATCCGTCCGGGCGACCCTCTCGAAGGCGCCCCCGAGCCGCTCAAGAGCGCCCCCGCCACGAAGGACGGCCGCCGGCTTCGCCAGAAACGCACCGTCGCCCGCGGAAAAAAGAGGTAGCCGCGGGGTGGCCCTCGCGACGGGGCTTGCCTTCGGAACGATCCCGAACCGATAAAACGTTGTCCTCCGTTCCGCGGGCTTCCGTATGACGGTGAGCCCGAACTCGCACGACGAACCCGCCCCCTTCCCTGGAGCCCTCATGAAATACGGACTGAACCTCTTGCTCTGGACCGACCGGATGCACGACGGCCTCGTGCCGATCTGCGAATCGGTGAAGGCGCTCGGGTATGACGGCGTCGAGATGCCGATTTTCGAGCCCGACGAGAAGCTCTACGCCGAATGGGGCCGCAAGCTCGACGGCATGGGCCTGGCCCGAACGGCCGTGACGGTCCGGGGCGCGGGCGACAACCCGATCAGCCCGTCCGCGAGCGTGCGGGCCGCGGCGGTCGAGGCGATGAAGAAGACGCTCGCCTGCTGTCATGCCGCCGGCGTGAAGACGCTCGTAGGGCCGTATCACTCGGCGATCGGTGAGTTCACGGGCAAGGGGCCGACCGAGGACGAGTTTAAGTGGGGCGTCGAGACGATGCGGAAGGTGGCCGAGCATGCCGCCTCGGCGGACGTGACGCTCGCGACCGAATATCTCAACCGGTTCGAGAACTACTTCCTCACCTCCGTCGAGCAGACGGTGAAGTTCGTTCAGGCGGTCGACCATCCGTCCTGCCGGATGATGTACGACACGTTCCACGCCAACATCGAGGAGAAGGACCTCGCCGCGGCCATTCGCGCCGCCGCACCGTGGACGGTGCTCGTCCACATCTCCGAAAACGACCGGAGCATCCCGGGCACCGGCCACGTCCACTGGGACGAGACGTTCGACGCGCTCGCCGCGACGAAGTACGACGGGTGGATGGTGGTCGAGGCATTCGGGCTCGCGCTGCCCAACATCGCGGCCGCGACGAAGATCTGGCGGACGATGTTCCCGTCGGAGCAGCAGCTCGCCGCCGACTCGATCGCCTTCATGAAGAGGCACGTCGCCAAACGCTGGAAGTAAATCTCCACCATGCCTGACGATCGCCGCCGTTCCTCGCCGCTCGAAGGCCTCGCGGCCCCACCGCTCGACAGCGGCCTGTCGATCGACCGGCTCGCGCAGGCCTTCGCGGGCCTCATGGGCGGGGCGATCCCCGACACGCCGCCGCACGCCCCCCCGATCGATCCGGCCGCGAGCCCCGCGATCGAGATCGACGCCTCCCCCGACCTCGACGCCCCCGAGGCCGACGGGGCGTGCCGGGTGAGCCCACGGACGATCCTCGAGGCGATGCTCTTCGTCGGCCTGCCGGGCGGCGAGCCGATCACGAGCAGGCGGGTGGCATCGCTGCTCCGGGGCGTGCGACCGCAGGAGATCGACGACCTCGCCGCAGAGCTCCGCGCCGACTACGCCGCCGACAACAGGCCCTACGAGGTGGTCTCGCAGGGGGCGGGCTGGGTCATGCGACTCACCAAGGAGCATGAGCCGTTCGCCCAAGTCCTCGAGGAGCGGTCGCGAACCGTTCGTCTCGACCAGGAATCGCTCGACGTGCTCGCGACGGTCGCCTGGAACCAGCCGGTCGCCCGCGACCGGCTTGTCGAACTCGGCTGCGACGCCAGGCCCGCCACGCTGCGGCAGCTCGTCCGCCGCGGACTCCTCGAGCTCGCCCGCGAAGGGAACGCCGAGCCGACCTATGCGACGACGCCGAAATTCCTCGAGCTCTTCGGGCTCTCGAGCCTGAAGGACCTGCCGAAGCCACTGGCCCCGCCAGGGTGAAAACTGGCCCCGCCAGGGTGAAACGGGCGCCGCCGGGCTGATCCGGTCTGGCTAGCCCGTCTGCGATCGCACGAACGCGACGGCCGCATCCCGCGAGGAGAGTTCCCCGTCGAGCTGCCGCTGCCGCAGCGACTTGAGGAGACCGCCGACGAGCTTCCCCTCGGCGAGCCCCATCGCGATGAGATCGTCGCCCGACAAGAGCGGCGGAGGGTCGAGCTCGTGCCGGGGCCGTTCGAGCTGCCGCGTCACCCACGCGGCACTTTCGGCCGTGCCAAGCCCGAGATCGGCCCGTGCCCGCAGGAGGTCCGCGAGGCGGAAGGCATCGTCGTGGGCGAGCCAAGGCTGCACAAGTGACCATGGGCTGCTCGCCGGCGACCACGGGCGGCACGTCGGGCTGCCTGGCCCCGCTTCAAACAACTCCACGCCCGCACACAGCCAGCCGGCGAGCTTCGCCTCCGCGTTCGACAGCCGAAGCCGTCGTGCGATCGACAAGACGGTAACGTGGGCGGCCTCGCCCCGTCCCCCTCCCCGCTCCACGAGCGTGGCGATCGCCATCGGCAGATCGGGCTCGTCCACCGCGTCGATGATCGCCGCGGCCCGCCGCCAGCCCTCCTCGGTCATGGGCCCATCGCCTCCCGGCGCCACTTCCGGCAGCACCTCGCGGGCAAGCCCGGTCTCCGCAAGCAGCTCGATCGCCCGTCGCCGGCCGTTTCGCGACACCATTAGCCGCAGTTCCGCAGCCACCCGCTCGGGGCTCACTGAGCGCACGAGGTGGGCCATCCGTTCCACGGCCTCGCGGGTCGCGGCGTCGAGCACGAACCCGAAGCCGGCCGAGAACCGGACGGCGCGGAGCATTCGCAGGTGGTCCTCGCCGAACCGCAGCGACGGCACCCCGATCGCTCGCACGACGCCACGGGCGAGGTCCTCCCGACCGCCGACGTAGTCGAGCACCTGCCCGGAAATGGGATCGAGGAAGAGTCCGTTGATCGTGAAATCACGCCGCTTGGCGTCCTCCTCGGCCGAGCAGAAGGTCACGCCCGCCGGGTGGCGTCCGTCGGTGTAGGCCTCGTCCGTGCGGAAGGTCGTCACCTCCACCTGTCCGGCCCCCTTGGGCCCGACCACCGTGATCACCCCGAAGGCCGCCCCGACGGCGAGCGTCCGTCTTTTTCCGAAGATTTCCCGCACCTCGGCCGGCCGGGCGGACGTGGCGACGTCGTAGTCGGCGGGTGTCCGGCCCAGGAGCTCATCCCGCACGCACCCCCCCGCCCAGAGTGCCTCGTGGCCCGCCTCCCGGAGCCTCGAGACGACGACCAGGGAAAAATCGCGTGCGGCGGCGGGGTCGGATTCGATGGCTGGCATGGAAAAAAAGCTTGACGGCCGCCCAGAAATGCCGATAATTCAAATTGTTAGGGGATTGTGAAAGGATCGAAAAGCGTTTTTAAACCGAGAACGCAGGTTCGGCTGATCGCTCGTCCGTCGGGGTATTCATAACCTACTTCCGAAGGCCCCTCCGCGCGACGGCATCCGAACGATTCGTTCCTCTCCCTGAATCGATGGATGTTTTTCATTTCTTTTTTTCGCCCGCAAGGGCTCGGAGGTTTCCCATGTCCAAGAATCTGAACGTTCGCCGGGGGTTCACCCTCGTCGAACTGCTGGTGGTGATCGCCATCATCGGCAC
>CAZPEM010000118.1:0-2874 GCA_964585575.1 uncultured Chitinophagaceae bacterium
TCGCAGGTTGTTCATGCAGCTCGTCCGCCGGGCCGCCTCGCGGGCCGACTGCACGGCCGGCAGCAGCAGGGCGACGAGCAGGACGACCACCGCCACGACGACGAGCAGCTCCACGAGCGTCATGCCGCGGCGATGCTTCCCGATCAGGAACGATGACTTTTCCATGACGGCTTTTCACTGCACGCCTCCTCCCCGGCCTGCGACCCGCGAATTCGCGACGGCGATCCGGAGCCGCGCATGACCTCCCCAGGGGCACTCACCCCCGGTGAGGACATGGCCGAGGCCAACTCCAGGACCGACGAACAGCCTCCGCACGATGCCTCTCCATGCGAGGGCTTCGTCGTACGAGGGCTTCTCTTGACGAGGGTTCGCGCGGCGACGACCGGAAGGATGCTTGCAGGAGCGCTTCCTGATTGATTGCAAACCGGCCGACCGACCATGCACGTCCAGGACGAGCCGATCGGAGCAACCGTGCCTGCCTTCCCGCCCGCGCAGGTCAGCATGCTCTCGTCACTGGTAGGTCTTCTGACTCCCAGGCTTGGAGGACTGCGTGCCTTCTCGGATCCGTCCGCCCGAGGGCGAATGGACCCAATGGCTCGATGCAGCCGTCCTTCGTTTCAACGGGGCCAAGGGGCCAAAGCCCGAAAGGCCTCGATGAAGACGCCTGGACACAGCGGCGGGGCCGTCCCGGAATCACACCGGAGTTCCCTGTTTGCCGGCGGAAAGCAGCAGCATTCCTCCGGCCACCAGCGACATTGGCTGAATGTAGGGATCAGAACGACCTTGTCAAGAACGCCATCGCCCGCCGTGATTTCCGGCAGAGTTTCACAGCCGCGATCGACGGCTGGAAAGCTGTAGCGATTGTTCCGGTGATCGACGGCTCGACCCTGCGGCTTGTGAGGTGCGCGACCACACATCCGTCACACGCGGAAGAGCCGTCAGTTTTTACGCGACACGCACCACAAGTCGTTTCGTGGAAAAAACTTGAACTCGCTCAAGGCGCTTTCCCTCGGCCGCCGATAGCCCCTCTGACCCCCGGGGCATCACTGTGCCCGTCGGGCAACCAGGGGGCGGCAGCAACCTGCAAGTTTTCGAGTCACGGAAAGGCTCGACAGGCCTGTCGCAAAAACGTTCGTGGACCACAAGCCTCGGGGCGAGAGCCTCGCGACAAGAGATGCGAATCTCACACGTGATCCACAAGCAAAGGAGATGTGGCTCGATGAAGCGTATGTTGTTCCTCGGTGCGCTGGTCCTCGGCGTTACCGTTTGTACCCAGTCCTTCGGTTTCGAAATCCTTCACCGGATGGTCGGACACCACAAGGGCTGTGCTGATTCCTGCTGTGAGCCGGGTTGCGCCGCCGATAGCTGCGAGCCCGCGTGTGGTGCCAAGGCCTGCTGCGAGCCGGCGTGCGGTGCGGACGGCTGCTGCGAGCCCGCCTGCGGGGCGGACAGCTGCTGCTCGAAGGGTCACAAGAAGTGCGACCTCTTCGGTGGCATCAAGGGTCTGTTCCACCATGCCAAGGGCAAGCTTCACGCTCTGAAGCACCACTCGAGCTGCTCGACTTGCTGCGAGCCGGCCTGCGGTGCTGAAGGCTGCTGCGAACCCGCCTGCGGTGCCGAGCCCGCTTGCGGTGCTGAAGGCTGCTGCGAGCCGGCCTGCGGTGCCGAAGGCTGCTGCACGAAGGGTTGCGGCAAGAAGCACTGCACGCCGATCCTGGACCTCCTCCGCGCGATTCATCACGCGAAGAAGAGCCACGGGTGCACGAGCTGCTGCGAGCCCGCCTGCGGTGCCGAGCCCGGCTGCGGCTGCGAGCCGGCCTGCGGTGCGGATCCGGCCTGCTCCGCCGGCGTCGCGAAGCCGACGCCGGACATGGCGGCGAAGAAGCAGTCGAATGGCCGCGTGATCGCGGTCAGCAGCAGGGCCTCGGCGACCAAGTGAGGTTTCTGATCGGTCGATAGCGGAAAGTCTGTTGCCCGACTTCGGCCAGTGAGCTCCGCCCGGGACCAAAAGTCCCGGGCGGAGTTTTTTCGTGCCCGATGCGGAAGTCGTGGGAGCCGACCGCGGGGTTCCCGACGACCACGACGCGTCGCCGGAAACTCGCCCGGGGCATCGGCTACGATGATCCCCTTGGGCGGTCAGGCCCCGCGGATTGAATGCCATGAAGCCGCTCGCCATTTTTCGCTATTCGCCCACGGAAGGCCCGGGCTACTTCGCGGAGTGCATGGACGCTCGCGGCGTGCCGTGGCGGCTGGTGGCCGTGGACCGCGGCGACCCCCTCCCCGCGTCGCCGGAGGCCTACTCGGGTCTCGTCTGCATGGGCGGCCCCATGAGCGTCAACCACGACCTGCCCTGGATCGCGCCGATGCTGTCGCTCATCCGCGAGGCCGTAGATACCGGCATCCCGGTGCTGGGCCACTGCCTGGGAGGGCAGCTCATGTCCAAAGCCCTCGGCGGCGTCGTGACCCGCAATCCGCTCAAGGAGATCGGCTGGGGCCGGATCACCGTGGATGCAAACCCCGTGGCACGGCACTGGTTCGGCGACGTGACCGCGTTCGACTCGTTCCACTGGCACGGCGAAACCTTCTCGCTGCCGCCCGGGGCCACCCGCATCATGTCCAGCGGCTTCTGCGGCAACCAGGGATTCGCGATCGGTCCCCACCTGGGCATGCAGTGCCACGTGGAGATGACCCGCGCGATGATCGAAACCTGGTGCGACGATGGCGAGCGTGAAATCGCCGCCAGCCCCGGTCCGGCGGTGCAGCTCACGGCCGAAATCCGCGGCCGGATCCGGGAGAACCTCGCCCCGCTGCACCGCGTGGCCGAGCGGCTGTACGACCGCTGGCTGGAAGGGTTGAAGGGCTGACCGGCGGCCG
>CAZPEM010000118.1:2974-10265 GCA_964585575.1 uncultured Chitinophagaceae bacterium
ACGTGGCCCGCCGCCCGCGCGACGAGCGAGTGATCGTGGCTGACGACCACCATCGTCTGGCCGCCCCGCGCGAGCTCCGCGATCACCTCCACCACTTCCCTCGACATCGCCGGGTCGAGGGCGCTCGTCGGCTCGTCGAAGAGCATCACCCTCGGGCCCATCGCCAGCGCCCTGGCGATTGCGACCCGCTGCTGCTGCCCACCGGAGAGCGTCACCGGCCGGGCCGACTCGAACCCCTGCATGCCGACCCGCGACAGCAACGACGCCGCAAGATCGGCGGCGTCGGCCCGCGACCGTCCGAGCACGACCCTCGGCGCGAGCATGACGTTCTCGAGCACCGAGAGGTGCGGAAACAGGTTGAACTGCTGGAACACCATGCCGACGTCCCGGCGGAGCCCCACGAGGTCGCCGGCCCGCCTCGCCGTGCCCGACGAGAGAACGTGGCCGGCGATGAGGATCTCGCCCGAGTCGAACGGCTCGAGGGCGTTCAGGCACCGCAGGAGCGTGCTCTTCCCGCCCCCCGAGGGGCCGACGATCGCGGTCACCTCCCCCTCGCGAACCTCGAGATCGACGTCGGCGAGCGCCGTGACGCCGCCGCGGAGCTTTCTCACCGCACGCACGCTGATCACGGGGTCGCCTCCCGTCCGTGCTCGAACCGCCGCGACAGGATCGACAGCGGCCAGCTCATCAGGAGGTAGAGCATGGCCGTGATCGCGGCCAGTTCCACGATCCGACCGGTCGTGAGCGCGAGCACGCTGTATCGCTTCGTCAGCTCCATGACCGTGATCACCGAGCAGACGCTCGTGTCCTTGAACAGCGCGATGAAGTCGCTCGTCACCGGCGGCAGCACGAGCCGGACGGCTTGCGGCACGACGACCCGCGAGAGCGCCTGCCACTTCGTCATGCCGAGCGACAGCGCGGCCTCCAACTGCCCGATGGGAACGGCCTTGAGCCCCGCCCGGTAGATCTCCGACTCGTACGCCGAGTAGTTGATCGCCAGCCCCGCGACGGCCGCGACGATCGCCGGCAGGGCCAGCCCCACCTTCGGCAGCAGGAAGAAGATCGCGTAGAGCTGCAGCATGAGCGGCGTCCCGCGGACGATCTCGACGTAGCAAACGAGCAGCGGCCGCAGCCACGCCGGGCCATAAAGCCTGCCGACGGCGATCGCGAGGCCGATCACGATCGCCAGCGGCATCGACAGGCAGGAGAGCAGCACCGTCATGGCGGCGCTCTTCAGGAGCATCGGCAGCGTCGAGACGATCACCTCGGCAAGGGGCGGCCGCGGGGCCGGGCGGATATCTTCCGATGTTCGCAGGAGCAGCTCCTGCTGGCGGCCCGCCATGTCCCAGCGGTCGTAGAGCCGCTTGAGCCGGCCTTCGGCGAGCAGCGACGAGATCGCCTCGTCGATCGCGTCGGAGAGGCGGGGCGTGTCGCGGGCGGTGAGGATCGTGTAGAAGCCGCCGTCGAAGGGCCGCCCGGCGGGCCGCAGGCCCGCGAAGCGATCGGCGTAGAACGTGGCGATGCAGTCGTCCTGGACCGTCGCGTCGAGCACGCGGCCCGCCACCTGCTCCATCGCGTCGATCGTGCCGTCGTATCCGATGCATTCGACCGCGAGCCCCTGCCGCGTGCGGATCGCGATCTCCGCGGCCGATCCCGTCAGCACCCCCACCTTCCAGTCGCCCCGCGGCCCGGGGCGGGCGAGGTCGTCGAGCGACCGGATCGGAGAGTCGCGGGCGACGATCAGCTGCAGCGCGTAGGCGTAGTAGGGCCGGGAACAGCGGTAATCCCGCCGGCGCTGGGGCGTCAGTTCGATGCCGTTGATGACGCAGTCGGCCGACCGACCGAGCAGGAGCGGCAGCCGGTCCCACTGCCCCTGCTGAAACCTCGCCCGGATCGTGCAGCCGTGCTTCCGGCCGATCTCCTCGGCCAGGAGTTCCGCCAGATCGACCTCGAAGCCCGCGAGGCGGCCGCCGCGTTCCGGATCGGGATAGACGTGCGGCCCGCCCCCCTCCTGATCGGCGGCCCAGACGAGTTCGCCTTTCGCGATCACCGCGTCGAGTTCAGCCGCCACGGAGCGGCCCGTGCAGCCGACGGCTGCCACGACGGCACAGGCCACCGCTGCCCGCACCCACGAGGCCGTTCCCGACCCACGACCCGCGGCATGTCCCATCAACCGCCTCCCTGCTCCGATGTCGGCCGCGTCAGCCGGCCGAGCGACGACGCCGGATCCGGGATCGCCATGGTGAGCGAAGCCGCGTCGGCCGTCAGGCGGTCCGCCTCCGCGACGAATTCCGCAGCCCGTCCGGCCGCATCGGCGAAGTCGGCGATCGCCGGATCCGCGCACCTCGACTCGGGCAGTTGCGCCAGAAGCGAAGCGACTTCCCGGTCGAGTCCGCGACGGACCACGGCCACGACGAGCCAGCGGAGCGCGAGGCCGCAGACGGCGACCCAGAAGAGCGACTCCCAGAGAAAACCGCCGGTGTCGGTCGGCAACCCCTTCCAGAGCCGGTCGTGAAAAAAGCTCCAGCCGGCGCGGAAGAGCACCACGACGAGCAGGCCGCCGAAGACCGCCTCGCACGCCAGGTGAAGCAGCCTCGAGGAGGGCCGGTCTCGCCGTGAGGACGAGAGCGACTCCACGCCACGCGAAAGCCACCCGGCCGTTCGCGACTGCACCTCCCGGGCGACCACGGCCGACTGTTCTTCCGAAAGCCGTCCGCGTCCGACGAGCGGCTCCGCGATCGCGGCGCGGGCCGCGAGGCCGACGAGGATGCTCCGCGACTGCTCGATCTCCGACGCCGGGATGCCGGCATCGGCGATCGCGTCAGCGTCGCGAACCGGCCAGAACCTGGCCACCGCCGCGACGCCATGAAGAAACGCCGCAAATGGTCCCCCCTGCCAGGAATCGACGGTCTCGGCGACGATCCGCCGCCGCCAGGCGGCCCCCGACGCCGCGAGCCGTCGCTGCAGGCCGGTGCCGAGCACCGACTCGAGCCGCGCCCGCTCGCGGGCGACCCCGCGGAGAAGCTCTTCCGCCGGCCGGCGGACGCCAGAGAGCGACGAAGCCGCCTGCCTGAAGAACCACTGCGCGAGATCCCCCGCGCCCGTCCTCCGCACGCGACGCGCCGCCCGGCCGGCGAGTTCCGTGCGGATCGACGAGAGCAAGGCCGCGAATCCCTCGTCGGGCGGCAACCCCGCGGCCGTCCGACGGATCGCCTCCACGCCATCGACGCGATGAATGACCGGAACGTCGAACCCATGCCGCTCGAGCTCCCGCCGCCAGTCGTCGCGGATGTCGAAGTCTCGCGAGGCGTGGGTCTGCACGAAAAGCACCGGCCTGCCCGGAGCGAATTCCACGATCTCGCGGGCGACCGCCCAGGAGCGGTACTTCTGCGCGGTCGACACGACGAGGAGCACGTCGCACTCCGGGAGCACCTGCTCGAGCAGATCGCGGTTGCGGTTGGCATCGTCGGTCGCGGCATGATCCTGGCCCTGCGTGTCGGGGTCGGGGCAGTCGACGAGCACGATCTCGGCGACCGCCGCCGAATCACTCCGCACGAGCCTCGCTCCCCAGCGATCGATCGGGAGCCAGCCGCAGTCGACCTGCGGCCCCGCGACCACGACCGGCCTCGTCGTGGTGGGCCGTGCGACGTCTCCCGCCGCGGTCACCTCGCCGCCGGCGACCGCGTTGACGAGCGTGCTCTTGCCGGTGCCCGTTCCGCCGAGGACGCCGACGACGAGCACTCGGGCAAGCTCGCCGCGGACCGCCGCGAGCCTCGGCCCCACGCCGTCCCATTCCTCCTGGATCCGCCGGGCCGGGGGCCACTGCGGGAGCGACCGCGCCCAGCGGTCGACCGAGCCGACGAACGCGTCGAAGGCGAGCAGCTGATCGGGCGACACGTCGTCACCCGCTCGGTGAGCGGCTGCCGGATCGTTGGTATCGCCGACATCCGTGTTCAATCGGTTCACGTCCCACCTCCGCCCACGATCGCCCGGATCGCCGCCCGCGCCTCGTCGATCCGCGGATCCGAGGCCGCCGCCGCACGCCGGTCGATCTCCTCGAGAGCCTCACCGAGCACCACGTCGCGGAGCGTGGAGGCGAGCAGGTCGCACCGCCTCACCGACCAGCCGGCGAAGAGCGATTCCAACAGGGGCTTCAGCCCGCTCGTGGTGAGCTCGAGCGCGCCCTCCCCCGCGATCGACGCGGCCGCGCCGACGACCACGTCGCCGACGTGGTGCACAAGCGCCGTCAGGCCACCGGCGGTCGCCGCCGCCGCCGGCACGGCCGCCGCGCCGGCGAGCCCCAGGCCGACCGTCACCGCGGGTCGGACGACGGCGCCGACGTTGAGCCCCGTGAGGATCCAGCCGACGGCATCGGGCCGGGCTGCGGCGAAGCGGTCGAGTTCGCCCCTGACGAACCTCCGGTAATCATCGGAGACGAGCGGCAGGGCCGCGTGACGCCGCTGGAGCTCGACGAACCACGCCTCGCGGTCCCCCTGCACGAGCCGTTCGCCGAGCACGCTCCTCACGAGTTCGTCGCGACGGCAGGCGTCGTCGAGCCGATCGAGGAAGTCGCCCATCGCCGTCTTGAGACCCGCGAGCTCCTCGGCCACGAAGTCGCTTCGCCTCCCGGCCTCGTCGCCGAGCAGGCCGATCCGCCTGCCGAGCCAGGCCACGCCGCTTCCCGCCATCCGGTAGGCCCCGCTGACGGCGAGATCGAACCGCGAACGCCTCGGCTCGAGCCAGCTCCAGATCTCGTTCCACACCACCTCGCGGGGCGCTGGCGGCAGGCTCGCCTTCACCTGCGCCTCCTCGACCAGCAGCCGTCTCGCCTCCCGCCAGCGAGCAGCCTGCAGTTCGATGGTGCCGAGCCAGTGCGGGGCGCCGGCGTCCTCGTCGAGAACGATCGCGAGCGACCCGGCGAGCGCCGCCTGCTTGATCGCGTCGAAGTCGATGCGGGTGAGACGCTCAACCAGATCGGCCGCCGAAAGGGGGGCGGTCGAGGGGGCCGTCGTTGAATCGCCCGTGACTTCGAAAAAGTCGATGCCCCCCTGCGAAGCGCGGTCGCGGTTCCACGGGGCGGCGTAGACCGCGATCGGCTCGAGGCCGGTCTGCCGCTTGAACGTGTCGAGCCATCCACCGATCACGGCCGCCTGCTGCGGCCAGTCGAGCATGTTGAAGACCACGACCACCGCCTTGCCCGCCGCAGCCGCGGCGGCGAAGAACTCCCTCACGGCGGCGTCGTTGTACTTCTGCTGGGTGAGCACCGCGACGATGAGGTCGCAGGCGGTTCGCACGAGCTCCGCCCGCCGCCAGTTGTCGCGCAGCGTGCCGTCGACGTCGGGCGTGTCGAGGAGCACGAGTCGAGCTGGCTGCCGACCGCTCGCGTCCTCGCGCCAGAAGAGCCGATGCGGCCCCCCGTCCGCGAGCGGATCGTCCTCGCCTGCGAGGCGGACCACCTCGAACCCGGGAAACAACCTCGCCACGGCGGCGGGATCGGAAAAGCCCCGCGGCAGGCTCGCGACGGGGTGTCGCGTGCGGGCCGCCTCCGGCGACGAGCGGCTCATCGCGGAGCCGGCGACCGCGTTGGCGATGAGGCTCTTGCCGGTGTTCGTCCCGCCGCAGACGGCCACGACGAGCATCGGATCGGCCGCGGCCTGCGGCTCGAGCTTCACGAAGAGTTCGTCGTGCCAGGCCGCCCGCGAGGGATCCGGCGCCGCAAGCGACCGCGCCAGCGGCACGAGGCCGCGAATCGAATCGCACATTCGTTCGATCGCCGCCGCTCCCGGTTTGCCGGACTCCGGCGAAAGGCCTAAACTCATGTTGAAAAGTGTGTCTTGCCGGGGCCGTCCCGGCAAATCGTCCGTTCCGCACGCCACTTTGCCGAATCGTCCGCCAGTCCGCCACGCCCATGCTCACCCGCCGACCGGTGTTTCCCGGTGTCATCGAGATGAACTACCAGGCCGGCTGGCGGATCGGCTGCAACGTCTATCTCGTGCACGACGACGACGGTTGGGTGCTCGTCGATATCGGCTACGAGGAGACCGTCGACGAGATCATCGAGATGATCCGCCAGATGGACTTTCCCCTGTCGCAGTGCCGGGCGCTCGTCGCGACGCATGCCGACGTTGACCACATCCAGGGCCTCGCCAAGGCCAAGTCGATCCTGAAGGCCCCCGTGTGTGCCCACGCGAAGGCCGTGGAGGCGCTCGAGAAGGGGGATCGGATCAAGACGTTCGCGGAGATCTCGGCGCAGAACGTACGGATGGAAATGCCGCCCGTGAAGGTCGATCGCGTGGTGAAAAACGGCGACACGATCGAGGCGGGTGCGAGGTCGCTCGAGGTCTGGCACACTCCCGGCCACACCGACAGCCAGCTCGCGCTCCGCACGGGCAACCTCCTGCTCTCGGGCGACAACATCTATCGCGACGGCTCGGTCGGTGCGATCGACGCCCATCACGGCAGCGACATCCCTTCCTTCATCCGGTCGCTCGGGCGGATTCGCGGCAGCGACGTCGAATGGCTCCTCCCGAGCCACGGCCCGATCTTCCGCAAGGACGACCGGCTGCTCGACGCCACGATCGAGCGGCTCGAGGGCTACCTGAAGCTCGCCGATTTCGGCACCTGCGCTCCCAACTGGCCCCTCATCGAGGATTGGGACCGCGAATTGGCCGAGGGCCGCTTTCCGTCCGGCAGGCAGCCCGTCACGTCCAGGTGACCGCCCGACGGACCCTGCGGGATTTTCCGTGAAGACCGGTCATGCCGGCTGCCGATAGTTTTCCGGACGGGATGTTTTCGCGCCGGCCATTCGGAGGCGGAACTCCCGGCGAAATGTGGGGGGGGGACAACCATGGTTCGGCATTTCTTCGCCGGCGTGATCGCGGCGGCGCTTCTGGCTACGGCCGGCTCGGCCTCGGCCCAAAACTACGGCGGCGGCCAGGGCGACTACATCCGCCCGAGGCCGTATCCGTACGCCTATTCCGACTGGAACCGCTTCTACCACTACCCCTACGTCTTCTACCCGCACAACTACGCTCCCAACGCCTACATGCAGAGCGCCGAGGACCTCTACCACCGCTACCCGCAGGAGATGCGGACCCCGGTCTACAACCGCGCCTGGCAAAACTACTACCCGAAGCCGCGGCGGTATCACCAAGGCCACCACTTCATCCTCGACGTGTTCTGAACACGGTCGCGGAGCAAAGGCGGCTTCCGTCCTGGCGGCTGGAAGGATGCGGCATGCCGCCGGGGAAGCGAACGTCCCCCCGACGTTCGGCATCAAGGTGCCCACGCG
>CAZPEM010000119.1:0-10114 GCA_964585575.1 uncultured Chitinophagaceae bacterium
TGAGGAGCATCAGGTGTATCCTCACCGTAGCGACGATGCGTCTGCTCCCCCGGCGCAATGCGGCATCCACCAACAGCCGCAGCGATCGTCGGCCCGCTTCAAGCGACCCGGCCGCAGTGCCGCCGCGTCACGAACCTGCGGTAGGCGAACATCACGAGCAGGTTGGGCCGCGAGAAGAGCAGGCGGGTCACGATCCCCCAGAAGCCCCGCTTGTGCTCGAACTCGATGTGTTCGTCGATTCGGGTGTGGGCCGCGTCGAGCGGCGTGAAGGTGTGGGTGTGTTCCCACTTCGCGGCCGGGCCCTCGGCCTGAATGTCGGTGAAGCCTCGGTCGGAGACGTTGCGGTGCACCGCGGTCCAGCGGAGCGGCAGGGGTCCGACCCACAAGGTAAATTTCGATACCGAGCCCTCCGCCATCGGCTCGATCGAGTGGATCTGCACGAACGTCGGCGGCGGCGTGAGTCGCTTGAGGGCCGACGTGTCGCGGTGGAAATCGCGGACGATCGACAGGGGGACGTCGACGGTGAACGAATAGTCGAAGACCGGCATCGTTGTCTCCGGGGTTTCGGGGAAGCATAGAGTACGATGCCGGTCCAGAGGAGGCGTTCCCATGAATCTTTCGAAGCTTCTCCGTTCGACGGGCCGGCTGGTGCCGGCGGTGATCGTCCTTGGCAGCATCCCGCTCGCCGTTTCGCGGACGGTCGCCGACGAGGGGATGTGGCTCTTCAACGACCTGCCACGAAAGCAGCTCGAGAAACGGCACGGGTTCTCGCCGACCGACGCCTGGGCCGACCACCTTCGGCTTTCGAGCGTCCGGTTCAACAGCGGAGGATCCGCCTCGTTCGTCTCCCGCGACGGACTCGTGCTCACGAACCACCACGTCGGCGCGGACACGATCGCGAAGCTCTCCACCGCAGATCGCGACCTGCTCGCCGACGGCTTCCTCGCGAAGCGGCCGGAGGACGAGATCAAGGCCCCGGACCTCGAACTCAACCAGCTCATTGCGATCCGCGACGTCACCGACGAAGTGAAGGCCGCCGTCACCGGTGCGATGAGCCCCGACGAGGCGGTCGCGGCCCGCCGGGCGAAGATCGCCGAGATCGAAAGCCGCGAGAAAAAGGCGAGCGGGCTTCGGAGCGACGTGATCACGCTCTATGGCGGCAACGTCTACCACCTCTATCAGTTTCGGCGGTTCACCGACGTGCGGCTCGTCTGGGCGCCCGAACGGGCGATCGCCTTCTTCGGTGGCGATGCCGACAACTTCGAGTTTCCCCGGTTCGACCTCGATGCCTGCCTCTTCCGCGTTTGGGAGGAGGGCCGGCCGGCCCGCGTCGAACACTTTCTCGAGTGGTCGAAGCGGGGTGTCGCAGAGGGGGATCTCGTGTTCGTCTCCGGCAATCCGGGCCGGACGCAGCGGCTGCTCACGGTCGATGCACTCAAGGAGGCCCGCGACCGCCAGCTCCCGTTCGAGATGGACGCGATCCGTCGTCAGGAGATCCTCCTCCAGCAGTTTTCGCTCGGCGGCGACGAGGCTGCCAGGCGGGCCAAGGACCGGCTCTTCGGGGTCCAGAACGGACGCAAGGCGAGGAGCGGGGCTGTCGAGGGGCTGCAGGTTCCGGGCCTGCTCGAGCGGAAGGTGATCGAGGAGAGCAGCCTGAAGGCGGCGGTCGGTGCCGACGAGTCGCTTCGTCCGCTTCTTTCGGCCTGGGATGCGGCGGCGGCGAACGCCCGGGCACGGAGCCGCCTGCTCGGCGCGGGCATCCCGGGCGGGCCGAGGCTCCTGCGGATCGCGCAGACGATCGTGCAGCTCGTCGAGGAGGACGCGAAGCCCTCCGGCCAACGGCTTCCCGAATTCGCCGACGCCGGTCGCGAATCGCTCCTCCTGTCGCTCTATTCCCCCGCGCCGATCTACGCCGATCTGGAGACGGCCGTCATGGCCGACGCGGTCGCCGAACTGCTCGAGCGACGGGGCGGGGACGACCCGCTCTGCGCCCGGGTTCTCGACGGGCTCTCCCCACGCGACCGTGCCGCTGCGGCCGTCGCCGCCACAAAGCTCTTCGACCCCGCGGAACGGCGACGGCTCGTCGAGGGGGGACGGGAGGCCGTCGCGGCGTCGAAGGACCCGATGATCCGGATCGCACGGCTTCTCGATCCGGAGGCCCGCCGGCACCGCGCGATCGTCGACGAGCTCGTCGAGCGGGACCGCCAGGCCTACGACCGCATCGCGAAGGCGAGGTTCGCCGTCCGCGGCACGGCCGACTATCCCGACGCGACGTTCAGCCTGCGGCTGGCGTTCGGCCAGGTTCGCGGCTACCGCGAGCAGGGCCGGGACGTTCCGGCCTGGACCACGATCGGCGGCGGCTTCGACCATGCCGCGGCCCATGCCGGCCAGCAGGATTTCGAGATGCCCGCGTCGTGGGTCAGGAAGCGGGCCGCCCTCGATGCCGACATGCCGTTCAACTTCGTCTGCACGGCCGACATCATCGGCGGCAACTCCGGCAGCCCCGTGGTCGATCGCGAGGGGCGGCTCGTGGGCCTCGTCTTCGACGGCAACATCCAGTCGCTCTCGGCTGGCTTCGTCTACTCAGAAGAGCAGAGCCGGGCGGTCGCCGTCGATGCCCGCGCGATCCTTCATGCGCTCGAGGTCGTGTATGCCGCCGACCGTCTCGTCGCCGAGATCGTCGGCGGTGAAGCCGTCGGCGGCGGGTCAGCCCCCGGATCGCAGTGACGCCGACAGACGTTCGACGAGTCCGGGATCGGCGGTCGCCTCGGCGGTGAGCACCACGACCGTGGCATTCCCCGCGTCGGCCCGCAGTTCATCCTCGGCGATCGGCTCGCGATGCTCGAACTGGGCGACCACGACCTCGATCGACGCATCGGAGGCGTCGGTGCCGGCAGCCTGCCGCCGGCGCACCCGTTCGACCGCGGTCGCCTGATCGAGGTCGATCGCCACCCAGGCGAGCCGGGCCCCGGCGGTCCGCGCAGCCTCGGCGAGCGTCGCCCGCTGCCATCGGCGGGTGCAGGCGGCATCGACGACCACAGTGATCGGCGATGCGAGGAGTGTCCGGGCGATCGCGGCGAGGCGGTCATACGTCTGCCGGGTGGCTTCCTCGGTGTAGAGCGACCCGGGGTCGGCCAGCGCCGACGGTCGGTCCATCGGCTCCAGGCCGAAGAGTCGCTTCCGCTCGACGTCGCTGCGGATGCAGACGCCGCCGAGCGCCAAAGCGAGCGAGGAGGCGAGCGTCGTCTTGCCGCTGCCCGACACGCCGCACATCGCGACGAGAAGCGGCGTTGCGGGCGTCGTGATCCGCTCGGCGAGATCGAGGTAGCGGCCCGCTTCCGCCCGCGATCGCAGCCCTTCGGGCGACCGGCCCTCCTGCGAACTGCGGATGCCGGCCACGGCGGCGCGGACGAGGCCGCGGGAGACCGTGAAGATGGGGAGCAGCAGGGCGGCCTCGTGGTCGCCTGTCGCTTCCAGCCAGTCGCTCCGCACGATCGCCGCGAGGTCGGCTCGTCCCCGACTTTCGAGGTCCATCACGAGGAAGGCGACGTCGTGCGCGACGTCGATCCATCGCAGCGAGTCGTTGAACTCGATTCCGTCAAAGGGAACCATCGATCCGTCGAGCCGCACGATGTTGGCCAGGTGCAGATCGCCGTGGCATTGCCGCACCCGGCCCTCGGCCCGCCGCCTGTCGAACACCGCCGCCAGGGACGCAATCTGCCGATCGAACCAGGCCGAGAGGCGGTCGATCTGCCCGTGGCGGTCGGGAAGATGCAGCCGAAGTTGATCGAGGTTGATGTCGATGGCGACGCGAACGGTATTCGCCGTGCCCCAGGCCGTGTCGGGCCCGGCGATCTCGAGCCGGCCCTGGATCGCCGCCACGGTGCGGGCGAGATCGCGGCAGTCGCCCGCGGTGAGCCGCCCCGCCTCGAGCAATCGATCGAGCCGGAAGTCGTCGTCGAACTGCCGAAGGCGCACCGCCCATTCGATCGGCTCGCCCGGCCCGTCGATCCGCTCCCCCCCGGACGGGCCCGCGATCGGAACGACTCCGAGGTAGATCGCCGGGGCGAATCTCCGGTTGAGCCGCAACTCTTCCTCGCAGAAATGCCGCCGCTGCTCGAGCGTCGAGAAATCGAGAAATCCGAGGCTCACCGGTTTCTTCACCTTGTAGACGTAGCTGCCGGTGAGGAAGACCCACGAGATGTGCGTCTCGATGAGGCGGATCGCCGCCGCGTGGGGATAGGCGTCGGCGGAGAGAAGTCGCTGCACGAGCGGTGGCGTGGGTGGCATGGCTGTCGATGTTGTGCCATACGGTGCCATGCCCGCTCAATCGCTCGGATTCGATCCCGGTTCCGTGAGCGACGGGAAATAGCGGTTGATGGCCCCGCCTCGTTCGTCGCGGATGAAGTCGGTCTCGTGCACGAGCAACGCGATCGGCCGTGTCTCGATGCCACGGGCCTCGAGGTGGATGACGCGATCGATCAATTCCGCGGCGGATTCATAGAACGCGGGCAGGTCGGGCACGTCGTCGTCCGGATCGACGAGGGCGGGGCCGGTCGAATCGGGAAAGCGGTAGGCGAGCGCCCAGCCGTAGATCGTGCGGTGAATGTTCGGGCGGTCGCCGCCATGCGGGCCGGCCGTCGCGGGCCGGCCCGCCACCGCAAACCGCCGGCGGCGGAAGTCGGCCGGCACGGCGATTGCCGCGGCCATCCTGTGGTGCAAGCCGCGGCGGGCGAACCCGCAGATCGTCCTCGAGAGCCGGTCTTGGCAGCGGTGGGCGACCGGTTCCAGCGGGCTGTCTTCCAAGATGGAGAGGGTCCACGGGCCGCGTCCCGCGTCGGGACGGACGAGAATTGCAGGGCCGAGCACGATCGATCGCCGGGAAAGCCGCTGTCCGGAACCGAGGAGACGAAAGCGGGCGTGCTGAATGTGGGCGGAGTCGAAATCGTGATGACGGTCCATGGCGACGCCTCCGGGCATTTCGTCCCGGAAAACACCCGGGGACAAAAAGCGTATGCTCCCCACGGGACAACCTTGGTCCCTGTCCAGACAGGCACGATCGATCGTTCCATGAACCCCCAGCCGGACCATCCCGAGGCCGACGTCACCGTGCTCCACGAGGCATCGGGTGTCGTCGTCGTCCTCAAGCCGGGCGGGATCGCGACGCAGGCGCCGCCGGGCATCGAATCGATGGAACGTCGCGTGCGGAACTGGCTTGCCCGCAGGGGAGGAGGCTACCTCGGAGTGCCGCACCGTCTCGACAGGCCGGTGTCGGGCGTCATGCTCTTCGCCCTGACGCCGCGGGCCGCGAGACAGCTCTCGCGGCAGTTCGAGCGGCGACAGGTCGGGAAGCGGTACGTTGCCCGGCTCGAACTCGTCGCGGCCCGGGAGACGCCCGGCGAGTCGTGGGCGGACTGGCGGGACCGCGTCGCGAAGGTTCCCGACGAGCCGCGGGCGAGGATCGTGCCTGCGGACGAACCGTGCGAGGAGGCAAGGGAAGCCGTCACGCAGGTGCGGCTGCTCGAGGCGGCTCGGCCGCATGATGGCGGCGAGCGGAGCGTGATCCGGGTCGAACTGATGCCGTCGACCGGACGGATGCACCAGCTCCGGATCCAGGCGGCCTTCCGGGGCATGCCGGTGCTCGGCGATTCCATGTACGGTTCGACCATCGCATTCCAGGAGGCCATGAAATTTCCGGAGGCGTTGGCCAACGCCATCGTGTCGCCGATCGCCCTCCACGCATCCCGGCTGGAGTATCTCGATCCCGAAACGAAATCACCCGTCGTCGTCGAGTCGCCGCCGCCGTGGTGATCGATGGAACGCGGTGATCGATCGAACATCGTGATCGATCAAACATCGCCTCACGGACCGGTCCAGCCGGCCGACTCCATCCAGATGTAGGGCCAGGGATGGGTCCACGGGTTCCAGGCGGGGTAGGCGACGGAGAAGACCGAGAGGCCGAGGAGCAGGAACGCAACCGCCCGTCCCGCGCGGGTCGTTGAAAGACGGTCGGCAGCCGCGGCCACCGCGGCCGCCCAGAGCGGCGCGAGCCAGAACGCCCATCGGAACCCGCTCGCCGTTCCGCCGTAGTTGCGGTCGGGCTGGCTGCGGGTGAGGTAGAACGCGAGTACGGCGACCGAAACGGCGGCGACCGCCGCCGCGGCCAGTCGGAGTCTCCGGTCGCCGCGGCCTGCGAGCACCGCGAGTCCGGCGGGCACGAGGAGCCAGGCCGGCGTCAACGAGAAGATGCCATGGTGGCCGACGAGGGCGTGGAAGGCATAGCGGGCTGGCGACGGTTCGCCCCGGTCGATGCCCGTGGGATTCTCCCAGTAACTCTTTAGAACGCGGCCATTCGGCAGTTCGAGCGTGTAGCGGTACCAGCTGTCCGGCCCGTGTCGATGCGCGTAGGCGGGCAGCCACGTGCCGTGGGCGAGTCGGTTCGTGCCGATGGCGGCCGCGGCGACGAGGGCCGCCGACGGGAGGAACAGAGAGATCGTCTTCCTCGGTTCGCAGCCCAGGCACGCCGCGAAGGCGACGGCCGTCCACGCGGCGGCCGGCAGGTCGAAGGCCGCGGCGAGCGACGAAAAGAAGCCGGCCGAGAGGAACGCGGCCGCGGATCGCTCTCCCTCCATCCAGATCCGCCAGACCGCCATCGCCGAGATCGCCGTGCAGGCCGCCGCGGGGAGGTGATTGTTGAGCACCGTCGTGAACGTGAGCAGGAACGTGCCGAACGCGATGACCGCGGCGGCGTAGAGCCGGCCCCAGTCGGTCGTGCCGACCCGCTCCGCGAGCCGGGCCGAGGCGAGCACCATCGCCGCAAACGGCACGATTCCGAAGAGAACCATCAGCGAGCGTCCGATCGTGAATGGGTGATCGGCCAGCGTCCAGCCGGTGATGCGGTTCACGAGCCAGTAGGGGCCGGCCACGAGCACCGACAGCAGCGGCGGCTTGCTCGAGTAGAGCCGCAGTCGGCCGCTCGCGTCGGTGTGCGCGACCGCGTCGATCGTGTCCCATCCCGGCTCCACGACGAGTTCGTCGATCGCGAAGGTGCCCTTTTCCACGAGTGCCCGGGTGGTGAGCCATCGGCTCCGGTCGTTCGCCGAGAGAAACGGACGCAGCAGCCGCTTGTCACGGCGGACCCGCTCCGCCGCCTCGGCCCGCTCGATCGTTCGACCCTCCGATTGCTCCCGCTTCACGAGATCGTCGACGAGCCGCTTCTCGAGCGCGAGCTTGTCGACGCTCGCGACGGAGCCCAGTCGGCCGGCCGCCATGAAGCAGGCGATCGTGCAGAGCATCCCGACGACGGCACGGCGGAGGGCCGCGGCCGGTTCGCCCGGCACGTGGCGGTAGGCGACGAGCCGCCCAACCGTGCCGTCGCGGCCGATGCGGGGCAGGCCGCCCGTGAAGCGAACGAGATCGACGAGGCCGCTGACGAATCGCGACGGCCCGTATTTCGTCCTTCCGCGAACCCTCGGCCGATGGTGGACCGGCAGCTCGACGACGCGGTGGCCGCGGGAGGCCGCGAGCACCGGCAGGAAACGGTGCATGCCCTCGGGCAGCGGCACGCCGCCGAACACCTCCGCGCGAAACGCCTTCAGGCCGCAGTTGTGGTCGTGGAGCGGCAGCCCCGTGAACATCCCGACGATCAGGTTGAAGACCCGCGAGGGAAACGTCTTCCGCCAGGGGTCGTGTCTCGGATGCTTCCAGCCGTTGACCAGGTCCGCCCCTTCGTCGAGCCGTGAGAGCAATCTCGGAATTTCCGCCGGATCGTCCTGGCCGTCGCCGTCGAGCATCACGATCGTCAAGTGCGAAGCCGTGGCGATCCCTCGCTCGATGGCCGCCGACTTGCCCCGCGGTCGCTCGAACCGCACCGAACGGACCCGCGGGTCGGCCGCGGACGCCGCGGCGATCTCCGCCGCCGTGCCGTCTGTCGAGCCATCATCGACGACGATCGCCTCCCACGGGATCGCCGCCCCGTCGAGCGTGCCAGCGATCTCGGCCAGGATCGGGCCGATGTTGCCGGCTTCGTCACGGGCCGGGATCACGAGGGAAATTGGATCGTGCGGCATCGGTCGATGCGCGAATGAACGCGGCGGGACGGGCGAGGAGGATGTTGACGGTGGTTGGGGCAGGATACCCCGGCCTCCCCGGACGTGCCATCGCGGTATCGATCGCACCACGGCAGACGCGGCGACGCCACATTGCGTAGACTATCTCGCTCATGAAACGATCCCTCGCCGGCTGCCCGAACGGTCTCACGATGCCCAAGGGGGGCGGCGCCGCGGCGGATCCCGATCGCCGGAGAAACCCATGACGAGGCTCGTGTCGCTCGGCGTCATCATCGGACTCGTGGCCGTGTTCGGCCTGCTGTCGCTACGGGTCATGTCGAGCTTCATGCTCCCGCTGCTGCTCGCGGCGATGCTCGTCGTGGTGTTCGGTCCGCTCCACCGCTGGGTTCGGGACCGGGTCCGCGGGCCGGAGTGGCTCTCCGCCGCCCTCACCACCGCGTTCATCCTGCTCCTCGTGCTCGTGCCGTTCTTCCTGCTCGTGTCGCGGGCAGGAGGGGACGCCGTCGCGATGCTCCGCAGCCCCGCGGGGGTGAAGCTCGACCCGATGGTCCTCGAGGGACTCGTCACGACGGTGAACGACGCGACCGGGCTGCACCTGACGGCCGCGCAGGTCAACGCCGAGATCCGCAAGCTCGCCGAGGAGTGGATCGGCCCGATCGCCGCGGGAGCCCCCGTCATGATCGTGAAGGCGATCATCGGGCTGATCGTGATGACGGTGAGCCTCTTCTTCTTCCTCGCCGACGGCCGTCGGATGATCGAGGCCGTCACGCGGCTGATGCCGCTCGACCCGCGGTACCAGCTGCAGCTGCTCGACGAGTTCCAGGAAGTGAGCCGCGCGGTCGTGAGCTCGACGCTGCTCGCGGCGACGGTGCAGGCGGCGCTCGCCGGACTCGGTTTCTACATGGCGGGGCTGAAGGGCGTGTTCCTTCTCACGCTCCTCACCTTCTTCGGCGCGCTCATCCCGTTCGTCGGGGCCGCTTCGGTCTGGGGCACCGCCAGCCTCTACCTGCTCTTCTTCGCCAAGGACACCTGGGCGGCCGCGGGGGTCGCCATCTGGGGGGCGACGGTCGTCTCGACGATCGACAACGTGATCAAGCCGATCGTCCTGCACGGACAGTCGAAGCTCCACCCGCTCCTCGCCCTCCTGAGCGTGCTCGGCGGAGTCGGGGCGCTCGGGCCGATCGGAATCTTCGTCGGGCCGATCGTGGTCGCCTTCCTCCAGGCCGCCCTCACGATGCTGCAGACGGAGCTGCGGCTCCAGACCGAACTCGGCGGCATGGCGGCGTCGGCCCCCGATGGCCTTCCCGGGCCGGAAGTTGCACGCCGCCCGTCCGCGGTGTGAAATCTGAGCAGTGTGAAAACTGCGTAGTGTGAAGTCTGGGCGACCGCAGCCCCCGAGGAACTCATGATGCTCAAGCTCCTGTTCGCCGCCGCCGGACTCCTGATCGGCGGCATCGAGGCCGCGTTCGTGCCGACCGACGACGGCGGAATCGATTATCTCGTGCGGGTCGAGCCGGACCTCGTTCGTGCGCAGCCCCCCCACGCGCTCACCAGCGACGTGCCCGCCGACGCCCGCGACGTGCGGAGCGTCCGCATTTACGTCGCCGACGCCTGGCCCCCGTCGGTGGAGCGTTCGGTCGCCGACGCCGCCCGCCGTCCGCGGCCGCAGCCCGTAGCCGTTGCCGCGATGGCGAGGCCGTCGAGCATCGAGCCGACGACCGTCATGAAGCAGGAGCGGCCGTGGGGCTGGCTCATCGGATCGCTCGTCGCGCTCTTCCTCTCGCTCGGCGCCAACGTCTACCTCGGCATGCTGCTTGGCCAGATGCGAAGCCGCTACGTCCGCGAACTCGAGGAACAGGCCGAGGAGGAGTGAGCGGGGCGGCCAACGGGCCGGGTTCGGGGCAGCCCCTCACGGTCAACGCTGCTGGGTTCGGGGCCGCCCATGTGCCGCTCGCCGGACGTTCGCTCCGGACATCCTGTCCTTCGCTCGCTCGGACCTGACTGGCGCTTCGGCCTCCGGCCTGCGCTGGTCAGCTACGCCGTCT
>CAZPEM010000120.1:0-10095 GCA_964585575.1 uncultured Chitinophagaceae bacterium
TGATGAACCGCACCTCCCGCGGAAAGGTGCTCCAGATGTGCGAGTGACTGCCGAGGAGCTCGCCCGTGATCGTGGTGCCGCTGCGGCCGCTTCCGCCGACGAACACCGGTCGCACTCGTGGAATGGCTGTCATGGCTGCGACCGAACTTTCCCGGCGAGGCTAACGCACCCGGGTGATTCCCTCAAGCACCCGCCGGCTGTCGTATGTCCCTCCACCGGGTGCCTGCTCGGCGAAACCTTCCATCCCCCCGAGACCACCCGGCTCCTCGAGCAGTCGATGGAATCCCGAAGCCTCGTTGACACGCGGCACTCCAGGGCAGTATCTCCCCGGGCTCACGAGGTGAACATGACGATCGGGGAGTTCGGTCTCAGACTTTCCAGGCTGTATCAGACACCGCAGCCAACGGTGCGGAAGGTGCATTTCCTGCATGTCGGGAAGTGCGCTGGCACCGCCATCAAGGATCTTGCGTCGCAGATCAACGCGCTGCGTGCCGGCCCGCAGATCATCCCACACGGCCACGCCCGAAAACTCGCCGAATTGCCCGAGGATGCGGAGTATTTCTTCTCGGCACGGCATCCGATCAGCCGCTTCAAGAGCGCGTTCTCCATGCGCAAACGCAAGGAGCAGCCCCGTCTCTATCGCGAATGGACCGAGGGCGAGCGCGAGGCGTTTCTCCGGTTTCCCGAGGCGAACGATCTCGCAGAGAGCCTGTTCGCTCCGGGTCCGCCCGGACGCCAGGCGTTCGCCGCGATGCAGAGCATCGGCCACATGTCCTTCCAGCACCTTCGGTTCAAGGTGCGTGACATTTTTGGGGCGCGCCCGCCGCTCTGCGTGCTCCGCCAGGAACAACTGAGCCATGATGTCGGCCATCTCCTCCGACTGCTCGGCGTCGACGGCGAGGTCTCGCTCCCCACGGATCCCGCGAGTGCGCATCGAAGCGACTCCGCCCAGTCTCCGCCCTTGAGCGAGAAGGCGATCGCAAACCTGACGACGTGGTACGCGGCGGACATCGAATACTACCGGCGGATCGATGCGTGGATGAACGAGCAGGTGCCATGATCCACAAAGCCCTGTCGACGTATCACGCATTCCGAGATGCCCGCCACGCGAGGCTGTTGCTGAAGGAACAGGACGCGCGTCGCCTCGAGGCTCCGCTCGACATCGAGCGGCTCTTTCCGGACGGAGGCACGGATCGCCGCATCCTGCTGCTCGTCGAACGCGAGGAACTGCATGGCCGCGCTTTTTTTCTGCAGAGCCTTGGGGCGAGAATCGTTCGCGGCATGCCGGACCGTCCCCAACCCGATGACGTGGCCATCTGCTTCGGCCATACCTCGCTCGAGCGACATGCGGGGGCGTTGCGGCGAAGCGGCATCGAGAATCTGCTGCTGTTCGAGGCCGGTTTTCTCCGCAGCGTGCTCCTCGACAACTCGTCGTCGGTTTTCGACCAGTCGCTCTGTTTTTTCGTCGACGACCTGGGATTCCAATTCGATCCGACGAGGCCGACCAGGATCGAACGGCTGCTGAACGATCCGCACCAGGCCCTGACATCAGCCGACCTGTTGCGGGCCCGGGCGCTCCGCGACCGCCTCGTGAGCACGCAGCTCACGAAGTACAACGATCAGACGGTGCGTGTTCCGCTCGGTCCGAAGCGGTCGGCCCGGGTGCTGGTCGTCGAGCAGGCCCGCGACGACTGGGCGGTCGTCGCCAGCGGCGGCGGCCGCCGCTGCTTCGACTCCATGCTGCGGGCGGCGATCGACGAAAACCCGGGTGCGGAAATCATCGTCAAGGTGCACCCCGACACCCTCGACGGCAAGCGGGGCGGCCTGCGGCGGTCGTACTTCGGCAGGTTGCAAGACGACGCCCGTATCACGATCATCCGCGAGAAGGTGAACCCCTTCTCGCTCCTCGAGACGATCGACCGGGTGTACGTGTTCTCCTCGATGCTCGGCTTCGAGGCGCTGCTCATGGGCAAGGAAGTGCACGTCTTCGGCGGGCCTTGCTACGCGGGCTGGGGGCTCACGCATGATCGTCGGTCCTTCCCTCGCCGCACCCGGCGCCGCACGCTCGACGAACTCGTGCACGTCGTCTATTTCCAGTATCAGAAGTACAAAAATCTCGCGGGCGAGTGGTGCAGCCCGGAGGAGGCCGTCGGCATCCTGCTCGATCTTCGGGAGCGATACAGGGCGGCCGCGTGACAGAGCAGCCGAGCGACAGGGTAGCCACGTGACAGGTGCGGACGCTCTCGGGCGTCCAGGCGAACGAAACGAAAGGAAGCGTCGATCATGTTTGATGTCTTCAGCCGTCGTGCATCCAAGACGTCCCGGCGGGGTCGTCCCACCACGGAACAGCACGACATCGTGTCGGCGTTCAGGCTCGCCGGGCAGGACGGGGAGCCTGCGGCGACCTCCCCCGTTGCCTTCATGCACTACCGCACGTCGATCTTCAACCTGGGCGACTATCTGAGCAGCCCGAGGCATTACCTTCACTTCACGCCGGCGGCCGGTCGCGGGCCGGTCGCGGTCGTGGGCGGCGGCGTCTTCGGCCGCTACGAACGGATCCGGGGCCCTGGGGCGGCGATCGACATCGAGAGCCGGGCACGCGTGGCCTGGGCGGTCGGGCTGAGCCTCAAGGGAAGCGACGGCGGCGGGGTGGAGCGGCTGGCGGAGATGGCGGCGTCGTACGACGCCGTCAGCACCCGCGATCCGGATCACACGAGCGAGAACGTGCCTTTTTGTCCGTGCTCGAGCGTGCTCAATGCAATCGTCGACATCCCGCCCGGCGACCGCACGGGCGTGCTTCTCAATTTCGACCCCAGGGCAAGCGGCCGCAATCCGCTGGCGATGCTCGCCACGTTCCGTGACGTGGTCGTCGGGGTCAACGCCGTGTCGGAACGCGACTTTCGTCGGCACTTCACCCGTTGCAACCGCATCGTCACGAACTCCTACCACACGGCGTTTTGGGGACTGCTCTCCGGGCGGGAAGTCGCGATCGTCGGCTTTTCCTCGAAGTACGACAGCATTCGCGCCATGTTCAACCTCGCGGTTTCGCCGCGGCACTATGCGATGGGCGATGCGGAAAGCCTCCGCGCCGCCATTGCCGCGAGCCTGGCGGGAGGGCCCTTCGCGAGGCTCGATGACGCGGCGGCGTGGCGTCGCCGGTTCCGCGACCTGAACATGGCTTATGCGGCGAGGCTCGTGTCGGCGGGCCTCTTCGAGCGGATCGAACCGGTCAAGGACGATGACGACGCACTCGATCGTCGCGAGGGGGAGATCTTCGCCGAATATGTGCTCCGGGAGTGGTAAAACCCGCGAGCCGTGACTTCAAGGCGAAGCATCTCCCGGCTGGAAATATTCGCATGCCGCTCCGTATGGATGCCATCCCAATTCCCCGCCTCGGAAGGCTCGACGCCCGCGGGATTCCGCACGCCGTGGGGCGTTGTATGGCGTCTCGCTGCCTCGATCCGCTGCGGCAAGTGGGGGCTGAGGCCGCGTTCCTGGCCGGCAACTTCGACACGGCGCTGACTCGCTATCGGCGCATCCGACGTGATCCCGACATGCTGGCCCGCGCGCGGTTCATGGACGATTGGATACGGTTCCACCGAGGAGATTTTGCGGTCGGCTGGCCGCGGTACGTGGGTGCCGACTTCGAGGAACCGGCGGTCGCGTCGCATCGCGGGGCTGAAGTGCGAGTCGCCGACCCGCGTCGGCCAGAGGAGCTGGCGGCGCAACTCGGGATGCGCCGCTGGCGGGGCGGGGAGCCGCCTGCAGGCCGACTCCTCGTCTGGTTCAACTTTCGCGACAGCCTCGGCGGTGAGATTCTCGTCAGCCGGCTGATCCGATCCCTCCAGCGGGCGTATCCCGTTCCACTCGTGTTGGCCTGTTGCCGGCGGCTGTTGGATCTGTTTCGTGCCACGTTTACGGACTGCGAGGTCGTCGATGCCGCCGGCGATCTCCGGCAGATCGCTGGCCATTGCCCCCACTACGTGATGGCGCGTGACTTGCTGGGCATGCTCGTGCGACAGGCCGACGACTTCTCGCAGCCCGCCGAGGAACGGCTGCTCGTCCCCGATGCATCCCGCCGTCCGCGGGCGGGCGACGGGACGCGGCCACAGGTGGCGATTGCGTGGAAGACGACCAATCGCACCGAGGGGCGGTTTCGAAACGCTCCGCTGACGAAGCTGGCGGAAATTCTCGGTCGCCACGACATCGACTGGCACATCGCCCAGCATGGCGACATCGAACGCGACCTGGCGACGTTGCGCCGGCACGTGCATGCTTCGCGACTACACGTCGATTCAATCGACGTGTCCTCCGACATCGCTTCGCTCGCGGGGCAACTCCTCGCGATGGATTCCGTGGTCACGATCGACAACTCGCTGCTCCATCTTGCCGGCGGCCTGGGCTTGCCGACGTTCGGCCTGTTGACGATCCCGGCCTACTGGGCATGGCCGGCGGAGGGCTCGGAGAGCCGCTGGTACGCCTCGGTCCGCGTGCTGCGGCAGGAGCGGGCTGGTGCTTGGGACGGCGTGTTCCGGGCGCTCGACGCCGTGCTTGGAGATCACCTCGTGCGGACCGCGAGACATCCGACCGAGAGCGAGGCGACCGCCATAGGAATTGACGCGAGATGAAAATCGTCGTTCTCAACTACACGGGCGACCGGGCCAACTGGGGATGCCAGGCCACGAGCCGCAATCTGCTCTCATTTCTTCGGTCGAGCCTGCACGGCCTGCCGGGCCTCGAGATCGTCACTGTCCCGCTCCCGAAGGGGCACGTGGTCGATGAACTGGTGGCCGCCGCACACGGCGCGAGGCTCCGCTCGATCTATGGCACCGAGCATCCGACGGCCGAAGACCTCCTTTTTCTCGCGAGCCTGACCCGTGAACGATTTGGCGACGTCCTCACGGACGTGGAAACGGCTGACGCCGTCGTTTTCCAAGGCGAGGGCACGGTCGGCCCGCAGGCATATCTGCGGCACGTCCAGCTCTTCGGGCCGCCGTTTCTGGCGGTGCATCTGTGGCGCAGGCCGGTGCTCGCCATGAACCAGACCCTCTATGCGTGTGATGCCGAAGATGCCGAGACCCTTCGCCGTATCTTCGGCGGCTTCGCACTCGTCGCAGTCCGGGAGGCAAGGTCCTACGCGTTCGCGCGTCGGATCGGCCTCGACGGCGCCATCCTCTGCCCGGATTTGGCGTTTGCGGACTCGACACCCGTTCCTACGACGCATGCCCCCTTGCCGACGATTCCTTACTTTTGCATCTCGGGCTCGGCGGTGCTCCAGACTTACGGCGTCGGAGCGATGATCGAGGCGGTGCGGCAGATCTCGGTCCGCCACGGACTCAGGCCGGTGTTCATGTTCTCACGGCCAACCGATGGAAACATCGTCCGCAAGGCCGAGAGGCTCTTGGACGGAGTGCCCTTCGATGTCGTTTCCGGCGTTGACCACGACCGATTCGAGCAGATTCTGCCGCTACTCGCGGGGGCCGTCCTGGTGCTCGGAGGTCGCTACCACACCGCGATCAGCGCGCTGGCGGAGGGCACGCCGGTGATCCTGCTGCCCGGGAACACGTTCAAGAGCGAGGGGCTCGGCCCGATGCTCGGACTCGAGATCCCCGTCATCTCCTCCCAGGACACATCCGCCATCGTGGCCGAGGCCGACCGGATCGTCGGAGACGGAGAGCGGCTGCGGGAACGGATTCACGACGCGGTCCACCGCGTTCGTGGGCTGCACGCCCGGTTCAGCGACGTCGTACGTCGGTTCGTGACCGGGGCGACTACGACGGCGATCCCGGACTGCCTGAGGCCTGAGCCGCCGATGTTTCCGGCGACGGGCCCGCACGACGCCCTTTACCGCGAGAAGAATCGCACGGCCGACAGTCCGTCAGCGCTGCTCAGCCGCTGGCGGCTTCACCGGCTGCGGAAAACCGACGATTTTCGGCGCTCGCTCGAGGCGAGCCTCGCGCCGGTGCTGAAGGATCGATGACGGACAGGCCAACGCCCGCCGCGAACACCCCCCAATAGACGCATCATCCAGTCTTTTTCCGGCGTCTCGTCGTCGTCGATGAAGCAGAGGGCGTCGGCGTCGCTTGCCCAAGCCCCTCACGCTGCCCGGTCGCCCTTGACGTCCTGAACCGATGCACCTATTCACCCCTCCGAATCGACGCGCCGGGGTCCCCGGAGGCTATTCGCCAGCGGCCGCCCGACTCGAACCACCATGCCCGAACGATTTCCAGACATCGCGTCGCTGATCACCGTGCGGGCCCGCACGCACGCCTTGCATCCGGCCGTCGAGACGCCGGCGGGAGAGGCCGTCAGCTATGCCGCGCTGGCCGACCACGTGGCGCGGGTCTTCGGAGGGCTCGTCAACGCCGGGATTCCGAGGCGGCGCCGGCGGCCGAGAATCGCGATCGTCATGCCCAACGGCGCGGAGCTTTCGATCGCCCTGCTCGCCGCGTCGATCGCGGGCGAGGCGGCTCCCTTCAATCCGGCGAGCACGGCTCCCGAACTCGACGTCTACTTCCGCGACACCGGCGTCGATGCCGTGCTCCTGCGAGCCGACGACAACGGCCCGGCCGTCGCCGTCGCCGAGGCGGCACGGCTTCCGCTCCTCCGTCTCACGCCCCAGCTCGAGATCGCGGGCTTCGAAGCCTCGGCAGGCAGCCCGCCGCAGGCGGACCCCGACGACGTCGCCCTCGTGCTGCTGACATCTGGCTCGACGGGCCGCCCGAAAATCGTGCCGCTCACGCACCGCAACGTTTGCACTTCAGCCCACGATGTGGCCCGATCCCTCGAACTCACGGAATCCGACCGCTGCCTCACGATGTGGGAGCAGTATCACATCGGCGGCCTCGTCGATCTCCTCCTGGCACCCCTGGCCGCAGGCAGCCGTGTGATCCTCACCTCGGGGTTCGATGCCGACCGATGCTTCGAACTCGTGCGATCGCATCAGCCGACTTGGTTCCAGGCGGTGCCGACGACGCTCAACGAACTGGTGTTTCGGGCGCGGCAGCGGGGGCTCGCACCGCGACCGAATTCGCTGCGGCTCGTGCGATCCGTCGCAGCGGCCCTCGCGCCTACGCTCATGGAGGAGGTTCAGGCCCTTTTCGGAGTGCCGGTCATCCAGACATTCGGCATGACGGAAGCGGGGCCGCTCATCACCTCGACGGGCCTGCACCCGGCCGATCGTCTGCCGGGTTCCGTCGGCCGCTCGTGCGGCCCCGAGATCAGGATCGTCGCGGGGGTAACGCGGTCGGCGCAGGGGCATGCCGTCGGGGAGGTCGCGATCCGCGGCGCAAACGTCTTCGCAGGGTATGAAAATGACGATGAGGCCAACCGGCTGGCATTCCGCGAGGGCTGGTTCTTCACGGGAGACACCGGCTACCTCGACGACGCAGGCAACCTGTTCCTCACGGGACGCATCAAGCAGCTGATCAATCGCGGGGGCGAGAAGGTGAACCCGCAGGAGGTGGACGATGCACTCCTTTGCCATCCGGCAGTCGCGGAGGCGGCCACGGTGGCCGTCAGGCATCGCACGCTCGGCGAAGACGTCGCGGCCGCGGTCGCGCTGAAGGCTCCGGCCACGGCCGACGAACTGCGGGCGTTTCTCACCGGACGCCTCGCCTCCTTCAAGATCCCGGGCCAGATCCTGCTGCTCGACCGGCTTCCCCGCAATCCCGTGGGAAAACTCGATCGCACGGCCGTGTCGGGCATGATCGAGTCGGCCCGAGCGGAGCGCGGCCACGTCGCACCGCGAAACGCCTTGGAGGAACTGCTGGCCGGCATCTGGGCCCGCGAGCTCGGCATCCCATCCGTGGGCATCCACGACGACTTTGCCGCGATCGGCGGCGATTCGCTCAGCAGCGTGCGAATCATGCTCGCTTTGGAGACCGCGATCGGCGTCCGCGTGCCGGAGCACGTCTTTGCCAACGCCTCCACGGTCGCTCGGATCGCCGATGGCCTCGCCGCGGTGGGCGTCACGATAGGCCGGGACTCTGCCGGCGATGCAGCCGTCGCGTCGCTGTTGTCCAAGGCCACGGCCGGCACCCGGAGCGTGGAGGAGAGCCCCGATGTCGCGACCGCGCAGATCGAGGCTGCAGCCTCTTTGGCCGACCTCAAGGTCGTTCACGATGCGATGACGCTGTACGGCACCCCTGCCGAGGTCGTGCAGTTCCTCCACGCGACCCGGCGGGCCCGTGCCGGCAAGAAGGCCGTGGGCGTCGGGCTGCGGGCGAGGATCGGCCTTCGCATCAGGCACGCTCGCTGGCGGACGAGCCTCCGGCGCGAGATCACCGTCGCTCGCGACGCGGCCGCCTGGCGGCGGGAGCGGCTGTCGGAGTCGGCATTCCTCTACACGGCCCATGGGAGGCCCGCGGACAAGTCGCTCGTCGTCGGGTTCGGCGGCAACTACCTGCGGCTCATGGTGGCCACCTACAGCATCCTGACCGGCCTCGATCCGCGGCGGCACGATCTCCTGCTGCTCGCGGACGATCGCCGGATGCTCTTCCTGCAGGGCGTCGCGGGCATCGCGGGCACGCTCGACGACCTGTGCGATCGCGTCGCCGATCTGGCGACCGCCCGCGGCTACCGTCGGGTCGTCGCCGTGGGAACCAGCGCGGGCGGGCCGGCGGCCATCTATGCCGCCATTCGCGGTGGCTGGGCCAAGGCGGTCGCCGTGGGCCCGGGCAGCCCGGCGCGGCATCCCGACATGGCCCTGGCGCTCGATTCAATTGCGCCGCTGCACGACCCACGGAAGACCGACATCGTCATCGCGACGTCCGCGAACGCCAGAGACATCGATGCGGCCAATCAGTTTCGCAGCCTCCTCCGCGCGGCGTCCCTGCGGCGGGACGGCCGCTTCAGCGGCCACAATCTGCTCCACGAACTGCATCGCCGAGGCGAGCTGCGGACATTCCTCGCCGAGGCGATCGGCGGAGCCCTCGTGCCCGAGCCGGGAAGCGGGCAGATCGATTCGCTGAGGGCCGCTGGATGAGTCACCGGCCCTACGGCGTGGCGACGGCTGGCGCACGGCGGCCGCGTTGCCAGATGCCGTAGTTCTCCTGAAAATACCTGATACAGGCGACGTTGGCCTGCTCGCGGCGGTGATCGGCGTAGACATAATCCACGAGGGCATCCACGTCGGCGAGCTCGGTCTTCATGGCATCGTCCGCGTTGGCCACCTTCCAGATCGGCACTCCCGCGAGCGCCAGCCGGCCGGACAGCCAGATGTCATCGACCGTCCAGAGCAGCTCCGGGATGTCGAATGCCGCTCGATCGAAGAACTGCGGTCGCACGAGCACCCCTCCATAGCCCTTGCAGATGTCTACTCGCCCCGAGTCGACCTCGAGCGCCCGCATGCCGCTGCGGTAGATCGTGCTGAAGACGCCCAGCGTGCCGCGGGTGAGCATCCGGTAGGTCGGCGACGCCTTGAAGGCCCTCTTCAGCGTCAGGCCGACGGCCTCGCCGACCGCCGCGATGCACGCCTCCGGGTGCGAGTCACTCGCCTCGATGAGCTTCGCGGCCCAGTCAGGATCGTAGATGCGGTCATCATCGCAATACAGGATCCGCACGTCGCGGTCATGAAACGCCTCGATGGCAGGAAGCACCTTCGTCGCCGGACCGTAGTCGATGTCACACCGCCTCACGTCCACCCCCGCCGGAACGGCAGGCGGCGCGAACTCCCGGAACTCGGGCCTGCGGTAGACCCGCGGAATCCAGAGGATCACGGCGTCGACCGCCACACGCTGTCGAAGCAGGCTCTCGAGCGTGGGCCGAATCCCGTCCATTCTCGAGGGGATGGTGGTGAGCGAGATGATGGTTGCGGGCATGTCGGAAAACGTCTCCCGAAGAGCGTCAGTCTGCCGCGTAGCCGCGACGTTCCATGAGCCAGGGATCCGCCTGGTTGCGGACGAACGCCCGCTGGTCGTCGCTGAAGCCCTCGAGGTACCGGCGCTCCGTGTAATACGCGACGTCGAAGCCGTCATCGGTTTCGTACGCCTCCGGCCTGGCGTCGGCCGGCGATCCAGCGAGCCTGCGGAGATGATTCCGGGGCGTCACGAGCGTCTCGTGACGTCGCGCGAGGGCCGCGATCGACTCGACCTC
>CAZPEM010000121.1:0-9894 GCA_964585575.1 uncultured Chitinophagaceae bacterium
CGGCATACGCCGGCTCCCGGGCACGGGCAGCCCCTCACGGTCGACTCTGGTCAACTCTGGTCAACTCTGATGCAGAACGCCGACGGAGTGTCTGCTGCCCCGGCGGTCAGGGAATCGAGATTTCGAGGAGCGTCGTGCCCGGGTCGCCTTCGATTCGCTGCTGGCCGATCGCCGCCGGCAGGAGAACGCAGCGGCCGGCGGTGAGCGGCGGCAGGCTCCAGCGGTCCTCGAGCCGGAGCCGGCCGCGGATGACGGCGAGAAAGCGGAACCTGCCGTCGCCGCCGGTCTGCCAGTCTCCTTGTGGGCGAACCTCGTCGAGGCGGAAGAACGGGCATTCGACGAGCCGCTTCACCGCGGGATCGGCCGTCGTCGCCGGCACGGCCGGGGCGACCGGCTCGACGTGTGTCACGGCCTCGAGCCCCGCCTCGACATGGAGCGGCCGCGGGCGGCCGTCGGGACCGACGCGGTTCCAGTCGAAGAGCCGGTAGGTGACGTCGCTCGACTGCTGGATTTCCGCGATCACGATCCCGGCGCCGATTGCATGGACCGTGCCGGCCGGAATGAAGACGCAGTCGCCGGGCTTCGCCTCGAAGCCCGCGAGCAGCTCGGCCGCCCGCCCCTCGGCGATCGCCTCGCGAAGCCGCTCCCGCGTCGTGCCCGGCACGAGCCCAGCGTAGATCCGGCTGCCCGGCTCGGCGTCGATCACGTACCAGGCCTCGGTCTTGCCGCGGTCGGGAGGCACGAGCCTCGCCGCCCGCGGGTCGTCGGGATGGACCTGCACCGAGAGATCGAGGCAGGCGTCGAGGAACTTGAACAGGAGCGGGAGCGGTCCGGTCGCACGGGCGTCGCCGAGCAGCTCCCGGCCGCGGGTGCGGACGAGCTCGCCGAGCGGGATTCCAGCCAGCGGGCCGGCGGCGACGATCGACTGGTCGTCCCCGCGATCGACGAGTTCCCATGACTCCGCGACCACGCCCTCCGGCGGCAGTCCGCGGTCAAACAGCCGTTCGAAACGCCGGCCGCCCCAGAGGTACTGCCGGTAGAGCGGCAAAAACAGAAGCGGGTGGAGTGGAGCGGGAGTCTGCATGTGGCTCGCGGGGGTCGCCATCGGTCAACTGCGCGAGTAGCCCTCGATGATCCTTCCGATCCAGAAGCAGCAGACCGCGGCCACGAGCATCATGAGCATCTGCCCGAGCGAGATCGCATGATTCAGCTCGAGCACGATGGCGACCGCGGGGATGCCGAGGCCGAGCAATTGTCCGAGTCGTCCGACGAGATTGACTGCCGCATTCACGCCTTCATCGGCTCCAGCGCCGGCGACGCAACCCATCGAGTTCGGCGCCACCGGAGGCAAGAATACCCGGAATCGACGTCCCGCAAGCGCGATGGGTTCGGGGCTGCGGAGTCTATCCGCGGACGGCGTCGGTTCGGCATTTGAAATGCGGCACGTGGGCGGCGACGGGGGAGGACCGCAGCCGCGAGAGGTTCTCGTCGGACAGCCCGCAGATCCGGATGAGGCCGCCGTCTGCCTGGATGCGGCGGCCAAGGCTCGAGATCTCGGAGAGCAGCCGCTCGTCCACCGACGCGACCGACTCCATTTCGAGCACGATCCTGTTTGTCAGGTTCTCCCGCAGCATGCCCCAGACCGTCTCGGAAAGCGGTCGGCCGTGACGCTCGTCCGCTTCGATCCGCACGAACAGCCAGTCGGGGCCCCGCTCCACGGTGAGCCCCAGTTCCTCGGCACGCTCGCCCGCGTTGCCCCGGGCCGTCATGGTTCCCTGCCAATCGGCCCGTTCGCCCATCGAGGTGGCTCGATTGTCCATCATGATCGTCAGCCCTCCCTGATTTCGTTCTATCGCGGAGATCGCGGCGTCGTGCCCTCCCCGTACACCCCCCTAGTTGTACGGGTCGCCGGGTCTCAAGCAAGCCGAGTTTTTCCCGGGGCTTGCCGGATTCCGGCCTCCGGCAATACTGCCGCAGGTTCCGCGGAGGTTCCCTGGCCGTCCGAGCCTTGCCCCCGCGTTCCATTTCCCAGTTGCATTTCGAGGAGAACATCATGGCGCGGCACGGAGCAGTGACCTTCAAGGGCGGACCGTTGACCCTCGCGGGAGAGGAACTCAAGGTCGGGTCGCCGGCGCCGGATTTCGACCTCGTGGCCTTCGGGGCCGGCGGCATGGAGCACATCCGCAAGGCCGACCTGCTCGGTAAGCCAGCGATCATCAGCGTCGTCCCGTCGCTCGACACGCCCGTCTGCCAGGTGCAGACGAAGACGTTCAACAAGCGGCTCGGGGCGATGGGCGACCGGATCACGGCCCTCACGGTGAGCCTCGACCTGCCCTTCGCGATGAGCCGCTTCTGCGGCGCCGAGCAGATCACGTCGCTCAAGAGCGGCAGCGACTACATGGACCGGAAGTTCGGTCGTGACTACGGCGTGCTCATCGAGGAGTTGAAGATCCTCGCCCGAGCCGTCTTCGTGCTCGATTCGAAGGGGATCGTGCGGTACGCCCAGGTCGTCAAGGAAGTCGCCGACGAGCCCGACTACGACGCCGCCCTGAAGGCACTCGAGACCGCCGGCTGACCGAGGCCTGGGCTCTCCGTTCGACCGCTGCCGAGACGGCCTCCCCTGCCCGAGACGGACCTACCGGCTCAGAGCATCGAGCGAATGTCGCGGCGGGCGGCTTCGAGCGCCTCGTCGATCTTGTTCACGAGCTTGCCGCCGGCCTGTGCGAGGTCGGGCCTGCCGCCCCCCTTGCCGCCGACGGCCGCCGCCGCCCCCTTGATCCAGTTGCCGGCCGAGATGCCGCGGGCCTCGAGCTCACGCGAGATCCCAGCCACCAGCGTCACCTTCTCCGCGTCCGCGGCCGCCAGGAGCACGGCGATAGGGCTCGCCTTGCGCCGCAAAAGGTCGATCGCCTGCCGCATCGCGGCGGCGTCGGCAGACCCCAGCGAGGCGACGACCACCCGCGTTCCGCCCACGTCGGCGGCCGAGGAGAGCAGGTCGTCCACCGACGGCTCCTTCGAGGACGCCGGCTTCGCCTTCTTGAGCTCGCGGAGCTCCTTCATGACCGCGGCGAGCCGCGAGGGCAGTTCCGTCGGGGGCACCTTCAGCGTCGAGGCCGCCTCGGCGAGCGAGTTCTCCGCGTCGCGGAGCCGCTCGAGCGCCTTCAGGCCCGTCACGGCCGTCACGCGGCGGGTGCCGGCCGAAACGCTCTCCTCGCCGATCACCCGCACGACCCCGATCTCCCCGGTGCTGGAAACGTGCGTTCCGCCGCAGAGTTCGCGGCTCACCCCCTCCATCGAGACCATCCGCACGACGTCGGGATACTTCTCGCCGAAGAGCATCATCGCGCCGGCATGCCGGGCTTCCGCCAGCGGCAGGAGCGAGGCGCCGACGGGCACGGCCGCGAGCACGTTGCGGTTCACCATCGACTCGATCTCCCGAAGCGTTTCCGCGCCGACGGCCGCGCCGTGCTGGAAGTCGAACCGCAGGAGATCGGCATCCACCTTCGAGCCCTGCTGCACCGCGTGGCTGCCGAGGAAGTGCTGGAGCGCGGCGTGAAGGAGGTGCGTCGCCGAATGGGCCCGCCGCACCGCCGCCCGGCGATCGGGATCGACCGCGGCATGCACGGAGTGGCCGAGTGCGAGCGACCCCAGCTTGAGGTGCCCGATGTGGAGCATGAACCCCGACTCCCGCTTCGTGTCGGTCACTTCGAAGACGCCCTCCCCGGCGGCGTCCTTCCAGCTGATGCGGCCGGTGTCGCCCACCTGCCCGCCCGACTCCCCGTAGAAGGACGTGCGGTCGAGGATGACGGTGACCGGCTCCGCATGGCCGATCTCGTCGAGCGAGTCGCAGAGCCGGTTCTGGGCGATGATGCCGATCACCCGGCCGTCGGCGGAGAGCGTGTCGTAGCCGAGGAACTCGCAGCCGTGCATCGCCTTGCGGAGGCTGTCGAGCGGCCCGGAGGCGAACACTTCCCCCCTGACCCCCGCCCCCGACTGGCGACCGTGCTCGTCCATCGCCTCGCGGAAGCCGTTCCAATCGAAGGCGCAATTCCGTTCGGCGGCGATCGTTTCGAGCAGTTCGGGGGGGAATCCGTACGTCGTGTAGAGTTCGGCGGCTTCTCCCCCCTTCACGAGGCCAGTGCCCGATTTCGCGATCGACGCGAAGAGTTTCTCGATCCGCTCGAGCCCGCCGTCGAGCGTCGCGAGGAACGCCTCCTCCTCCCGCTTGATGACCTCCGCCACCCGCGCGGTCGTCTCCGACAGCTCCGGATAGGCCTTCCGCATCATCTCGGCGACCTTCGGCGGCAGCTTGTGGAGGAACGGCTCCCGCATGCCGAGCTGCCGGCCGTCGAGCACGGCCCTGCGCAGGAGCCGCTTCACGACGTATTTCTCCTTGTCGTTGCCCGGCATGACGTTTTCGTGGATCGCGAACGTGCAGGCTCGGACGTGGTCGGCGATCCGCCGCATCCGCCGGCCGTCGTCGTCGGCCGGGGCATAGCGCTTGTGGCAGACCTCGCCGACCGTCTCCACCAGCGGGCGAAGGATGTCGATGTGGAAGTTGCTGTCCACGCCCTGGAGCATGGCGGCGGTCCGTTCGAGCCCCATGCCGGTGTCGATGTTGCGGCTCGGCAGCGGCCGGAGGTTGTCGGGCGGCGAGCCGACCCGGTTGAACTGTGTGAAGACGAGGTTCCAGATCTCCACATCGCTGCCGTCGGGCATGCGGTAGAAGATCTCGCTGCAGGGTCCGCAAACGCCGTCGGGGCCCTGGCTCGGGGCGCTCGCGGGCCAGAAGTTGTCGTCTTCACCCATCCGCGTGATCTTCGCGGCAGGCACGCCGATCTCGTCCGACCAGATCGCGTAGGCCTCGTTGTCGTCCTGGTAGACGGAGATCGAGAGCTTCTCGGGCGCGATGCCGAGCCACTGCCGGCTCGTGAGAAACTCCCAGGCCCACTGGATGGCCTCCCGCTTGAAGTAGTCGCCGAAGCTGAAGTTGCCGAGCATCTCGAAGAAGGTGTGATGCCGCGGTGTGCGGCCGACGTTGTCGATGTCGCCCGTCCGCAGGCACTTCTGGCAGGTGGTGGCCCGGGTGAACTCGAGCTTGCACTTGCCCAGGAAGTGGTCCTTGAACTGGTTCATGCCCGCCGGCGTGAAGAGCACCGACGGGTCCCACCGCGGCACGAGCACGTCGCTCGGGCGGCGGACGCAGCCCTTCGATTCGAAGAATGTGAGATACGCTTCGCGAAGATCGTCGGCCTTCATGAACGTTCGGGGCTCCGGGGGCTTTTGCCGCGGCGTCGACCGGCCGCGGAGGCGGCATCATATCGGATGCCGGCCGGTCTTTCCCAACCCGATCGAAGCTGGCAGACTCGCACGCGAGGCGGCGACGGAATCCCTCGATGAACATCGTGATCGCCACCTCGAAGCGGAAAGTCAACGGGGCGGTTGTCCACGCCCGCCGGATCCTTCCGCGGCTTGCGGCGCGGGGCCACCGCGTCTGGCTCGCCGCGGCGGCCGATTCCTGGATCGCCGCCCAGACCGCCGGCGAGGCGGGTCTCCTGCCGACCGATTTCCGGCGGTGGCCGTTCGGCGAGCTGGGGCGGGTCGCCGAATTCTGCCGCCGCGAGCGGATCGACGTCTTTCATTCCCACTCGACGCGTTCGAGCCACTTCGGAGCGATGCTCCAGGCCCTGCACGGCGTGCCGAGCGTGGCCCAACTCCACTGCGACACGTTTCAGGCCCACGTCTACTTCCACTCCCTGCTCATCGCCGTCTCGCATCACACGCTCGCCCGCCATCGCGGATGGCTCGCCGGGCTCGGCGAGCGTGGCGTCGTGCTGCCCAACTTCATCGAGTCCGGCGTGTGGCGGTCCGCCGCCGGCGATGACCGCCTCCGCGAACTGCTCGATGTGCCGAGCGAAACGCCTGTGCTCTTCGTCGCCGGACAGATCTGCCGGACGAAGGGGCAGGATCTCGCGGTGAAGGCCCTCGCGATCGTGCGGCGGAAGCACCCCTCCGCGGTGCTCGCGGTCGCCGGGAGAGGCCGGCCCAGGAAGCACCACCAGGGGGAGGGTGTTCGAATGATCGGGTATCGGGAAGATCTGCCGGAACTCCTGCCGCACGCGACGATCGTGGTCGTGCCCTCGCGGCGGGAGGCCTTTGGCCTGGTGGCTGCCGAGGCGATGGCCTGCGGAGTGCCGGTGGTCGCCGCCGACGCCGGCGGCGTGGCCGAGGTCGTCGCCGGCGGCGGTGGACTCGTCGTGCCACGGAACGACCCGGCCGCCCTCGCCGAGGCGGTCGTCGGCCTGCTTTCGGATGCGGCCGCCCGTGTCCGCATGGCTGAAGCGGGCAGGCGGATCGTGGAGGAGCGGTACACCCCGGGCCCGCACATCGAGGCGCTCGAGCGTCATTACGAGTCGGTCGTCGCACCGAGATCAGGATTGCGGGATCACGGCGGCGGTCCGTAGAGTGCCGTGTTCGTCGCGGAAGGCTTCTCCGCTGGTGGGCGGTCGAGACGCGTGGAGGATCCGGTTCATGGAACAACTCACCCGCAGGGGGCTTTTCGCGGCGACGGCGGCGGCGGCGTGGGCGTGGCCCCGCGGCGACCGTTCGACGCTGCCGGGGCCGGGCGGTCGCTTCGAGCCATCGACGGAGCAGGTCCCCGAGAAAACACCGCTGTTCGCGACCGGGTTCCTCGAGCACAACCCCTCGCCCCCGTTCGCCCACTGTCCGTCGCTCGCGCAACTGAGCGACGGCCGAATGGCCTGCTGCTGGTATGCCGGCAGCCGCGAAGGGGGAAAGGATGTCGCGATCTGGTGGGCGGAGTCGCCGGCAGACGGTGTCGCGGCCGGGAAGAGCGTGTGGAGCGAGCCCGTCGCCGTGGTCGATCGGCGGTCGGCCGCCCGTGATCTCGACCGGTTCGTCGCGAAGGTCGGCAACTCGGTGATCTTCACCGATGCGTCGGGCCGCCCTTGGATCGTGTTCGTCTCGATCGCCGTGGGCGGCTGGTCGGGCAGTTCGCTCAACGCCTGCTGCTCGAACGACGGCGGCCGAAGCTGGGAGCCGGCCTGTCGGCTCTTCCTGAGCCCCTTTCTCAACGTGAGCGAACTGGTGCGGGCGGCGCCGGTGGCGCTCGACGGCGATCGGATCGGACTGCCGGTCTACCACGAGTGCCTCGGGAAGTTTCCGGAGATGCTCTGGCTGCGGCCCGAGGGAAACCGTCTCGTGGCGACGAAGTCGCGAATGGCGGGGGGCCGCTCGCTCATCCAGCCGGCGGTCGTGCCGCTCGACGCGACGCGGGCCGTCGCCCTGCTCCGCAACCACTCCAAGGACCACCACGTGGCGATCCAGCACACCGCCGACGCCGGCCGCACGTGGAGCGAGCCCGGGCCGACGCCCCTTCCCAATCCCGACGCGAGCGTGGCGGTGGTGCGGCTGTCGGGTGGCAGGCTGCTCGTCGCGTTCAATGATTCTGCGAAAGACCGCGACAACCTCGCCCTCGCGGTCTCGGATGCGGCCGACGGGCCGTTCGATTCGACCAACGCCCCGACGAAAGCGATCGGTGGCTGGAAACGGATCGCGACGCTGGAGTCGGAGCCCGGCGAGCGATTCGCCTACCCCTACCTTTCCCGCGATCGTGGCGGACGCGTGCATCTCGCCTACTCCTGGAAGATGCGGCGGATCCGCCATGCGGTCTTCAACGAGGCGTGGATCGACGCGCAGCCCGGGGAACCGATCGCCGCGGGCGGCGCGAAAGGCGAGGCCGCGACATGAGCGAGGCCTGGCCCGCGATCGAGGCGGTGATCGACTGGTGTTTTCCACTCGTCGCGTGGGGAACCGTGTTCGCCGCCGTCGTGGCCGCGATCCTGCCCCGGGCCCTCGCCGGCCGTCCGGCCGCGAAGGGGGCCATCGCCGCGGCCGCGGCGGCCGTCCTCATTCCGATCGAGGGGATGCCGCTCGGCCGGTGGCTCCACGGCATCGATGGCGGGCTTTCGATCCCGTTTCTCGCCGCGCTCTTCGACCGGGCGGTCGAGGCCTGGCGGGCAAGGCCGCTCCTGGATCGCCCGGCGAGAGCCGCGACGGGCTGGTTCGCCCTCGCCTGCGGCCTCGCCCTCTACCCGGCGGCCCTCGGCCTCGGCGGAATCGATCCCTACGTGCTCGGCTGGACCTCGCCCGTCGTCATGCTCGTGGCGGCGGCGGTCGCCGTGGTGCTCATCTGGCGGAGCAACCGCTTCGGCTACGTGCTGCTCGTCGCCGGGCTCCTCTGGCAGCTCGACGTGCTCGAGTCGGAGAACGCCTGGGACTACCTCGTCGATCCGATCTTCTTCCTGCTCTCGCCGTTCGCGATCGCCCTCGCTGTCCGAAAACCTTCGGGCGTTTGACCGTTTTGTGTTTGCGTCAAACGTGCTGGGTTCGGGGCTGCCCGTGTGCCGCTCGCCGGACGCTTGCTTCGCCCATCGCTGTGTTCCGCTCGCTCGGATGCCGACTCCCGGGCACGGGCAGCCCCTCACGGTGCGATCGATGTGAGGTGGGGCTGCAAGCAAAACAGCCCCGCCGTGGGGCGGGGCTGTTTGTGAATCCGGGCTGGTTGAATCCGGGATCAGCCGGCAGTGGTGCCGCGGTCAGTCGTCGGAGGAACCGGCGGCCGACTCGGTTTCGACGGCGATCACCTCGTCTTTCATGGCGAGGATCTTCTCGCGAAGCTCCTTCGCCACGGCCGGGTTGTCCTTCAAAAACTGCCTCGCCTTCTCGCGGCCCTGGCCGAGGTGGGTCTCGCCGTACCGCAGCCAGGTGCCCGTCTTGTCGACGAGCTTGGCGGCGATCGCGAGGTCGAGCAGGTCGCCCTCGATGCTGATGCCGTTGGCGTGCATCATGTCGAACTCCGCGACGCGGAACGGCGGCGCGACCTTGTTCTTCACGATCTTCACGCGGACCCGCTGGCCGATCACGTCCTCGCCGTCCTTGAGCGTGCCGATCCGGCGGACGTCCACCCGGCACGACGAGTAGAACTTGAGCGCCCGGCCGCCCGGCGTCGTCTCGGGGCTGCCGAACATCACGCCGATCTTCTCGCGGATCTGGTTGATGAAGATGACGGTCGTCTTCGCCTTCGCGATGGCGCCGGTAAGCTTCCGCATCGCCTGGCTCATGAGCCTCGCCTGGAGCCCGACGAACGAGTCGCCCATCTCCCCGTCGAGTTCCTTCTGCGGCACGAGCGCCGCCACGGAGTCGACGATGATGATGTCCACGGCGTTGCTCTTGATGAGCAGCTCCACGATCTGCATCGCCTCCTCGCCGCTCGTCGGCTGGCTGACGAGCAGCGTCTCGAGCGAGATGCCGAGCTTCTTGGCCCAGCTCGGGTCGAGGGCGTGCTCGGCGTCGATGAAGGCCGCGATTCCGCCGGCCCGCTGGGCCGCCGCGACGGCGTGGAGGGCGAGCGTCGTCTTGCCGCTCGACTCGGGCCCGAAGACCTCGATGATCCTCCCCTTCGGGAATCCCTTGCCGCCGAGGGCCAGGTCGACCGAGAGGCTGCCGCTGGAGATACCCTCGATCTCCTTGTGGGTCTCGCTGCCGAGGGGCATGATCGACCCCTCGCCAAACTCCTTTTCGATCTGGGCGAGCGTGTTCTTGAGGAGCGGGTGGTCGTCCACGAACGAGGCCGCCGTCTTCGCGGCCGCCGCCCGCTTCTTCGGGGCTTCTGCCCCTCTCGATGCCGCCGGGCCACTGCTTGACTGAGACGCTCTGCTTGACTGAGCCGTTCTGCCTGCCACTGTTGCTGTCTCCCTTTTTCCAGTCGTCCTCGTAACAGTCTCGCTGTTTTCCGTCTTGCTGTTTTCCGTCCCGCGGTTTTCCGTCCCGCGGTTTTCCGTCCCGCGGTTTTCCTTCTCGCGGTTTTCCGTC
>CAZPEM010000122.1:0-3755 GCA_964585575.1 uncultured Chitinophagaceae bacterium
ACGACGATCCTCTACATCTCCCACAAGATGGACGAGGTGTTCCGGCTCGCCGACCGCATCACGGTGCTCCGCGACGGCAGGACGGTGCGGACGGTGAACCGCAAGGAGACGACCCCTCGGCAGGTGACCGGCTGGATGGTCGGCCGCGAAATCGCCTCCGGGTCTCGGGAAGGGCGGTCGGCCGGCGAGCGGCTCCTCGAGATCCGCCACCTCACCGTGCCGTGGCCCGGACACGCCCGCGGTTACCGGCTCGCCGATGTCTCGCTCGACCTGGCGAGGGGGGAGATCCTCGGTGTCGCCGGCCTCATGGGAGCGGGACGGACCGAACTGCTCGAAACGATCTTCGGTGCCGGCGGCAACGACTGGACGGGCGAGATCCGCCTCGGGGGCGGGAGCGTGCGGTTCCGGCACCCGAAGGATGCCCGCGACGCGGGCATCGCGATGGTCACGGAGGATCGCAAGCGGCTCGGCCTTTTTCCCGACTTCGACGTGACGGCCAACGTGAGCATCTGCGAGCTCGCCGCCGCGCGGCGGGGCGGACTCCTGAGCCGACGGGCGGAGCAGTCGCTCGTCGAAGGCCCGGTGCGGGCGACCGGCGTCAGGACGCCGGGGCTCCATGCGGCGATCACCGGGCTTTCGGGCGGCAACCAGCAGAAGTGCATCATCGCCCGATGGCTTCTCACCACGCCGCGGGTGCTCCTGCTCGACGACCCGACGCGGGGCATCGACGTCGGTGCGAAGGCCGAGCTCTACTCGCTCATCGACCGTCTCTGCCGGGAGGGCGATGGGATCGGCGTGATCCTCACCTCGAGCGAACTGCCCGAACTCCTGACCCTGTCGGACAGGATCATCGTGCTCGCCGAGGGGCGGCTGACCGGGGAATTCCGACGCGAGGAGGCGACCGAGGAAGCGATCATGCGGGCCGCGACCGGCGATGCGATCTGAAGGAGGTTCGGGGTTGCCAATGACCTCTCGCCGGACGTTCGCTGTGGTCTTCCGGGCGAGCGTTCACAGTTCGACGCCGAGCCGCTTCGCCTTGATCTCGAGCGCCTTGCGAAACGACGGGAACGGGTACCGCACGCCGTGCCGGATCGCCCGGACGGCGGCCCACTCGCAGGTTCCGCGGACCAGGGATTCCGGAAGATCGCCGCTCTTCACGGCCTCCGCGACATCCTCCAGGAACGCGGCGTCGCGCGGGTTCGTCACGAGCAGCCGGCTGGCGAGGTAGTGTTCGAGCGTGCCCGGCTCGGCGCGGATGACGGCGGGCTCGGCTCCCCCGACGGTCGCCGCGAGAAAACCGAGGGCCACGGCCACGAGCAGGACACGGCACCCGATCATCCGGCACCCCCTTCCCGGAACCGCGCGATCGCGTACGACTTCTTCCCGCTGCGGAGCACGATCGATGTCCGGCCGGCGAGGTCGGCGGCCGTGATGCGGTGATTCACGTCGGTCACGCGACGGTTGTTCACATAGCCTCCTCCCTGCTCGATCGTGCGGCGCGCGGCCGACCGGGTGGCGGAGAGGCCGGTCCGCTCGAAGAGCTCGACCACCGCGACCCCGCCCCCCTCGACAAGTTCGCGAGGGAAATCGCTGCTCGGCACGTCGGCGAAGATTTCCGCCATCTGGCGGTCGTCGAGATCGGCGATCTCCGCGCCGAAGAACACGGCGGTCGCCTGGCGGGCCGCCGCCAGTCCGCTCTCGCCGTGGACGAGCCGGGTCAGATCCTCGGCCAGCCGCTTCTGACTGTCGCGGGCGGCCGGCGACTCCGCGCGGGCCCGGTCGAGCGATTCGATCTCCTCGACGGGCACCTCCGAGATCCGCCGGAGGCAGCGGCCGGCGTCGTCGTCGTCGAGGTTGATCCAGTACTGGTAGAAGCGGTAAGGGCTCGTGCGGGCGGGATCGAGCCAGATGGCCCCTTCGGCCGTCTTGCCCATTTTCGTGCCGTCCGACTTCGTGAGGAGGGGGCAGGTGATGCCGTGCAGCTCCCGGCCCCGAAGACGCCGGCCGAGCTCGATGCCGGCCGTGATGTTGCCCCACTGGTCGCTGCCTCCGAGCTGGATCCGGCAATCGACCGCGTCGGAGAGGTGCACGAAGTCCCACGCCTGGAGGAGCATGTAGCTGAACTCGGTGTAGGAAAGTCCGCCGTCGGGCCGCTCCAGCCGGCTCTTCACGGAGTCCTTGGCGAGCATCTGCGAGAGCGGCACGTGCTTGCCGACGTCCCGCAGGAATTCGAGATACCCGACGCTCCGCATCCAGTCGCCGTTGTTGACGACGTACACCCGCGCCTTCGGCCCCGCCGCCGTCTCGAGGAGGCCGCGGATCTGACGCTCGATGCCGGCGACGTTGGCGGCTAGTTGCTCCGGCGACAGCAGGTTGCGCTCCTCGCTGCGGCCGCTCGGGTCGCCGATCATGCCGGTCGCCCCGCCCACGACGGCGACCGGCTCGTGGCCGGCGAGCGCGACGCGGCGAAGCAGCATCAGTGGCAGCAGGCTGCCGACATGGAGGCTGTCGGCGGTGGGGTCGAATCCGGCGTAGACCTTTCGGGAGCCGCCCGCGAGCCATACGGCGAGCGATCCCCGGTCGGTCGACTGGTGGATGAGTCCGCGGGCGTCGAGTTCTTCGAGAAGCAGTCGTGTCATGGGAAGCCGGGCGGGGTCACCGCCACATGCCGTCGTCGGCGAAGGGATGGGCGGGCCCGGCGAGCTTCGGCTTCGGCAGGGCCTTGATCGCCTGCTCCGCGAGCCTGAGGTCCTCCCGCGAGGTGATCTTGAGGTTGATCGGCGAGCCGCGGACGACGGTGACCCTCTGGCCGATCGCCTCCATGAGCTGCGCTTCGTCGGTGGCGGTCGCGCCGGTCGCGTGTGCGAACGCCTTTTCAAGCAGGTCGCGGCGGAAGACCTGGGGCGTCTGCGCTTCCCAGAGCCCGTCGCGGTTCACCGTCTCGGCGATCGTCATGTCCGCCGACACCCGCTTGAGCGTGCTCGTGACGGGGGCGGCGAGGATGGCCGCGCCCGTCCGCGCACCGGCCTCGAACACCGCGTCGATCCAGGCCGCGGCGAGGCAGGGGCGGGCCGCGTCATGGATCGCGACCATGTCGATCTCCGGCCCGAGCTTCTCGAGCCCCCGGCGGACCGAATCGGCCCGCTCGGCGCCCCCTTCGGCGAGCGCGACCCCCATGAAGGCGATGTTGGCCCCGAACTTCTCGAGGAAGGCTTCGCGGTCCTCCGGCGCGACGACGATCACCACCTTCTTCACGTCGTCCCGTTCCAGGAACCGTTCCGCCGAGTGGATCCAGACGGGCCGCCCCGCGAGCGGAGCGAACGGCTTCTTGTAGGTGGCGTCGCCGAATCGGGAGCTCCGACCCGCTGCCGCCAGGATCACTCCGTAGCTGGCCATGACGAAGCAGCCCCGTCGGTGATCCGATCGGCGATGGCCCGATCCATAAGCGTCCTCACGACGGCCTTTGCCGGCGGCTTGTCGTGAATCCATTTCGCGAACGCCTCGCCGTGCTGACCATAGAGATGCAAAAGCCATTCCGGCGCCTCGGTCGTGAGCCACTCACGAAAGACCACCCACTTCGGATTGGATTCGCCATAGACCTCGCGGGCGACCCAACAAAAGCCACCACCCATGCCACCACCCATGCCGCCGCCCATGCCACCGCCCATGCCACCCATGCCACCGCCCATGCCACCCATGCCGCCGCCCATGCCACCCATGCCGCCACCCATGCCACCCATGCCGCCACCCATGCC
>CAZPEM010000122.1:3855-9781 GCA_964585575.1 uncultured Chitinophagaceae bacterium
CCCATGCCACCACCCATGCCACCCATGCCGCCACCACCACCACCCGTGGAATTAAATGACGTGACCTGGCCAACCGACGAGAAGAGAGGCTGTGTCGTCACCCTTACGTAGCGTCGATCGGCGGAGATGACCACCCGGGCCGACATGTTCACACCGTCCGGTAGCGAAGAGACCTGGGGCTGGTAACCGACGGCCCCCTGCCGAAAGAAAGGCAGGCCTGCCGCCTGGCCGGACGGGGATGCGGAGCGGCTGGATGCAAACGATGCGGCGGCGGTCGCGTCGCTCAAGCCTGCAAGCTGTTGGGCCAGCACGCTTCGGCCGATCGCGGCCTGCGCGACCACGTCCTGGGCCACCGTCGCGTCGTCGAGAGGCTCCCGGCGACGCCCCTCGGGCACGTGCACGTTCATGAGCAGGTCGCCGGAGCCGATCGTCAGTTTTTTCCGCAGCCGCTCCTCGCGTTTCGTGCCACGGTGCAACACCAGTTCCGCGGAAATGGTGTCAGCCTCCACGTTGCCCCAGATCCGGCGGACCAGGATCCGGTAGGTGCCGGGGAAAGCCTCCCCGCAGACGTACCGCTCGCGATGCTCGCTGCCGCCGTCGGCATTCCCAAGCAGCATGCCGCCGCTCGTGCTCCTTGGGGTCGAAGGCGAGCAGACGGCGCCGGTCGGCTCCTCCACCATCAAGTCGATTTCCGCATCGCCGCCCCACGTGACGGTGAACTCGACATCCCGAACGAGGGCCTCATCGACGGCCTTTCGAAACTTGGCGGCGTCCTCGCGACGCCCCTCCGACGTGAGTTTCTCGATCGTAATCTTCGCGAGACGGGCCGCCCGCGTCGCGATCTGCTGCTGCCCGGCCGGCCAATCGCGGCCGAGCACGCCGGCGCACGACCACTGGAGGGCCCGCACATCTTCCTCCTTTGCGGCAAGGGTCATCGCAAGGGCGAAGGCCTCGCGGTTTGAAGGTTCGAGCCGAACGACCCGCCTGCAGATCCCGATCGCTTGGGCGGCCGAGCCGGTTCTGGCGAGATACTGGGCCAGAGCCATCAGTTCCGTCGGGCTTGTCGCGAAGTCGGCGCTCGAGAGCAGGATGCGGTCGATTTCGTCACGTTTCCAGCCGGCGGCTTCGGCCGCGGTGGCGAGCGCCTCGTACATCCAAGACTCGGCATGGCCGGCGACGATCGCGCCCGAGATCAACGCCGCCGCCTTCGCGAACGACTGCCGTTCCCCGAGATCGAGCGCCGAACGCCGAACGTGGGCGAGACGTTTCTCGAGATCCGCTGGGCCGTCGGCCTGCCGCAGGTAGGCCGACACGCTCGACCGCAGGTCCTCGGACGACAGCACGCTGTTCGGCAGCCCATCGTCGGCTTTTTTCGATGGCGACGGCCCATCGCTGGGGGCGAGTCTCGCGCGGGCATCCGCGATCTGGAACATGCCGCCGCCGCCGCCGGGCATCATGCCGCCACCACCAGGCATCATGCCGCCCATGCCTCCCATTCCACCCATGCCTGCGCCGGGGCCTCCGAGACCGCCGCCGGGCTGGAACGGATTGATTCCCCCCTGCGGGTTGACGGGCAGGACGAGATCCGCGACCGGATAGACCTTCACGACCAGATTTTCCCCGGCCTTCTCCTTCGTCGTGATGAGGAGAACCTCGTCCTTGATGATGTAGGTGAGATCGAGATCGGTCAGGAGCAGACGCAGCGCCGATCGCAGCGACACGTTGCTGATGTCCTTCGTCACCGCCGTCTCGAGGTCGAGTCCGGCGTCCTCGAGCGCGCGGGTGTCGAGTTCCACCGGGATTCCCTGCTTGTCCTCGATCGCGTTCACCACGTCGCGGAGTGGAGTCTCCGCGAACTTGAAGTTCTCCACGGGCTTGTCGAGTGCGTCGTAGATCCGCTTCTCGGCGGTGCCCGGGTTGGCAAGATCGACCGACTTGTACTTTTCCCGCAAGCGAGTGATCTCCCGCCAGCGGTCGGCGGACGGGTAGACGACGGGGGGTTCGCCGGGGAAGGGGATGGCCGCGACGTCGGACAGGTGAAGCGCGTCCATGAAGCCACGCTCCTGGGCGCGGCGAACGCGGGTGTTCTCGGCGTCGTAGTCGAGAATCTGGGCGACGATCGGCGCCGTGCGGGCGACGACGCGTGCCGTCATCGGCATGCCCCTCCCGGCGTAGAGGTTCGGCGCCGATTCTGCGAGGCCGTCGGGGCCGATCCCCACCTTGAGTTCGGCATCCGAGAAGGCCTCGGTCGGCCGCTGGTAGCCGACGCGGATGCCCTCCTCCACGAGCGAGTGATAGCGTTCGGTGAGCGCCTTGAACCGCTGCTCGCGGCGGTTGAGGTCGTCGACCAATTCGAGTTTTTCTCTCGCGGCGGATCGCCGCTTCTCGGCGTCGAGATCCCGCTGCGTTTTCTCACGGCTCCGTACGTCCGCCTCGCGGATCCGGACCTCGACCTGTCGCCGCAGGCGGTCCCGCAGTCCGGCATCGAGGTCGTCGGACGACGCCACCTCATGGAGGAGTTCCCGGAGGTCCGCCGCGGCGGCGGTCGGATCGGTGGAAAACCGCGTTCGGGCGTCGCGGAGCCGCACGGCCGCCTCCTGCTCGAGCCGCCCGGCCCGGACACGTCGCATCCTCTCCGACTGCAGGAGTTCGTCGGCGGAGGGATCGGTGCCGTCGGCGGGGTTGCTGTCGACGGTGTCGCTGCCGGCCCGCTGCCGCCGCTGCGGAAGGTCTTCCACCACGGCCGGGGTTCCACGGTCAGTCGGATCGTCGAAAGGGTTCGCCTCATCGTCGGCCCGACGCATCGCGATCTGTCTTGCCTCGGGGCGGGATGCGGCCGTGCGGACCATCGCCGCTTGGGCGTTGTCGGGGTCTCGCCGCAACGACGCGTCGGCCAGCCGGATTGCCGCATCGCGGGCTCCGACCGCCTCGGCCTGCCGGCCGAACTCGGCAAGTGCCGCAGCCTCCTGACGCACCGCCGCCCGCGACAACTCGAGGCCCTCGCGGCCGAGCGTCGGCAGGAAGATGCCGCCGCTCGACGAGGCGTTGCGAACCAATTCCGCGAGGTAGGCGTTGTCGGACTTGGGCGGGACGCGAGGAATTGCGATTTCGATCCGTCGGGCAGCCCCGCCGTCGGCGACGACGTTCATCTCGATCCGCACCTTCTCGAGCGATCCCTCCAGCAGGACGACCGTGTCGCGGTCGGTGCGGAGCGGCGGCATCCGCTCGGGCAGCATCCTCATCGCTGCGGCGTGTGATTCGCTCGAGAGCACGACGTCGTCCGTCCACAGCACCGGCGCGGTCGCCATGGCGAGGATGCGGCCGCCGGCGTCGGCCGCCGAGGTGTCGCCCTGCGGAACGGCGAGCATGCCCCCGCTGGCGTTGGCGATCGCGGCGAGGCAAGGCCAGTTGATCCGGTCTCCGAGGCCGACGGCCGAGAAGCCGATGCGTTCGGCCCGAAGCGTTTCGAGAACTTCTCGGAAGGCGTCGCCGTCGACGCCGCCCAGCCCGGGCCCGTCGCCGACGTAGATGATGTGCCGACGCGTCGCCGCGGGCCCATCGGCGTCTGCGGTCTCGCCGACGGCGACCGCGGCATCGAACAGGTTCACCGCGGCGAGCAGACCCTCGACGAGGTCGGTCGAGCCGAGCGGCGTGCGGGTGTCGAGCCGCTTCAGGGCTTCCTTGTTCGCCGCCGAGTCGCCCGCAGTGAACGTATCCGACAGCGGCGCGAGGGTCACGTCGATCGCCGCGACTCGAAATCGTACCGGGGCCGGGCGGCCCTTTTCGGCCGCGGCGCCGAGCATCCGCGAGACCGCCTCGAGGGACCGCAGGCGGTGGTCGCCGATCTGGCTTGCGGATGTGTCGACGAGGAGGACAACGTCGCAGGGCCCCGGGGCACGGTCAACGCCGGCCGCCCGCAGTCCGATGGCGGCGATTGTGCGCGCTGGTCCGCCCGCTGGTCCGATCCTGCCGCTCGTCTCGGTCGCTTGGGTGAACGACACTTCCACGGTCGGCTGCCCGCCGATGACCGCGGTCGCATTGATCGCCATGCCTGCCGTCACGGCAAGAGCCACGGTGAGGCCTGAGGTCGTCGAAGAGGGGCATCTCATGGAGTGGCTCCCGGTCAAGATTGCAATCTTCAAGTTCGACAAGATTGGCGCGCGAACTCCATCGGAAAGCATAGGTACGCCCCGCACGATTCGCCAACGCCGATATCCATGGATTCAAGGCCGATCTTGGAGGGTTTTGCCCAGGGGACGATACTGGGGGTCGGCCCGGCCGCGTCAGCGGCACTCCGGGCCGAACACGACGATGCCCGTGGAGGCCGGTCGGTCCAATTTTTTGTGATTTTCCGTTCCGTGGAGAGGAGATTGACGGCGATGCGTTCAGTAGCGATCGGGTTGCTGGTGTGCGTCGGTGTCCAGGGCTCCATGGGGCCCGCGGGCGTTTCGGGCCGGGGGGGGGACGTCCTCGCCGCGGAGCCCGGTCGGCCGGAACGGCAGTTCACGCCGGAGGAGCGGACGAACATCGCCGTCTACGAGGCGGTGAATCGGAGCGTCGTCAATCTCAACACCCGGGGGGCCGTTGCCGCCGGCCTGTTTCTCGTGGAAGTGCCGTCGGAAGGGGCTGGGTCGGGCATCGTGCTCGATCAGCGGGGCCACCTTCTCACGAACTATCACGTCGTCGAAAACGCCCGGGAGATCGACGTGCTGTTGTTCGACGGGTCGTCGCATCCGGCGACGGTGGTGGGATTCGATCCGGCAACCGATACCGCCGTTCTCAAGGTCGCCGCGCCGCCGGAGCAGTTGCACCCGGTCACCTTCGGCAGCAGCGCGGACCTGCGGGTGGGGCAGCGGGTCTTCGCGATCGGCAACCCGTTCGGCCTCGAACGGACGCTGACGACCGGGATCATTTCCAGCCTCAACAGGTCGCTCCCCACGCGGTCGGGGAGGGCCATCAAGTCGATCATCCAAACGGACGCCGCCATCAATCCGGGCAATTCAGGCGGCCCGTTGCTCGACAGCGAGGCACGTCTCATCGGGATGAACACGGCCATCGCCAGCCGCACGGGGCAGAGTTCCGGCGTGGGATTCGCTATCCCGGTGAGTACGCTCGCCAGGGTCGTGCCGCAGTTGATCGCCCAGGGAAAGGTGATCCGGCCCGACGCCGGAATCGCCCGGGTCTACCAGGCCGACGCCGGGCTCCTCGTGGCGGCGCTCGTGCCAGACGGGCCGGCGGCACGGGCTGGAATCCGGGGTTTTCGGGTGACAAAGGAACGCCGCCGGCAGGGGCCGTTCGTCAGCGAAGTAACTCGGATCGATCGCGAGGGTGCCGATCTCGTCGTCGCCGTCGGCGGTCAGCCGGTGCGGACCGTAGACGATTTTCTTTCCGCCGTCGAAACCAAGAGCCCTGGCGAAAATGTCCTGTTCACGGTGCGGCGGGAGGGGCGGCAGCTCGACATCCCGGTGGTGCTCGGATCCGAGTGACGAGCCGGTTTTCCCCGATGTTCGTGAGGGTTGTGCCGGCCGGGAAGAACGAGGGGCGGCCAAAGAAAGTCGTCAATCGCAGGGGAAAAAAATCCGATAGAAACCGTTCGCGAACAGCCGCTTGACCGACTTCGTAAGGCTGGTATGATTCGCGAAGTCGTTTGGCCGATTCGGCCTCTACGACGAGTTCTTTGACAATTCGGCAGAAATCTCTTTCAGTTTCGGCCGGCACGCGATCGTGACCGGCACCGAATGTGGACCTGTGTTCATGTTCGGGAACGAAAATTGATGAAAGCTTGATCGAATCTCTTCGATCGCTTCGCAACATTCGTGCTGCGTCGCCTCGCTCCCAAAAAGGGCAGGCGACAAGGCACTGTTTCGAAACTCAATTGAAGGGTTTGATTCTGGCTCAGAGTGAACGTTGGCGGCGTGGATTAGGC
>CAZPEM010000123.1:0-9742 GCA_964585575.1 uncultured Chitinophagaceae bacterium
GCACCGGCTCCTTGAGGTCGCTCTCGTTGCGGATCGCCGAGATGCCCTTGATGCGATCCTCGTTCACGAGTTCCGCGATCTTCTCCTCGATCGCGTCGCGGGTCTGCTGGTAGGGGATCTCGGTGACCACGATCCGGCTGCGGTTCTTGCCGAACTCCTCGACGTGGGCGCGGGCCCGGAGCGTGATCGTGCTGCGGCCGGTGAGGTAGCCCCGGATGAGGGCCTCCCGCCCCATCACGATGCCACCGGTCGGAAAATCCGGGCCGGGAACGATCTCGAGCAGCTCGCCCATGGACAGCCCGGGATTGTCGATGAGGGCGACGAGCGCCCGGCAGACCTCGGCCAGGTTGTGGGGCGGGATGCTCGTGGCCATGCCGACGGCGATGCCGCCGGCCCCGTTCACGACGAGATTCGGAAAGCGGCTCGGCAGCACCACCGGCTCCGTGTTCCGCTCGTCATAGGTCGGCACGTAGTCGACGGTGTCGAGATCGAGGTCGTCGAGCATCATCGCCGCGATCGGCGAGAGCCTCGCCTCGGTGTATCGCATGGCGGCGGCGGGCAGGCCGGCGATCGAGCCGAAGTTGCCCTGCTTGTCGACGAGCACGTGCCGCATGTTCCATTCCTGGGCCATGCGGACGAGCGTGGGGTAGATCACGCTCTCGCCGTGCGGGTGGTAGTTGCCGCTGGTGTCACCGGAGATCTTCGCGCACTTCACCCGGGAGGCGCCGGGCGAAAGGTTGAGGTCGTTCATGGCGACGAGAATCCGCCGCTGCGACGGCTTCAGGCCGTCCCGGACGTCGGGCAGAGCCCGCGCAACGATCACGCTCATCGCGTAGGTGAGGTAGCTGTCCTTGAGCTCCTGCTCGATGGGCAGCTCGATCAGCCGCCCGCCGGCACTATCTCTCAGGCCCTCCGGAATGCCAGCGTCTTCGGACGGCTTTGATTCGTCGGCCAAGGGGCTACCTCCCTGAAAATCCCGCGTGAAACTCACGCGGCGACCGCCTGAACATATCCGCCTGCGGCCCACGGTCAACCGTCGCAACCGCCGGGCTGGAAGGGCTCCCGCATGGCTTGACCGCAGGCCGTCTCCCCCCCTACCCTCCCCGCCCCCGGTGGCCCCGATTCAACCCTCCACAGGGCCGCCGGATTCGACCCCATGAATCTCACGTCGCCCGATCATCGCAGCCGCCCGCTCCACGCCCTGCTCGTCGCCGGAACCGCGGCCATCCTGCTGCTTCCAAACCTCGGCGGCCCTTCCCTGTGGGACGAGGACGAGCCGAAGAACGCCGCCTGCACGCTCGCGATGCTCGCACGGAACGACTGGGTCGTGCCGACGTTCAACGGCCGGCTGCGGACCGAGAAGCCCGCGCTCGTCAACTGGGTCCAGATCGCCGGGTGTGGCATTGCGGGCCGCAACGAGACGGGGCTGCGGCTCGGCTCCGCGGTGCTCACGATCGGCAGCTGCCTCATGACCTGGCGAATCGGGTGCGTGCTGGCCGGCAACGCCGTCGGGTTCGCCGCCGGCATGGTGATGGCCTGCTCCACCTGGGCGGCGGTCGGCGGCCGGGCCGCGACGCCCGACCCGCCCCTGCTGTTCTGCGCGACGGCCGCCTTCGCCGTCCTCGCCCACGCGGCGGCCCGCGCCGCGCACGTCGCCCCACGTTCGTACGAACCGATCATGCTCTCCCGCGCGGAGGCGATCGGCTTCGGCATCGCATGCGGACTTGGAGTTCTCGCAAAAGGACCGGTCGGCGTGCTCCTGCCTACCACGGCCCTGCTTCTGCTCGGCTTGCTTCGCCGGGAACGGCCGACGTCCTGGAAGGAATGGCCCGCGGCCTTAGGAAGCCTGCGGATCGGCACGGTCGTGCTGACGGCCATCGCCGTGGCGACGCCCTGGTATGCCTGGGTCACCTGGAGGACGGGGGGCGAATGGCTCCGCGGGTTCCTCTTCGTGCACAACGTCGGGCGGTTCACGTCGACGTTCGAAGGGCATTCCGGGTCGCTCCTCTACTATCCGATCGTGCTGCTGATCGGGCTGTTTCCATGGACGATCGCGGCGGCCGCCGCGATCTGGCACTCGGTCGTCGTGGCCCGGTCGCCCGACCGGCCCCGCGAAGCCGGGGCGATCCTCGTCGCCGCGATCTGGGCGGCCACCTGGATCGGCTTCTTTTCGGCCGCCGGCACGAAGCTGCCCGGCTACATCTGGCCGGCCTACCCGGCCATCGCGGTGATCCTCGGCATCTTCTGGACCGACTGGCGGCAGGGGCGGCTCGCCTCGATCGACCGGCTCATGCCGGCAGCGTGGGCGAGCCTGGCGATCGCCGGCGTCGGCCTCGCCGTGGGTCTGCCGATCGCCTCGCGGCAGCTGTCCCCGGGCTGCGAATGGTGCGGTCTGGTGGGGCTGGTTCCCGTCATCGGGGGCATCGCCTGCTGGAAGCTGCACTCCCGCGGCAGCCGCGCGAGCTCGGTCGCGGCGGTCGCCTGCTCCGGCGCGGCGACGCTCCTGCTGCTCGCGGCCGTCGTGACCGACGTCTTCGGCGAGGGCCGCACGCCCCGCTCGATCCAGCCGTTGCTCGCCCGTCACGCGGGCTCGGGACCCGTCGCGTCGTTCCGCCGCGTGCCGCCGAGCGTCGTCTTCTACGCCGCGAAGGCCCGCGATGCGGAGCCCGTCGCGGAGTTCTGGAAGCCCGAGCAGGTCGCCGCCCACTTTGCAAGCGATGCCGATGCACGGCTCATCACCGAAAGCCGGTTCCTCGCCGATGTCGATGGCTCGCTGCCCGTGGGCGTCGGCGTCATCGAGCGGTTCCACACACTTCCCGACGCGACCGAGTTCGTCCTGCTCGGTCGCATCGACCGCCCTGCGTCCGCGAAGCGGCGAGGCAACTCCGCGTCCGATTCACCGAACCGCACGGCCGCCAAGGGAAACCGGCGGTCGATCACCCCCCCTTGGCGAGCGACGCCTCGATGGCTTTGACGAGCGCAGGGTCATCAGGGGAAACGCCGGACGCGAACCGGCCTGCAATCTTTCCGTCGCGGCCGATGAGGAACTTCTCGAAGTTCCACTTCACGTCCCCGGCGGGCTTGGACGACTCCGTGAGCGTCTTGTAGAGCGGTGCCATGCCCTGCCCCTTCACGACGATCTTCGAAAACATGTCGAAGGTCACGCCGTACTTCGACGAGCAGAAGGTGGCGATCTCGGCATCGCTGCCAGGTTCCTGCCCTCCGAACTCGTTGGCCGGGAACCCGAGGATCACGAGGCCCTGCCCCTTGTACTTGTCGTAGAGCGACTGGAGCCCCTTGTACTGCGGCGTGTAGCCGCACCGGCTCGCCACGTTCACGATGAGAACCGTCTTCCCCTTGTACTGCGAGAGATCGACCGAAGCCCCGTCGATCTTCTTCATCTGTCCCGTGAGCGGCGTCGGATCGTCCGCGACCGCCTGCCGCGACGACCAGCCCGCCGCCACGACGCCGATCGACACGCATGCCAAGAGCTTCCAAGCGTTCATTTCGAATTCTCCTCGGGGGTTCGTTCCGGAGCACCCAAGGCTACCGTGGCCGCCGAAGGCGGTCAAAATCCGCCGAGGGCCGACCATGCGGCGACGCCCAGGACGACGATGCCGCCGAGGAGAAACAGCCCACTCCAAGGGCTCGACGACACCCGCAGCAGCCCGATCGAGCCCCTCACGCGTCGCGTGAATTCGCTCCATCCCTCGGGCGAGGGCCGCTTGCCGAGGGCCACGAGCGTCACGTTCCGCATCGTCGAGCCGCCATCGATGTGCACCTGCAATCCGAAGGAGGGCATCGCAACCGTCTCGCCGGCCCACCGGGCCGACGGGTCGACCGCGAGCACGACCTCCGCAACGGCCGGCCGCAGCTGCTCGACCGTCGCGTTGTAGACGACGAGCCTCGGTCGGGAGACGAGGATGGCGAGAGCCAGGAGCAACACCGCCACCGCCCCCATCACCGCCCAGCCGCTCCCCATCGCGTCCCAACTCCACGACGGGCCCTCCGCGACCACGAACCCCGACAGCCCCGCCGCCACGCAACCCGACAATCCAGCCGCGAGACAGGCGGCATCGACCGCGCCCGAAACGGCGAGAGGCCGGCGACGCAGATGCACGATCCCGAGGAGCGTCAGGTAGCAGCCGAGGGGCAGCGCCGCCGACCAGAGTGGAATCGAGGCCATGCTCAGCCCCTCCACGCCATCCAACCGAGGAAGGCGAGCCACACGGCCTCCGCGGCGGCAATCGCGGTGAATGCGGCCGCCGAACCGTGGCGACCGGAGGGGCTCGGGGAATTCCCGCTGTTCATGGGCCGCTACGCCTCGGCCTCGGGGCTCGCAAACGAGTACTCCCGCGAGAGTGCCTCGTCGAAATCGTAGACGCCGTTGAAGTCTTCGCGGCGGTCCGTCCGAGTCTTCCTCATCTGGCCGATTCCGATCATGTTGTAGACGATCTCGCCGATGTCGTCGGTCCTGGTGATGCCCCAGGAGCCGAGCACGGTCTTCGCGAGATACCCATACTGCCGCATCGCGTAAACCCTGGCCGCCTCACAGAGCTGCTGGCCGGTGAGATGGCGTTCCGCGGCTTTTCGACGGGGCTTCCCGGCCCTGGCCCTTTTTGCGGAGGGCTTTTCCGCCGCGTCGGCCGGCCCGTGCGGCTTCGCCAACGGATCGGCGTTCTCGGCCGCCGCCTCCTCCCCCATCCCGAGCGACTGCTGCGCGAACGTCAACGCTTCGAGCACGAAAAGATAGCCGTCGAGGGCGTACCTCCGATCCTTGCGAACGAGCTTGACGAGCGGATGGGAAGGATCGACGAGCGACATCGGTGCCACGGCCCCGGGGGATTCTTACGCGGGCCTCGAGTATAGCCGACCCGTGGCGGCAATCGAACCGATCGAATCTGCGGCGGCTACCGGCCGGCCGCAGGGGGCGGCGGCTGATCTTCGAGGATGAACGTGTACCCAAGCGGCGTCACCGGCTTCGAGAAGTCGCGAATGAGGTCGAGGCCGCGGTCGAACAGGCTCGTCTGCGGGTCGAACTGGTACACGTCGCGATCCTGGCCGCCCGGCTTGTGGATCTGGATTGCAAACGGCATCAGATCACGTGCTTGCAGGATGAGTTCGACCTTCGAGAAATTGGCTGCATCCCCCTGCCACTTCGGCACCGCCTCGAGCCAGATCTGGGCGGTCGTGCCCGCGGGCGTCACGAGCCTCATGGAGTACCGGGCCTTGAGCGTCTCGGCCTTCGCACCGAATACGAAGGGGAGGGGGCCTTCACTGATCGCCTTGCCCCGCATCTCGGGCGGCAGCTTGGTCTCCCGCAACTGCCGCTCCGCATGCCGGAACTCGTAGATGCTCGTGCCATTGCAGACCCAGTGTTCCCCCGCCTCGCCGGCCTTCGTCTCGTAGCGGCGACGATCCGCGTTCCACTGCTTCGATTCCTTGACCCTGAAGAGTCCCTTGTCGGGGGCGGCGTACTTCAGTTCGCCGGTGGCCTCGGTGAAGGCCAGCCGCTTGCCCGCTGCGTCGGCCGGGCTCCAGGCGTTGTATTCCCACTTGTAGAAGGTGCACGACCAGGTCTTGACCGACGCGTTGCGGGTTTCCCAGGCCGCGAGGAGCCGGTCGAGCGCCGCCGACTCCTCCGGCGACAGCGGCCGCTGGGGCACCACCGGCCCCCGGACGACCGGGGGCTGGGCGGCCTGCGGCCGCGGTCCGCCGGCGGGTGCATTCGGCTGCTGCGCCGCCGCGGGGCCGATCATCGCCACGGCCAAGGCGATGACGAGGACGATGAATCCGAGCAGCCGCTCGCGCGAGCACCCGACAGTCATGGAAACCTCCGACGGAACCGGTCTTCTAGGGCCGGGACCATAGCAGCGGCCGCCGACCCGGGCGACCCCAATCCGTCGAGTCGAAAGCCCCTTCCGAGGCCCGCTTCTGGGGCCCAACGAAGGCGGCCACCCATCGGCACGCCGCTACCGCTCCGCCGGCTCCTCGAGGTAGGTGTAGCCGCCGAGCCCCTCCTCGTAGAACCGCAGGAACCGCCCCGCCTGGGAATCGCAGATCCTTCCCTCGCGGACCGCCTGCTCGATCGAGTCGCGGAGCTTCTGCACGAGCTGGTCGGGGGCGAACTCGACGTAGTCGAGCACCTCCCGCACGGTGTCTCCCTTGATGACCGCGTCGAGCACGACCTCGCCCCGATCGTCGATGCCGACGTGCACGGCGTTCGTGTCGCCGAAGAGGTTGTGGAGGTCGCCGAGGATCTCCTGGTAGGCGCCGATGAGGAAGGCCCCGAGGTAGTACGGGCTGCCCTCGAAACTGTGGAGCGGCAACGTCCGCTTGACGTCCCGGCGGTCGATGAACTGGTCGATCTTGCCATCGGAGTCGCAGGTGACGTCGCCGATCACGGCCAGGTGGGTCGGCCGTTCGGCAAGCCTGTGGATCGGCATCACCGGAAACAGCTGCTTGATCGCCCAGCTGTCGGGGATCGACTGGAAGAGCGAGAAATTGCAGAAGTAGGTGTCGGAGAGCGACGCCTCGAGGCCCTCCAGTTCCTCCGGCATGAATTCGAGCTGCTTGGCGAGCTTCGAGATCTTGCGGCAGGTCGCCCAGTAGAGGTTTTCGGCGCAGCTCCGCTGATCGAGCGGGAGATGGCCGGTCGAAAAGAGGCTCATCGCGGTGTCGAGCGCCTGCTGTGCGTCGTGGTAGCTTTCGAGCAGGTTGCGGATATTGAGCCCCTGATAGGTCTCGAGCAGGTCGTGGAGCGGCTGCTCCGCGTCGGTGGCCACCTCCCTCGGCTCCCCCTGCCCGCCCTGCTCCGACACGCCCAGCACGCCGAACACGAGCATGCTGTGGTAGGCGACGATGGCGCGGCCGCTCTCGGAGACGATCGTCGGGTGAGGGACCCCGGCCTCGTCGCAGGCCGACTGCACGTGGTAGACGACGTCGTTGGCGTATTCCTGGAGGCTGTAGTTGACGCTCGACTCGAAATTCGTCTGCGACCCGTCGTAATCGACGCCGAGCCCCCCGCCGACGTCGAGATACCGCAGGCCCGCCCCCCGCTTGACCAGCTCCGTGTAGACACGCGAGGCCTCGTTGAGGGCGGCCTTGATGTGGCGGATGTTCGTGATCTGGCTGCCCTGGTGGAAATGCAGCAACTGCAGGCAGTCCTCCATGCCCCGCGAGGCCAGCAGGTCGAGCCCGTTCATCAGCTCGACGACCGTGAGGCCGAACTTGCTGCGAAACCCGCCCGACGCCTGCCAACGGCCCGCACCGCGGGAGGCGAGCTTCACCCGCATCCCGATTCGCGGCCGCACGCCGACCTTCTCGGCATACTCGAGCACCATCTGGAGCTCGGAGAAACGCTCCACGACGGGAATGATGTGCCGGCCGATCTTGTGCGCGAGCATCGCCGTCTCGATGAACTCGGCGTCCTTGAAGCCGTTGCAGATGATCGGCGTCTCGTTGTCCGCCATCGCGACGACCGCCAACAGCTCCGGTTTGCTGCCCGCCTCGAGGCCGAAACGATACGGCCGGCCGAACTGGAGCACCTCCTCGACCACCTGCCGCTGCTGGTTCACCTTCACCGGGTAGACGCAGCAGTAGGTCCCGCTGTAGCCCGACTCCTGCATCGCATTGGCGAACACGCCGTGGAGTTCGCCGAGCCTGTGCTTGAGGATGCCGGCGAACCGCAGCAGGATCGGCAGGTCGATGCCACGCACCTGGAGCCGATCGACGAGCTGCTTGAGGTCGATCGACCGCGTCGGGTTCTTGTCGGGATGCACCATGAGGTGCCCCTCCGGCCCGACCGAAAAATAGCCATTTCCCCAGCGGGCGACCTCGTAGAGCTCCGCAGCGTCGGCGGTGGTCCAGGATTCGATGTCTATGTCGACGGCCATCTGGGGGCTCCGAGGGCTCCGCGGGACGCCGGCCCGCCGCCGCGTCACGAAGGTTGCCGTCCAGTGTAGCGAGACGAGGAGCGGGGGCCAGACGAATCGGCCGGCGCGAGCGGCCGCTCACGGACCGCGATCGCGAAGAGCAGGGCCATCCCGACGCCCCGCACGGCGAGGTCGGCCGCCATGGCGTACCACGCCCCCTCGACCCCCAGGCCGAGCCCCGGCAGTTCGATCGACGTGGCCGGCAGCTGCACCACAGGACGGGCGAGAAACACCGCCAAGGGGAGCCGCACCACGAGGAGGCCGAACGCGTTCACGGCGAGGGGAAGCCGTGTCTTTCCGGCCCCCCGCAGGCCGCCTGCGAAGACCATCAGCATCGCGAGGAACGGCTGGGCGAAGGCCACGATCCGGACCAGCCTCGCCGCGAGTGGCGCGACGCCCTCCGCGGCGGTGCCGGCTCCGACGAACAGGTCGGCCAGCCGATCCGCCTCCGCGTAGAAGAACACGGCCACGGCGGTCATGAAGGCGGCGCACGAGGCGGTCGAGAGCCAGACCGTTCTGCTGGCGCGGCCGGGCTCGCCGGCGCCGAGGAACTGCCCGGCGAGCGTGGCGGCCGCGACCTGGAAGGCGCTGCCCGGCAGGTAGGCGATCGACTCGATCGTGATCGCGATGGCGTGCGCGGCCGCGTCCACGTCGCCCAGACGGTTCACGATCGACAGGAACGAGAGCTGGAGGACGGCGTTGGCCAGCGTGTCGATCCCCGCCGGAACGCCGATCGCGAGGATCCGGCCGACCGTCGCTTCCGCGCCGGGCCGCCCGCCGCGGCCGATCGACGACGCCCGCCGCGCGAGGGCCACGATCACGATCGCCGCACCGGCCGCGTAACCGATCGCCGTTCCCCAGGCGATTCCCTCCCAGCCGAGCTGCGGCAGTCCGGCGAGGCCGGCGGCGAGGCCCCAACTGGCGAGCACGTTCACGACGTTCACGACCCCCATCGCCATCAGCCCCGCGAGCATGTCGCCCGCCCCGCGCAGGACCGCGACCCCGACGTTCAGGAGCATGATGGCGGGGATCGCGGGCACGACGATCGCGAGGTAACGCTCCGCGAGCGACCGCGATTCGGGGGCGAGCCCGAAAAGCCCGATGACCGTCCGCCCGAAGCAGACGGCGGGCACGAGCACGCCGACGGCGATCACCGTGCCCACGAGCAGCGAAAGGGCGGCGGCCCGCCGAGCGGTCGCGAGGTCGCCGGCGCCGACAGCACGGGCCACGACCGCCGTCGCCGCCACCGAGGGGACCGCGAACAGGCCCGGAAGGAAACCCACGCAATAGGCCACGAGGCCGACGGCCGCGAGGTATTCCGACCCGACGAGCAGGTTGCCCGACAGCCACTTGTCGGTGAAACCGACGCCAAGCGCGAGCGTCTGCTCCACGAGCACCGGCGCGACGAGCCAGACCACCGGCCGGACCGTCCCGGAAAACCTGGTCACGCCACCATGCGAAACGGCCGTCGCACCGAATTCCGCCGCATCACGACTTCCAGACCGCTCGCTGCCGCTCACGCCGCCAGTGTAACGGACCACGACGATGTTGAACGCCCGGAAACGGCCACGACGGATCAGCCCGCACGTTTGACCGTGAGGGGCTGCCCGTGCCCCGTAGCCGGGCTATGGGAGCAAGCGAAGGCAGGATGCCGAAGCGCCGCGGACATGCAGTGAGCGAAGGTCCGGAGGACCGAAGCGAACGTCCGGCCAGGGGCACGGGTGGCCCCGAACCAGCAGCGTTGAGCAGAGTTGACCGTGAGGGGCTGCCCGTGCCCCGTAGCCGGGCTATGGGAGCAAGCGAAGGCA
>CAZPEM010000124.1:0-9721 GCA_964585575.1 uncultured Chitinophagaceae bacterium
GCCGTTGGCCGTCGTGAAAGAGCCGGACTGCACGTCCGTCGTGCCCGCCCACACCTGGCTGGCGTTCACCTCCACCGCGGTATTGCGACCCCCGGCGACTACGAAATCGACGTTGGTCTGTGTGGGGGCGTTCGGACCGAGGGCGGTGTTCAGCGTGAGATTCGTGACGGTGGCGGTTTGGCTTCCGAAGACGGCATAGTCGACGCTGTTGTCGTTGTAGATGGTTCCGCTCAGGATCAGGCTGCCGTTGACGGGATTGAGTTGAATCCCGCCGGCGCCGTCCTTCCCGCCGGACAGTGGCATGGTGACGGTCTGGGTAAACGAACTGTTGTTCTCGATCCGTATCTTGAAGTCGATGCCACCGCCGCCGCTTGCCGAAAGCGTGCGGGCCACGGGGAACGTGGTGTCCCAGAAAATGTCGTTCACCTGCCGCCAATCACCCCAGTTGTAGTTCAGCCCCGTCACGTTCGAGTTTTGGTTTTGGTTGAACTTGAGGCTGTTGGCGAAGCCCCACGAGGGCAGCGTGTTGTTCTGCCAGTTGCCGGAGTTGGTGAAGTTACTGGTGTTGAGCGAGTCGTTCCCGACCCACACCAGGTCGGCCGCCGCGGCGACCGGCGGCAGCGCTACGATCAACGCCAGCAGACTCACAGCCTTGAGCATGAGCATCACCAGTGGGCGTTTTGCGAAGGAGGGGTTTTTCATGGCACGACTCGAGAGAAAAGGTTCATGTCTCGGCGGAGCCCAAAATACGCCTTCCCCGCCAGAATCGAAGAGCCGGAAGCGGAAAAGTGACGAATCGGGATTCGGCAGGGACGAATCGGGCGCGCCTGGGACGAAACGGGCGCAAAGTGGGACGAATCGGGCGCGAGCCGCCGGGCTACATCCGCTCGGGAACGCGGATGCCGAGAAGCTCGAGACCCTGGCGGAGAACCTGCCCCGTGAGGTCGCAGAGCGCGAGCCGCGTGGACCGCTCCGTGCCCTCCGCCTTGAGAACCGGCAGCGCGTCGTAGAAGGTCGAGTAGGCACCAGCCACGTCGAAGAGCCAGCCGGTGAGCAGGTTCGGCCGCTCGTCGGCCTCGACGTCCTCGAGCGTCTCGCCGAACCGCAGGAGCTTCATGGCAAGCGTCCGCTCGCGCGGATCGGTGAAGGCGATCCCGCCGGCATCACGCCGCACCGCGGCACGGTCGATGCCTCCCTTCGCGAAGATGCCCTCCACCCGCGCGACGGCGTACTGCATGTAGGCCGCCGTGTTCCCCTTGAGCTCGAGCATCTTGTCGAAGCTGAAGACGTAGTCGGTGGTGCGGTTCTGCGAGAGATCAGCGTACTTGATCGCCCCGATCCCGACGGCCTCGGCGATCCGCCGCCGCTCCTCCTCCGACATGCCGGTGCCCCGCTCCGCGTCGGCCGCGGTCACGACCTCGTAGGCCCGCGAGACTCCCTCGTCGAGCAGCGCGTCGAGGCCGACCGTGTCGCCGGCGCGGGTCTTGAACGGTCGGCCATCCTCGCCGAGCACCGTGCCGAAGGCCACATGGACGAGTTCGACGCCCCCGCCGCCCGACTCCTTGCCGCCATCCCTCGCGGCGACTCCGTAGCCGGCCTTGCTCGCCGTCGCGAAGAGCTGTTCGAAGTGCTGGCTCTGCCGGTGGTCCACGACGTAGAGGATGCGGTCGGGCTTCCAGTTGTCGAGCCGCCAGCGGATCGTCGCGAGGTCGGTCGTCGCGTAGAGAAAGGCGCCGTCCGCCTTGCGGACGAGCATCGGCGGCTTGTCGGGCCCGTCGAGAAAAACCCCGATCGCCCCGCGGCTCTCCTCGGCGATGCCCCGGGCGAGCAGGTCCTCGACCACGCCCGCGAGCAAGGGCTGATAGAAGCTCTCCCCGAGCACGTGGTCGAACGTGACGCCGAGCCTGCGGTAGACCCGCTCGATCTCCGCGAGGCAGATCGGCATGAACCGCTTCCAGAGCGCGACGTTCTCCGGATCCCCCTCGTGGAGCCGCGCGGTCTCCGCGAGCACCTCGCGGCCGCAGTCGGGATGCGCGGCGGCGAGCTTCGCGGCGAGCGGGTCGGCCGCGAGCTCCTCGGGCTTCGCGTCGGCGATCTTCCGCACGAGCCGGTAGAGCCGGCCGAGCTCGGCAGTTGCATCGGCCTCGAAGGCAGCGTCGTCGCGGCAACGCTTCCAGCCCCAGAGGATCATTCCAAACTGCGTGCCCCAGTCGCCGAGATGGTTGTCGGTGATCGTGTGGTGGCCGCGGAATTTCAGGATGCGGGCGAGCGCGTCGCCGATCACCGTCGAGCGGATGTGGCCGACGTGCATCGGCTTGGCGACGTTGGGCGAGCTGAAGTCGATCACGATCGTCTCGGGATTCGCGACCGGCTCCACGCCGACCCTGCCGCCCGCGGCCGCGAGAGCCAGCTTGCTCGCGAGCACGTCGTCACGGATCCGCAGGTTGATGAACCCGGGGCCGACCGGCTCCCCGACGGCCTCGCAGAGGTCCGACACGTCGAGCCGACGGATGATCGCCGCGGCCACTTCCCGCGGCGGCTTCTTCGCCCGCTTCGCCAGCGGCATCGCCATCGTCGCCGAGTAGTCGCCGAACTTCTCGTCGGCGGCCTCACGAACGAGCGCCACCATCGCGGGAACCTCGGCCTCGTCGAGGTCGATCCCCGCCTCGGCGGCGGCGGAGCGGATCGCCGCCCGGAAGCGTTCCTGCAATTGCCCGCGAAGACTCATGCCTGCGTCGCCACCGGCTTCGCGTCGCTCCAGAGGCCCTCGAGATCCCAGAACTCGCGGGCGTCGGCATCGAAGAGGTGCACGACGACGTCGCCGTAGTCGAGCACGATCCAACGGCCCTCCTCGTAGCCCTCGGTGCTTCGCGGCTTGTCGGAAAACTCCTTCGCGATCGCCTGCTTGATCTCGTCGGCCATGGCATGGATCTGCCGGCCGCTCGACCCGGTCGCGACCACGAAGTAGTCGAACATCGGCGTCACGCCGCGGAGGTCGAGCACGCGAACGTCGCCCCCGCGGGTCTCCTCGGCGACTTTTGCCGCGAGGATCGCGCGTTCCCTCGCTGTATCCTGCCTCGCGGAAGGGCCCTGCCGCGCGGAACCTCCCTGCCGCCCGGGGGGGCCGTTCGACGCGGTCGTGGTGGGTCGGGAACTCATCGAGCAGGAAGTGTACCGTGAAAGGAACTCACGGCCATCGCGGCCCCGGCGACGACGAGATCGGGAACGTGCACCGCCCCCGGAAGGCAATCGAGGATCGCGGGCGCGAATCCGCCGGTCACGATGCAGGCCGCCTCCCGGCCGCCGGCCCCCGGAAACCCGCCCCGCGCGGCCTCGACGCAACGAGCGATCGCGCCGCGGAGCCCCCAGCCGATTCCCGCCGCGATCGCCTCCGAGGTCGATCGCCCCGGCATGGAGGGCGGGCTCGCAAGCTCGATCGCCGCCAGCTCCGGCAGCCGGCTCGTGCCGTCGGAAAGCGCCCGCGTCATGAGGGCCGGCCCCGGCAGGATCGCGCCGCCGAGGAATCCGCCGTCGGCAGAGACCATGTTCACAGTCACGGCCGTGCCGCAATCGACGACGATCGCGGTCTGCCCGCGTGTAAGAAACGCGGCGGCGGCGGCTCCAGCGAGCCGGTCGATGCCGACGCGATGCGGCTCGTCGAGCCGGACGTCGATCGGCAGATCGGCATGGGTGACCCTTCGCTGGCGGAGCGGGTGACGACGCGTGGCCGACAGCTCCGCGATCGCCGCCTCGAGCCGGGCCGCCGCGGCCGCGTGGACGCTCGCCACGAGCACGACCGCAGGCCCCGCTGCCGCACCCCGCAACCACTCGGCGAGGTTCTCCGCGCGGAAGCCGCGGCTCGCGAGGTCGAGCCGGCGGGCGAGCACGGGCAGGCGGAGTCGCTCGCCCCGCGGATCGAGACCGTGGTCGGCGACCACCGCGAGCTTGATTCGCGTGTTGCCGACGTCGGCTACGACGACGGTATCGATCGGTTCAGCAGCGGCAGGATCGTTCATGGCCGCACCGCTTTCATCGTCGCCGCGTTTATCGTCGCGGGGGACGATCGCGACGCCTCCCTGGCACGCGCAGCGTCGCGTTCCCGCAGCTGTTCCGACACGGCCGCGAGCAGACGGTCGAGCCCCTCGCCGGTGACCGCCGAGATCCCGATCACGGGTCGGCCGATCGCCCGCTCGAGTCGCTCGCCGGCCTCGGCCGATCCGGGCAGTTCGCTCTTGCTCATGACGACGATCTCCGGCCGCGCTCCGAGCGAGGCGTCGTAGCGGACGAGTTCGTCACGGATGATCCGGTAGTTGTCGAGCGGATCGGTGCCGTCGACAGGCTCGGGCTCGACGACGTGGACGAGGATGCCGGCCCGCTCCACGTGTCTCAGGAACTCGTGGCCGAGCCCCGCCCCGGCATGGGCCCCCTCGATCAGCCCCGGCAGGTCGGCCAGGACGAAGCTCTTGTCCCGCGAAAGCTCGACGATGCCCAGGATCGGCGTCTTCGTCGTAAAAGCGTAATCAGCGATCTGCGGCCGGGCCTTCGAGAGCCGCGAGAGGAGCGTGCTCTTGCCGGCGTTGGGCCGGCCGACGAGCCCGACGTCGGCGATCACCTTCAACTCGAGCGTGAGCCGGCGGATCTGCCCCTTCTCCCCCGGCTGTGTCTCCCGCGGCGCGCGGTTGGTGGACGTCTTGAAGTGGAGGTTGCCCCTGCCCCCCTGCCCTCCCTTCGCGGCGACGATCGATTCGCCCGCCGCCACGAGATCCTTCAGCACGAGGCCCGTCGCCTCGTCGATCACGAGCGTGCCCGGCGGCACGTCGAGCACGAGATCCTCGGCGGAGCGGCCGTGGCAGTTGTTGGGGCCTCCCGACGTGCCGTCCGCCGCCCGCCACTGATGGCGGTGCGCGAGTGCTGATAGGGAATCGACTCCGGATCGCGCGAGCAGCACGACGCTGCCGCCGTCGCCGCCGTTGCCGCCATCGGGACCGCCGAGCGGAACGTATTTCTCTCGGCGAAAGCTGAGACAGCCGCGTCCTCCGCTGCCGCCGGCCACCTCGATCTGCACGCGGTCAACGAACACGGCACGGCCCCGGCTGGGGGAATGGCCCCGAACGGGGCCCTTTCCGGGAGAATCAGCCCGCGATCACGCTGACCCGGCGGCCTTCGCGGTCGAACGACACGACGCCATCCGACAGGGCAAAGAGCGTGTAGTCGCTGCCGACACCCACGTTCTTTCCAGCGTGAAACTTCGTGCCCACCTGCCGGACCAGGATGTTGCCGGCCCGCACGGCCTCGCCGCCAAACTTCTTCACGCCACGCCGCTGGCCGTTCGAATCGCGACCGTTGCGGCTGGAGCCCTGACCCTTCTTATGTGCCATCGCTGATGCCTATTCGCCTGGAGGACCTGCACGATTGCGAGCGGCCGATCGGGCCGACCGCTCTCGATTCTAATCGTCAAGTTCGTACCGGAAAAACCACTCGTGGTCAATTCCCTCGTGTCGCCGGGTGGCCTCCGCGAAGAGAACCGGCCCTTCCGCCCCGAAGATTCCCGCGGCGAGCCCCGTCCGGGCCTCCTCGGAAAGCGGCCCTCCCTGGGCATCCCGCATGGCGGCGATCGCATCGCGAAGCCGGTCGAACGCCTGGCGGGGTCCGAGCGCCGCAACCGACGACCGATCGACCCCCACGTCGTCGAGAACGACCGCGGCACGTGCCGCCGCCACCCCCTTCGCGAGAGCGTCGAAGCGGACGGCCGCGGTGCCGAAGAGCGACTTCACGGCGGCTGCCCGATCCGTGATATCACGAATCCGTTCCAGCCCGCGCACGACCTTGGCGAGTCCGTCGAGCGGATCGTCGTCGAACGCCTCCTTCGCCACCCCGATCGCCTCGAGGGCCGCATCCCGGCTGCTCCCTCCATCCGCCGGCGTCATCACTCCCCGCACGACCTCTTGGAACGCATCGGTCCCGCCGTCCCCGAAGAAGTCTCGCACCGCCTTCGCCCGGGCGGACGGGGAGTCGAGTTTGACGATCGCGTCGATCACGGTCGCCAGCGGCGCGAGGCTCGTCGGCCGCGACCTCCTGATCGCCTCCGCCTCCGAAATCGACGGCTCGAGCAGATCCTTCCACGAGATCCCGAGCAGCCTCAGCCCTGCCGCCGGGGATGCCTTCGAGCGGCCCAACCGGCCGACGATCTCGAGGATTCGCGAGCCGAGGGCCGATCGTTCGAAGAGACCAGAGTAGCCGAGGCCGATCTCCGCTTCGGCCGGGTTGCGATCGTCGCCGCGGTGCCAGAAGTCGAGCCGCAGGCTCTCGAGCGCCAGGCTCGGCGCCGCACCGACGGCCTCGGGCGGACGAACCTGGAATCGGTTGGTGAGCCCCGAGGCGACGATGGAAAAGAAGTGGATGTCGGGATGGACGTTCTCCCAGATCGCCACGCCCCACCTCTCCTCGCCCGGGGCGATGTCGCCGGCCGCCATCGCGGCGGTGTCGAGCAGCGGCCGCCCCACCCGCTCCCGCCGCTCGATCTCGGGGATCGCGGTGGGAACGCTGCGATCGGCGTAGCTGCGGTAGGCGGCGAGGCCTTCCGCATCGGCAACCGCCTGACGGGTCTCGAGGACGAACAGGGGCACGAACCGAATCGGCCGCTCGACCCGCTTCAACTCGCGACGGGACGAATCGACGGCGTCGATCTCGATCGTGAATACCCCTTCGTTCTTCACCCGGTAGACGAGGTACCACAGCCGCTTGCGGGCCATCTTGAGGCCGGCCACGGGCACGTCCACGTCGATCAATCGCGGCGGCTTGAACGCGAAGCCGAGGCACCAGATGTCCCGCTTCACCTCGTGCCCGTTCGGGCCGCCATCGACGGAGGTCTCGAACCGCCCCCGCAGGGTCCGGTCTTGCGGCGAGGTCTCCGGCTTCCAATTCGGAATCTTCACCTCCCGGATCGTCGCCGGAACATCGACCCGCGCGGTGATCGCTCCCATGGAATCGTCCGGCGTGATCTCCGTGAGCACCCCGGCCGCGAGCGGTCGATACGCCCGGCTTTCGGCGGCACCGACGACGCCCGGCATCGACGCGAAGCAGGCCACGGCGACCGCGGGCCCGAGCAATCGCGTGACGAAATCCGGCGGAGACTGCTTCGAAAAAGCCATGACGCTGTTTTACCCGATCGGCGGCGGCGGCACGAAGAGCGGTCAGGCCACGCGACGGGCCGTCGCCTCCTCGGCGTCTTGGCCCGCGATCATCGCCCAAAGCTCCCGGGCGAGGGCCGCGTAGTCCTCCGCACCGTGCGAATCCGGCGCGTAGTCGAAGATCGACTGCCCGAAACTCGGCGCCTCGGCCAGCCTGACGTTGCGACGGATCCGCGACTCGAACAGCCTGGCCTGCCGCCACGACGGATGCCCTTCCCCGGCGTCGAAGAACGCCCGGACGTCCCGCCCCACCTCGGCCGCCAACCGCGTTCCGGCCTCGTGCATGCAGAGCACCACGCCGAGGAGTCGCAGCCGCGGATTGACGTGCTCCGACACCAATCCAATCGTGTCGAGCAGCTTGCTCAGCCCGTGGAGGGCGAGGAAGTGCGGCTGAAGGGGCAGCAGCACGTGCTCCACGGCCGCCATGGCGTTGAGCGACAAGAGCCCGAGCGACGGAGGACAGTCGATCACGAGGCAATCGAACGCCGGGGCCGTCGCGGCCTCGAACTTGCGGCGGAGGATCGCTTCCCGGCCCGGCCGCGACGCCAGACCGATTTCCACGGCCGAGAGATCGATATGGGAGGGAACGACCACGAGCCCGTCGGATGCGGGAACGACCGCGTCCGCGATCGAAGCGTGCCCGACGATCACGTCATACGCGGTGGTGTTTCCCGGCTCGACCGTCACGCCGAGGTGGAGCGTCGCGTGTGCCTGGGGATCGAGATCGACGAGGCAGACCCGCTGCCCCAGCCGGGACAGTCCCACGGCCAGGTTCACGGATGTGGTCGTCTTCCCGACGCCGCCCTTCTGGTTCGCCACCGCGATCGATCGCATTGCTTCCACCGCTCCGGAGGAGCCGGGAGCATAGGCCCGAACTTTCGGCGGCGACAGAGCATTCAGGGGCCCCGGCCCCGTCGGCGGCAAGCCGAACCGGGATCGCCATCGACCGGCCTTGCCGATCCTGCCCAGATCGGCGGCCCTTTCGAAAGGCCCTCCGGTCGCCGCTCGCGATCGCCCGGTTGGTCCCGGGCGACCAACCTCTGGAGCGAATCGCCCCAGCTCCCCTGGTGCGATTCGCTCCAGCCGGTGTCCGCGGCGTCGGTTTTTCGGGGCCTCAGCGGAACACAATTGCCTGGATTTTGCGATGAAAACCAAATCGATCGGACGGCGGAGATCGATTGGCACGGATTGTGCATATAGGTTTCCTGTTCGATTTTTCCACAGGAGACATGCTCATGAAAACGGATGCTACGGGATTCATCTCGGCTGGCTCGTGGAGCCTGACCAATGCCGACCTGCTGTTTTGCACGGTACCGATCGTGATTTTTCTGTCGATCGTCTCGTTCGCGTGAACCAGCCGGCAACACCTTTTGATCAACCTACATTCATTTCATCTAGATCGAGTCACAGCATGAATAATCTCGACGTTTTGAACTCCGGCGGAGCGGCGGAATTGGCGGATCTCGGCATTCGAGAGATCGTCATCGTCGATTCCGTGTTCGACCGATACGCAGACTTCGTGGCAGCCGCCAGCGAGGGTTCTGTCGGGCTCCATTTCTGCAACGACGGCCTCTCGGCGGTCAAGTTGGCGAGGAGGTTTCGGGGTGACATTTGGCTCGTCAGCACCGACCTTTCCGACATGTCGGGTTTTGATCTGTTGCCGATCCTGCTCGAGCACGTGCAGAGGGCCGGGGTCGATCCCCTGCTCAACGGACCAAGGATTTCGCTCGATTCGCTCGGTGTCGGTCTCCATGCCGGCGTGTTCATGGTCTCCGATCGCTACTGCATCGAGGAGGAGCAGCGGTCGCTTGGGTGCGGAAGTGCCGGCTACCTCGTTCGCCCCATCACGCTCGACATCGTGAAGGCCTTGCGGCAGCCTGTCCAAGCTTCTCCTGCAGAACCTGCGGCGTCGGCGAGCATTGCTCTCCATCGCTCAGGTGATCATCAGTCTTGAAGGATCGATCTCGTCTCGTTGTTCTTCCGTCATTTTCTGAGGGGGTACGGCCATGTCGCCATTCGAGAGAATTCATGAGTCTGATACGGACGCTTCGACCATCGAGGTCCCCAACGTTGTCGTTGTCGATCCCGCTTTCGATTCCTACAAGATGCTGTCGGCGAGCGCCCGGGCTGGAAAACTCCTCCTCCACTTCCGTTCCTCAGGGGCCGACGCACTCAAGCTCGCCAGGCGGCATCACGTGGACGCGTGGCTCGTCGCACCCGATCTTGACGACATGAGCGGATTCGACTTCATCGAACTGCTGCGGGCGCAGCACGGCCTGGAACGATCGCCGGGGCCGAAGTGCGTGGCCATGGTGGGAGAGCGGTCTGGGGATCCCACGGTGTGGCAGGCACTCGAGGCAGGGGCCGACCTGACGGTCACCCAGCCGATGACGTTCCGGAGTCTGGAGCAGCTTCTGGGCATGACCCACGAGCAGCGGAGGGTTTCGCTGCCGGAGCATCACGCCTCCCGTTCGTTTCTCGCGGTTCCGATCGGCGTCGGCGCGGCGATCGTGTCGATCGCGGTCATCCTG
>CAZPEM010000125.1:0-2334 GCA_964585575.1 uncultured Chitinophagaceae bacterium
CAGCGGGTGACGGGCAAGGAGGAAGTGATCACGCAGTGGGCCATGGGCGACGTCGAGCGGGCCGGCCTGATGAAGATGGACTTCCTCGGCCTCCGCTACCTCACCGTCGTGGCCAAGACGCTCGACATCATCGAGGCCACCCGTGGACAACGGCCCGATCCGTTCGCCTTCCCGCTCGACGACCACGAGACGTTCGCCACGCTCTGCCGCGGTGAGACGAAGGGCATCTTCCAGCTCGAGAGCGGCGGCATCCGCGACCTGCTCCAGCGGATGAAACCCGACCAGTTCCTCGACATCGTGGCCGTCAACGCGCTCTACCGGCCGGGGCCGCTCGAGGGGGGCATGGTCGACGAGTACGTCAACGTGAAGCACGGGAGGAAGCGGGCCGAGTTCCTCCATCCCGTGATGAAGGACGTGCTCGCCGAGACCCACGGCGTGATGGTCTACCAGGAGCAGGTGATGCGGATCCTGGAGCGGCTCGGCGGCATCGAGCTCTCCAGCGCCTACACCTGCATCAAGGCGATCAGCAAGAAGAAGCTCGAGACGATCGCCGCCTTCCGCGAGCAGTTCGTGCGGGGAGCACAGGCCCAGGGGCTCTCGAAGCAGCAGGCGGAGGAGGTGTTCGCGCTCATCGAGAAGTTCGCCGGGTACGGTTTCAACAAGAGCCACTCCACGGCCTACGCCCTGCTCGCCTGGCAGACGGCCTACCTCAAGACCCACCACGCCACCGAGTTCATGGCGGCGCTCCTCTCGGGCGACATCAACGGCCGCAACTTCAAGAAGAAGGACTCGCTCGTCGAGCACATCGAGGACTGCCGCCGCATGGGGATCGAGGTCGCACCGCCGAACGTGAACGCCTCGATGGCCGACTTCGCGGTGGCCGACGGCCGGATTCTCTTCGGGCTCGCGGCGATCAAGGGGTGCGGCGGGCAGGCAGCCGACGCGATCGTGGCCGAACGTGCGAAGGGGGGGCCGTTTCGCGACCTCCACGACCTCTGCGGCCGCCTCGATCCGTCGGTCGTCAACAAGACGGCGATCGAGAGCCTCGCCAAGGCGGGCGCCCTCGACCCGCTCGCCCAGGGCTCCCACCGCGGCGGCTTGCTCGCGGGAGTCGAGAAGGCGATGGCCGCCGGCGCTTCGCGGCTCGCCGACCGCAAGAGCGGGCAGAAGAGCCTCTTCGACGCGGGCGATGAGCCGGAGGCGTCCGAGCCGACCGCGATCGGGCTCCCGGACGTGCCGCCGCTGTCCGACAACGACATGCGATCGATGGAGAAGGAGGTGCTCGGCTACTACGTCCACAGCCATCCCCTCGAGGAGCACCTGCCGCTGCTCGCCGCGGTGCGGACGCACGGCACGGCCGATCTCGCCGCCGCGAAGCCGAAGAGCGAGGTGATCGTGGGAGGCGTCGTCGCGGCGCTGAAGCTCTCGAACGTGAAGCAGCCGAGGCCCGGCTCGACGAACACCCGCTACTGCATGTTCGACCTCGAGGACGTGGACGGGCTCGTGAGAAGCATCTGCTGGCCCGAAGACCATGCCCGGTTGGGGGAGCTGATCCAGCCCGACGCGATCGTGCTGGTGTCCGGGTCGATCGATCGTCGGGCCGGCAGCGAGGAGACGAACCTGATCGTCAACGAGGTCGTGCCGATCGGGGACGTCTGGAAGAGGCCGGCACGGGCGGTCACGCTGCGGATCGACGAGGCCGAGCACGACGCCACGACGCTCGACCGCGTGCTCGCGATCGCGAGGCGGTTTCCCGGACCGACGCCGCTTCGGATCGTGGTGCGGCTTGCCGACGGCCGCAGGGTGCTGCTCGACGTCGATCGCGAGAAGATGGCCTGGTCGCCGGAGTCGCACGCGGCGCTCGTGGAACTGCTCGGAACGGGCGGCGTTCGGGCCTCCGTCCAGATCGCATCGCCTTCCGAACGGCCGAAATCGAGGGCCTCGTTCGGTGCCCCCGCGTTCACGGGGTGAATCAATTTTCCAGCTTGGGATTCCCGCCTGGGCGGCCGCCGCCGGGGCGATCTGAGGCGTCTGCGGGCGATCGATGCGGCGCAGCGTGGCCGTGGTATCGTTGTCAGAGTACCGCGGACGGGCGGGCTATTGGGATTGCCCCGCATTCACGGGATTCGTAGCCTTCGTTGAGAAACCGTCGGAGAGCAGACCATGCGCCGTCCGTCAGCCTGCCCGCGATCTTCGCTCGCGCTATCACACCGTCCACGGCCGCGCCGTCCGAGGCACGCCCGCCTCCCTTGCCTGCTGTTTCAGGCGGCCATCCTGGTCGCCATGGTCGCTCTGCCGGCAGGACTCGCGCATGGCCAGTTCGGCGGCGGCATG
>CAZPEM010000125.1:2434-9442 GCA_964585575.1 uncultured Chitinophagaceae bacterium
CGCCATGGTCGCTCTGCCGGCAGGACTCGCGCATGGCCAGTTCGGCGGCGGCATGCAGTTCGGCGGCGGCATGGGCAATGGCGGTGGCATGGGCGGTGGCATGGGTGGCATGGGCGGTGGCATGGGCGGCATGGGCCGAGGCGGCATGGGCGGCATGGGCGGCATGGGCGGCATGGGTGGCATGGGCGGCATGGGCGGCATGGGCGGCGTCCTGATCGATCCACACGGGGTGCTGCGAATCGGGGTCGTGCAGGACCAAGGAGGCCGTCTGGCGGCCGAAAGAATGAGGGCGGCGGTGGCGGCACTTCCCGGGGAGCTGAAGGCAAAGTCGCCGCTGCGGAAGGTGGCACTCGGGCGACTCGAGCGGGAGCTCGCCAAGGCGGTGAAGGCAGGGGCCGGCGTTCCCGAGGCGATGCGGATGCTGGCCGGGCTCACCCGCGTGCGATACGTGTTCATCTATCCGGCCGAGGGCGACCGGGCCGGCGAGGTCGTCATCGCGGGTCCGGCCGAGGGCTGGGCCACCGATGGCTTCGGCAGGACGACCGGCATCGAGACCGGCAGCCCGACGGTGCTTCTCGAGGACCTCGCAACGGCGATCCGTTCCTTCCCCCCGGGACAGCCGAACGACCGGGTGCTCGGCTGCTCGATCGATCCGACCGAGCAGGGGCTCGCGGCGATGCAGCGGTTCGTGAAGGACACGGGCCGGGTGAACCCCGAGATCGGCCCCGATCAGATCGTCGCCGGGCTGCGGGAATCGCTCGGCCCGCAGGTGGTCAGCGTTCACGGCGTGTCGCCTGCAACGCACTTCGCGCGGGTGCTCGTCGAGGCCGACTACCGGATGAAGCTCATCGCGATCGGGCTCGAGCCGCCACCGGTGAAGATGGCCACGTTCATCGACCTCGCCACCGCGTCGTCGATCGCCGCCAACGCGCTGAAGCGATGGTATTTCGTGCCGGAGCTGAAGTGCGTGCGGCCGAGCGGTGACGACCTCGCGATCGAGCTCGTCGGCCGGGGCGTCAAGCTCTGCGGGGCCGAAGAGATAGTGCTCGCGGGAGGCAAGAGAATGGGGGCCGATCGGCAGGACCGAGCGAGCGAAGGCTTCACGCAGGCCTTCACGAAGAAATACCCCGACATCGCCGCCCGGAATCCGGTGTTTGGGCAGCTCCGCAACCTCATCGATCTCGCCGTCGCCGCGGCCTACCTCCAGGAGCACGATGCCTACGGCCGCACGCGGTGGGCCGCCACGACGCTCCGTGAAGAGGCCGCCTATCCGATCGAGACGTTTCCGGCTCCGAAGCAGGTGGAGCCCGCGATCAACGCGGTCTGGCGAGGGGCCCGGCTGATCACGCCGATCGGCGGCGGCGTGGTGATCCATCCGCGGCTGTCGCTCGACCCGGCCAACCTGCTCCCCGACGAGGGAGCCGCGGTCGAGAAGGCCCGGACGACGGCGGCGAATCTTCCCGCCGACCGCTGGTGGTGGGACTGACGTCGGTCGCCCTGCTCAGGCCTTCACGCGTTCCAGTCAGGCCTTCACGCGTTCCAGGTATTCGCCTGTTCGCGTGTCGACCTTGATCATGTCCCCCTGCTCGATGAACGCCGGCACGATCACCTCGGCGCCCGTCTCCAGCTTCACGGGCTTCGTGAGGTTGGTCGCCGTGTTGCCACGCACGGCCGGCTCGGCGTACTCGATCTTGAGCACCATGTGGTTCGGCGGCTCCATCGAGATCGGGTTGCCGTTGTAGAGCAGCATCGAGCAGACCGTTCCCTCCTTGATCCACTTCCATGCCTCGTCGACCTGCTCCTTCGACAGCTCGTATTGCTCGTAACTCGCGTTGTCCATGAAGACGAACTGCTCCCCCTGCTTGTAGAGGAACTGGGCGTCGATCGTGGTGATGTCGGCCGCCTCGAGCGAGTCGCCGCTCTTGTAGGTGCGGTCGAGGACGGTCCCCCGGAGCAGGTTGCGGAGCTTGCACTTGTAGAGCGCCTGCCCCTTGCCCGGCTTCACGAAGTTGCACTCGATCATGATGTAGGGGTCGCCGTCGATCTGGACCTTGAGCCCCTTTTTGAATTCGCTGGTGTTGTACGATGGCACGTTTGATTCCCTAGATCCCTTGATCCGTTCCTCTCGAGTTCGTTCGTTCCCCGCGCCGGGGAACGGGGAGCCCACAAGCGTGTCGTCGGACGATACTCCTGTCAATTCAGCCGCCGGTTCGCCGCCCCACGAGCCGTGGAAACGCGAGCTCGCCTTCGCGATCCGTGATCCCTTCGAGCTCTGCCGGCTGCTCGATCTCCCGCGGCGGGTCGCCGAGGAGTCGGTCGAGGCGGCCGGCTCCTTTCCGCTGCTGGTGCCCCGCGGGTTCGCCGCGCGGATGACCAAGGGCGACCCCGCCGACCCGCTGCTCCGGCAGGTGCTGCCGACGTCGCGGGAGCGGGAGGTCGTGGAAGGGTTCACCGCCGACCCGCTCGCCGAGCGTTCGAGCCTCGCGGCGGCCGGCCTCGTGCGGAAGTACGCGGGAAGGGCCCTCGTGCTCGCGACGGGCGGGTGCGCCGTGAACTGTCGCTACTGCTTCCGCCGGGAGTTCCCCTACGCGGAATCGGGGGCCACGCGGCAGGGCGTGGTCGCGGCCGTCGATGAGATCGCCGCGAGCGACGACCTGCACGAGGTGATCCTTTCCGGCGGCGACCCGCTCCTGCTCGACGACGACCTGCTTTCGGAGCTCGTCGGAAGGCTCGAGGACATCCCCCACGTGCGTCGGCTGCGGATCCACACCCGGCTGCCGGTCGTGCTACCGGAGCGGGTGACCGAGCGGCTCGTGGAAAGGCTGTCGGAATCCAGGCTGCGGTCCGTCGTCGTCATCCACGCGAACCACGCGGCCGAGCTCGACCGCTCCGTGGCCGAGGCGATGTCGCGGCTGGCGGCCTCCGGGGCGATCCTCCTCAACCAGGCGGTGCTGCTCGCGGGCGTGAACGATCGGTTCGAGACGCTCCGCGACCTCTCCGATCGGCTGCTCGACCTCGGGGTGGTGCCGTACTACCTCCACCTGCTCGACCGCGTCGTCGGCGCGGCGAGTTTCGAGGTGCCGGAAAGCCGGGCCGTCGCCCTGCACCGCCGCATGCGGGACGAACTGCCCGGCTACGCGGTGCCCCGACTCGCCCGTGAAGTGCCCGGGGAGCCTGCCAAGGTCTGGCTCGGCTGATACGATACGAGTCTCACGTCCCGAGGAGCCCGCGATGAAAGTGCTGATCGGTGTCGATGGTTCGCCCGCGTCGTTCGACGCGGTCCGCATGGCCGCGAAACTGGTGCATCCCGCGGTGGACGAGGTGGCGATCTACTTTTCTCCGTCCGACATCCACAAGAAGCTCGCCGGCCGGGCCAGCGACATCGTGGAGGACCTCACCCGCTCGATCTTCGAGGAGGCGAGATCGCTTCTGCCGAAGGACTTCGTCGCCGAGGTGCATGTCATCGCGAGCACGAAGCCGCCGGCCATCGGCATCCTCGAGGCCGCCGACGGCTGGCAGGCCGACTTCATCGTGATCGGCGCCCGCGGCCTGGGATCGATCGAGCGGCTCGTGCTCGGAAGCGTTTCCCGGTCCGTCGTGCATGGCGCCCGGCTGCCCGTGCTCGTGGTCCGGGGCAAGCCCGTCGAAGGGCGGCCCTTCCGCGTGCTCGCCTGCCACCACGCCGCGAGCGCCAAGGCCGTCGCCGCCATCGCCGCGCAGTTGCGATGGCCCCCCGGCACCGTGGCCAGGGTCATCGGCGTCGCGGAGCCGATGCTCGCGGGCCCGTTGCCGGAGTGGCTCGAAAAGCGAGCCCGCGACCCCGACACGGCGGTGATCGCGAAGGCCTGGGCGAAGGAACACGACGATGAGCTGGAGGCGATCGGCAACCAACTCGCGGATTTCCAGCGGACGCTTCCCCCCGAGTTCCGCGACCACGCTCCGATCGTGCTCGAAGGCAATCCGGGCGAGCGGATCCTCGAGTGTGGCAAGGCCGATGGGACCGACCTCGTGATCCTCGGCCGCACCCCGACCGACGCATTCTCGAGGTGGCTCATCGGCAGCACCTCCGAGGCGGTGCTCACCCACTCGACCGCGAGCGTTCTGCTGGTCCCGGTGCGGTAGCGGCCCGTTCTGCGAAGGAGGCCCGGGCCACGAAGGCGGCGTAGTCTTTCTGCGTGTCGATGCCGCGGGCGTGGGAGGCGACGGCGCCGGCCACGATGCCGACGCCCGCCTCGACCGCCCGGAGTTGCTCGAGGCTCTCGACGATCGCCAGCCGCGACTCCGGAAGCGACTCCCAGCCCTCGAGCAGGCTGCGGCGGTAGGCGTAGAGCCCGACGTGCTGCCAGTAGAGCGGCGGCTCCGCGGTGAGCAGCTCGTCACGCCACTCCCTCGCGAAGGGCACCGCGGCGCGACTGAAGGTGATGGCCCGCCAGGCTCCTTCGACGCCGCTGCACGCGGAATCGACGGGCGACCGCCACGGCGTGAGCACGGCCTTCACGCAGGCCGGGTCGGCGAGGTCTTCCCGGCTTCGCAGCGGCGTCACGAGCGTCGCCATGCCGGCGGTCGGGCAGCCCTCGAGCAGGCCGACGGCGAGGTCGATCGCATCGGGATCGATCTCCGGCTCGTCTCCCTGAACGTTGACGATGATCTCCGCCTGCGGGATACGGTCGAGCATTCCGCAGATTCGCGCCGTTCCGCTCGGGGCATCCGGCGACGTCATCACCGACTCGCCGCCGAAGCGGCGGACGGCTTCGGCGATCTCGTCGCTGTCGGTCGCCACGATCACGCGACCGGCGAGCCCCGAGCGACTCGCTGAACGCCACGTGTGCTCGATGAGCGTTCGGCCGGTCTCCGCGAGAAGCATCTTCCTCGGAAGCCTCGTGCTGGAAAGCCGGGCGGGAATGACGATGGCGATGCGGTCTTTCGGGGGCGGGGGCATCATGATCGCGTGCGACGTGGGTGAGGAACTCGTCCTGACAGGTCTCGACGGTGTCTGGTAGACTTCGTGTTTTCCGGAAACGCTCGGGTCGAGCAACCGGCAACAGGAGAGTCTGCACCATGTGCGGCATCGTGGGCTACGTCGGTTTCAGGCGGGCCGGGGGGCTGATCGTGGAGGGGCTGCGGCGGCTCGAGTACCGCGGCTACGACTCATCCGGAATAGCGACGCTCGACGACGACGGCCGGATTCGCGTGCTCAAGGCGGCGGGGCGGCTCGACCGTCTCGAGTCGCTCATCCGCGAGGTTCACCCCGAAGGCTCGATCGGGATCGGCCACACGCGTTGGGCGACCCACGGCGCCCCTACCGACGTCAACGCCCATCCACACGTCGGAGGTCACGGGCTGCCTTGCGGGCCTGACGACGCCGACCTGGAAGCGGCCTGCGACACGTCGATGTCGGCCGGAGCGAGTGTCGCGATCGTCCACAACGGCGTCATCGAGAACTACCAGGCGATCAAGACGATGCTCGAGTCGCAGGGCTATGTCTTTCGCTCGCAGACCGACTCGGAAGTGATCGCCCACCTCATCGACAGCTGCCTGAAGCGTGCGATCGCCGTCGGCAATCGGGTCGTCGACGACCCCGCCGACTCCCCGTGGGTCGCCGCCGTCCGCGAGGCGTTGCCGCAACTCCGCGGCACCTACGGCCTGCTCGTCCTGTTCGCGGATCAGCCGGACCTGCTCGTGGCGGCCCGGCTCGGCAGCCCCCTCGTCGTGGGCGTCGCCGACGGCGAGCACTTCATCGCGAGCGACTCGAGCCCCCTGGCCGGGCATGCCGACCGGATCGTTTACCTCTCCGACCACGAGCTCGCCGTGGTCACCGCCGACAGCCTCCGCGTGATCCACCGCGACTCCGGCACCGTGGCGCACGACGAGCAGCCGTTCGACCTGCGGGAGTGCGACGTGGCGAAGAGTGGCTACCCGCACTTCATGCTCAAGGAAATCCACGAGCAGCCCGAGACGATCGCGGCGGCGATGCGGGGGCGGCTCTCACGAGACGACGCCACGGCGGTCTTCGGCGGCCTCAATCTCACGCCCAAGCAGCTCCAGCGGGTGCGAAGGATCGTGCTCACCGGCTGCGGCACGAGCTGGCATGCGGCGCTCGTCGGGGAATACCTGATCGAGGAGTTCGCGAGGCTGCCGGTCGAAGTCGAGTACGCAAGCGAGCTTCGCTATCGAAACCCACCCTTCGACGAGGGCACGCTCCTGTTCGCGATCACGCAGTCCGGCGAGACGGCCGACACCCTCGCCGCCCTGCGGGAAACGAAGCGGAAGGGCTACCCGACGCTGGCGATCTGCAACGTCGTCGGCAGCACGATCGCGAAGGAGGCCGACGGCGGGATCTACCTCTACGCCGGACCGGAAATCGGCGTGGCGAGCACGAAGGCGTTCACGAGCCAGTGCGTGGTGCTGGCGCTCCTGGCCCTCTACTTCGGCAGGCTTCGGCACATGAGCTACGAGGCGGGCCGCGGCTACATCGACTCGCTCGAACGCCTGCCGGACCTCGTCGCGCGGGCCCTCGAGGCAGACGATGTGATTCGGCGGATCGCGGAGAAATACCGCGATGCGAGCACGTTTCTCTACCTCGGACGGCAGTACAACTTCCCGCTGGCCCTCGAGGGGGCGCTCAAGCTCAAGGAGATCAGCTACATCCACGCCGAGGGCTACCCGGCCGCCGAGATGAAGCACGGTCCGATCGCGTTGGTTGACGCCTCGACGCCGAGCGTTTTCCTCATCCCGCAGGGCGCTGTCTACGACAAGGTGATGCTCAACGTCGAGGAGATCAAGGCCAGGAAGGGACCGGTGATCGCCGTCGCGAGCCGCGGTGACGAGCGGATCGCCCGGATCGCCGACGACGTGATCGAGTTGCCGGAGGCGCCGGATTTCCTGCAGCCGATCGTCGCCTCGATCCCGCTCCAACTGCTCGCCTACCACATCGCCGTCCTCCGCGGCTGCGACGTCGACAAGCCGCGCAATCTCGCCAAGAGCGTGACGGTCGAGTGAGCGGGCGGC
>CAZPEM010000126.1:0-4898 GCA_964585575.1 uncultured Chitinophagaceae bacterium
AGCAGGCCGTCGATGCCGCCGAGATCGACGAACGCGCCGAAATCGGCGATGTTCTTCACGACGCCGCGGCGGATCTGCCCCACCTCGAGCGTCTCCATGAGCTGCTTCTTCCGCTCGGCCCGTTCCTGCTCGATGAGCGCCCGCCGCGAGACGACGATGTTTCGCCGGGGCTCGTCGATCTTGAGCACGAGGCACTGGATGGCCCGGCCGCAGTAGTCGCCGATGTCGGCCGGACGGCGGATGTCGACCTGGCTGGCCGGCAGGAAGACGTTCACCCCCGAGATGTCGACGAGCAGGCCGCCCTTGATCTTCCTCGTGACGTAGCCGGTGACGACGTCGTTCTCCTTGACGCTCTCCATCACCTTGAGCCAGTCCTCGATGCGGCGGGCCTTCCGCTTCGAGAGCGTGATCAGGCCCCGCTGCTCCTCGAGGCTTCCCTCCTCGAACTCCTCGAGCAGAACCTTCACGATGTCGCCAACCTGGGGGGCCGGCTCGGTCTCGTCCCACTCGTTCCGCGGGATGTGCCCTTCGCTCTTGTAGCCCACGTCGACGAGCACGAACTCGTCGTCCACCCGCAGCACCTTCCCCTGGAGCACCGCGTTCACCGAGAGCGTCGGGGTGCCGATCACGTACTCCCCATCCGCGGCCCCCGCCATCGCCATTTCAATTTCGTTGTCGAGTTCTGCGCCGTGTTCGAGTTCGCGGATGAGGTTGCGGTTGACCATACGGGGGGTTGGGAGACTGGGGAAAAGGGTTGGAGGAAACGGAAAATCACGCTGGGAAATGAGCCACGAAGTCTACCATTTGGGTGCCGAGCGAACAATCGAACACCCCCGGCCGCCGCGTCCCACCCAGTTTTCCGAGACCTACGGCCCGCCGCGAACCGAAAGTCGCGGCCGTCCGCCCGCCGATGCCACCCGACATGAGTCGCTTGATCATCGCGTTCGCCACGGCCATTGCAGTCGGGCCACCGGCGGCGATGGCGCAGTTTCTCGACGAGCCCGCGGCGGCCGCCGGCCCGACGCTCGGAGAACCACGGATCCAGCGGTTTCGAGTCGGCGTCCAGGTGACGGCGGAGGGGGGGCCCGTCCAGGGGATCTACGCCACGATGCCGGTGCCGGCCGACTGGCCCGAGCAGAAGGTGAGGATCGTCTCGGAGGAGCTTTCGCCCGGCGTCAGAAACCTCCGCTACCGGATGCTCGCCGCGGGCGTGAAGCAGGCGATCGTCGATGTTCCCGAGATTGCCGCCGGTGAGACCGCGAAGGCCGTCGTGACGTTCGAGATCGAGCGGGCGGCGATCCTGGCACCGGCCGACACGTCGCAATTGAAGGTGCCGGAAAAGCCGGACCGTGGCCTGCGGGTGTTCCTGGGCCCGAGTCCGTACATCGAGTCGCGGCACGCCAAGATCGTCAAACTCGCCAAGGAGGCGGCCGGCGACCTGGAGGGATGGTCCCGCGTGGAAGCGATCTACGACGCCGTCCGCGAAAAGGTCGAATACCGCGAAGGAAAGCTGAAGGGCGCCGCAAAGGCCCTCGCGGAAGGCTCGGGGGATTGCGAGGAGCTCAGCTGCCTCTTCATCGCCGCCTGCCGGTCCCAGGGCATTCCATCCCGCACCGTCTGGGTCGAAGGGCACTGCTATCCGGAGTTCTACCTCGTCGATCCGGCGGGCAGCGGATGGTGGTTTCCCTGCCAGGCAGCCGGCACCCGAGCCTTCGGTTCAATGCCCGACTGCCTGCCGATCCTGCAGAAGGGAGACGCCTTCCGCGATCCCGACCGTCCGGCCGAAACGCTCCGCTACGTCTCGGAATTCGTCCGCGGCTCGAGCACCGGCGACGGCCGGCCTCGGGTCAGGTTCATCCGCGAAGGCGGCTGACCTCCACGAGATGACAGCTACCCCGCTCTTCAGCGACTGAGCTACGCGGTTACCCGTGTCAGCTCCTCAGTTACCCTGGCCGACGAGCCGGCCGGCGGCGTTTTTCGTCGGCTCGAGTCCCTCGAACTCGAAGCCGTCACGTCCCGCCCCGTCCTTCGGCGCCGGCAGGAACCACCGCGGCAGGATCGGAAGCCCCGCGTCCTTCCAAACGGCCTCCATCCGGTCGCCGGCGAGTTTCACGAGCTTCTCACGGCCGCGGCCAGCCACCGCCGACCGGTCGGCCCAGGGCGTGACCGGTCCGTCAAAGCCGGCCTTCTCCGCCGCCTGAAGCAGCGGTCCACAGGCGATCACACCGGTCTCGCCCGGCAGGAGCCGATCGGCGCGGGCGAGTTCCGCCGCCGCCCGCTCGCGCGGGGCATCGGAGAGACGGATCTCGACGATCTTCCCGGCCGGAACCTGCGAGAGAAGCGAGAGTGACTCCCCAGAAACATGCATTGCCCACGCATCGACGACCACGCCGACCTGCGGCCCCGCCACCGCCACGAGCCCGAGGAGTCCCTCCAGTGTGTGGATGAACTCGTGCGCCCTGCCCGCACGGGCCTCGACTTCGGGAACGACCGCCAGGCCGAGCATGACACCATATTTTGCGAGCGGGCCCTCCACCGCCTCGAGCCGCCGGCGAATGAGATCGAAGAAATCCTTGAAGGCGTGGGCGTCGGAGGCGGGGGGCAGCGTCGCGACCGCCCGCGGGGCCTCCGCGCTCCTCGCCGATTCCAGCCGTTTCGGCAGGAGCTTTATCTCGCGGGAAAACGTCTCGTCGTCGCCGGCGAGATCGACCGGCAGTGCAAACACCCCCGTCTTCAGCCGGGCGCTCACCATCAGCCGTCGAGCGTGCTCCGCGCCGAACGCCTCGGCCTGCTGATGAAAGTCGACCAGGTCGATGTCCATCGCGTCGAAGCCGAACGAAAGCGCGAGCTCGATGAGCTCGCTGGAACGCCCTGTGAGGGGCAGGCCGACCGTGCTGAGATTGCGAAACACCGTGGGGGATCTCCTGGGTTGTCCTGATTCGAGCCCGAAAGGATAGCCGATTTTCCGGTGGTACGATACGGCCCCGTCCGGCCCGATCTCATATCGGGCAGCGGCTTCAGGAACCTGGCACGCGTGTCCCCAATCACCGCGATCATCCTCGGCGCCGTTCAGGGCCTCACGGAATTCCTGCCGATCTCGAGCACGGCCCACCTGCTGATCGTTCCGCTCCTCCTGGGCCAGGACGATCCCGGGGCCGCCTACTCGGCCGTGATCCAGTGCGGCACGCTGCTCGCCGTGGTCGTCGCGATGCGTCGCGACATCGCCGCGATCGCCGTCGGATTCGCGAGAGGCCTGCGGGACGGCGAGCCGCTGGGCACCCCCGAGTCGCGGGCGGCGGTGCTCGTCGTCGTCGGCACGATCCCGATCGTGGCCGCCGGCTTCGCCTTGAAGCACCTCATCCGCGGCGAGGCGCGGCGGCCCGAGGTCGTGCTCGCGGCGGTCTGCCTCGGCACGCTCCTGCTTGCGGCGGCCGAGCTCGTGCTCACGGTGCGGGCCCGCTCGGGAACTCGCGGCCGCGACGGCCTGGCGGGTGTGACGCTCCTCGACGGACTCACGATGGGGCTCTTCCAAGTGCTCGCGCTCCTGCCGGGCACCTCCCGCAGCGGTGCGACCATCGCTTCCGGAATCTTCACGGGCCTCGATCGCCGAACGGCGGCGAGATTCTCGTTCCTGCTCTCGCTGCCCGCGATCGCCGCGGCCGGGATCCTCGAGGCGTGGCAGGAGCGTCGGGCAATTTTTGGCACGCCGGCCGATGCCGCGGCTGCCGCCATCGGCACGCTCACGGCCGCAGTCGTCGGCTACGCCGCGATCCGCTGGCTCCTCTCGTCACTCGCACGGCACACGCTCTGGCCGTTCGTGGTCTACCGCCTCGCCCTGGCGGGATTCCTTGCGGCATGGGTTTGCGGCGGGCTGGCCTCGCCGGAGGTCGCGAGAAGCTCAGGCAGCGGCGAAAGTCCCACGAGTTCCGCGAGCCCGGCGGCGACCATCTCGCGGCCGGTGACGTAACGGTGCGTCTTGATCCACCGGTCGATGGTCTCACTGGAAATCCCGAACAGCTCGGCCAGCAGCACGTCCATCTCCCGCTCGAGATCGGCGAAATGACGGGACCACTCGGCCGCCTCCGCGATGCCGATGTGTTCCTCGCTCTGCCACTTCATCGGGTGAAAGAGGAATACGCTGAAAGGGGTCACGAGCCGCCGCCGGCAGGCGGCGAATGGCCAGAGCGCCGCCGAGGAGCATTCCCCGGTGACGATGCCCGTCGCCTCGATGCCCCGGAGCTTCATGAGCCCCACGAGCGACATCGCGCAGTATGGGCTGCCGCCCGGCGAATCGAAGTAGATCGTGCACTGCCCGCCGGGAGGCACGCCAAGGAGCCGATCGGTCATTTCCGACTCGTGGTCCGTCAGATCGCCGACGATGGCAATCTCGAGCGGACCCGAATGTTCCTCGGCGGAATCCTGACGATCGTGTTGCGGCATGGTCGGAGAGGGTAAAACAGTGGACGGGAATCGGCAACCCAGGGCCGTTCCCCGGAGCCCTGAAACGGCTGAATGACCGCGGCCGAGGGTATTCTGCCCTGGAGAAACGCAGGAGTCAGGTTTGGGCATCGAGGCTTTTTGCCCGAACGGCCACCGGATGAAGGTGAAAGATCACCTCGCCGGCCGGCTCGGCGTCTGCCCGACCTGCGGGAGCCGGTTTCGACTGCCCGACATCTCCAGCGCGCAGCCTCCGCGACACTCCGCTCCCTTTGGCAGCGCTCCCTTTGGCAGCATCCCGGCCCTTCCGGCCACGGCCCGCCTCCCGGTCGCCGAACCACTGCCGATCGATCCAGCCGTGATTTCCTCGCTCCCGATCGCAGTGCCCTACGCCGGCGCGGTCCCGCCGATCGACTTTGCACCACCGTTCAGCCCGCCGCCGTCGGACACTCCAACCACGG
>CAZPEM010000126.1:4998-6335 GCA_964585575.1 uncultured Chitinophagaceae bacterium
CGGACACTCCAACCACGGGCACCCCGACCGCGGTGACCTTCGGTCAGGGGCCGCTCGCCCCAGCACTCCCGACCATGTCGACCGGACTCCCGGGCAGCAGCCCCGGCCCTCCGGGCAGCAGCCCCGGCCCTGCGGGCAGCGGTCCCAGCCCTCCGGGCCTTGGGGCAGTGCCGACGGCAACACCGCCGGACCGGCCGTGGTCATCCCCGATCGATCCGCCCGCGGACTTGTCGCCGACCGATCCGGTCCTCGAGTGGGCAGCCCACCCGCGGTCCCCGAGTGTCTCCCGGAGAAGGCCCCGCAACGACGGGGGCATCGGGCTGTCGCTGACGCTCGTGGCGATCGCTGGGATCGCTGCCGCCATGGCCTGGATGATCCTGCGGTCCCGCGGCATCGTATAGCGTGCCGGCTTTTGCGATACACTCTCCACCGGCGGCCGCGGGCGAACCGCGAGCCCCCGATCCTCCCCCCACGGAACTCCGCCATGATCCTTATCCCCCACCGTCGGTCAGCCGTCGTCGTTGTCTGCCTTGCCCTCGTCGCTTCGACCCACGCCGCGGCCGACGAGCGGACGTTCACGATCGCCTCCGGCGGCTTCAAGCTCGTGGCGCCGGAAGGTTGGCAGCGGGTGGAGCCGAAGTCCAACATGATCGAGACGGAGTTTTCCATCCCGCCCGTGGGCGAGGGGAAGCCGGCGGGCCGGATGACCGTCATGGGCGCCGGCGGCAGCTTGCAGGCAAACATCGACCGCTGGTACGGTCAGTTCTCCCAGCCGGATGGTTCGAGCACGAAGGAAAAGGCCACCACGAAGACCATGAAGGTTTCCGGCTGCAACGTGACGATCGTCGACATCCCCGGCACCTACAAGGACATGCCGATGGGCCCCTTCGCCCAGGGCAAGGCCGTGGATCGGCCCGCCTACCGGATGCTCGCGGCGATCGTCGAAACGCCCTCTGCCGGCAACTATTTCCTCAAGTTCTACGGACCGGCCGAATGCCTCTCGAAACACGCCGACGGCTTCCGCGGCATGATCGAAGGGCTTGCCGCGAACAAGTGAAGATCCAGGATTTCCTCGAGCACCACGGCATCGCCGGCAACCCGTTCGCGGAAGAGGACGCTCAGAACGACAGCGTCTTCAAACGAACCTGCCTGGAGACGACCTTTCATCCGTCGTGGGACAAGATCTACGGCGATCCAGACGACCCGAGCACGTCGATCGTGTTCGGAGAAAAGGGGTCTGGAAAGACCGCGTTGAAGCTGCAGATGGTGCGGCAGTTCGACCGTCACAATAACTCATGTCCGCGTGCGGGATCCGCACGCGGACATGATGGCCCTGC
>CAZPEM010000126.1:6435-9426 GCA_964585575.1 uncultured Chitinophagaceae bacterium
CGCGGACATGATGGCCCTGCGCGTGCTGGCTCCGCACTCGGGAATGATGGCCCTGCGCGTGCGAACGGTGCCGGCGGTGAGAAGGTGTTCGTGGTCCTCTACGACGACTTCAACCCGTTCCTCGATCGGTTCGTCAGCCGGGTCGGCCCGAACCGTGCGGTGGAAAAGGTGCTCTCGCAATGGAAGCTCTGGGACCACATCGACGCGATCCTGTCGCTCGCGGTGACGCAGCTGGTCTCGCAGTTGATCGATCCTGGAAGAAACGAGCCGGTCCGCCTCACGCCGCCGCAGGCCCGAGATCTCGCGATCCTCGCGGCCTGCTACGACCAGTCGATGGCCGAAACGTTCCCGGACCGTTTCGCCCGCCTGCGTCGCCGGGTCGGCTACCACCGGCCGATCGCGGTCGCCCCGTTCCTGCTCGGCCTCGCGGCCACGGCGGCTCTCGTGGCGGCGGTCGGCTTCGGGGCGTGGAAGGGTTCGCTCGCGTGGGCCGGAAGCTGGTGGCCTTGGCTGCTCGTCGCGGCGGCCTGGGGGCCCTGGCTGCTGAAGCGGGCGAGGAGCTTGTGGACCGCGACGCGAATCGTGCGGAGCATGCGGACCGGCAACCGCACGGTGGGGCAGCTCACCCGCGCGATCGCCCGCATGCCGGAGGTCGACCTCGCCGGCCAGCCGCTGCCGGCGATGGCCCGCAGCGACGACCGCTACGAGCTGCTCGCGAAGCTTCAGGGGGTGCTCAAGGCCCTCGGCTACGGCGGCATGGTCGTGATCGTAGACCGGCTCGACGAGCCACACCTCATCAACGGCTCGGCCGAGCGGATGCGGCAGGTGATCTGGCCGATCTTCGACAACAAGTTTCTCAAGTCGCCCGGACTGGGATTCAAGCTGCTCCTTCCGATCGAGCTCTATCGGTTCATCGAACGGGAGGACGAGCAGTTCAACCAACGGGCGCGGCTCGACAAGCAGAACCTCGTGCCGTCGCTGGAATGGTCCGGAGAAACGCTCTACGACATCGCATCGACGCGGGTGAAGTCGGCAAGCGTCGGCAACCCACCCGCGACGCTCGCCGACCTGTTCGCCCCCGAGATCGACCAGCGCAGGCTCATCGACGGACTGCGAAGCCTGCGGGTGCCGCGGCAGCTGTTCAAGTTTCTCTACCGGCTGCTCGTCGCCCACTGCCACGCGCACACCAACGAGCAGCCCGTCTACCGGATACCGCTCGAGCGGTTCGACACGGTCCTCGCCGTCTTCCGGCGGGACCAGGATGCGTTCGATCGCGGGCTCGCACCGCGGTGAGGTCCGCACACGGAGGGTGACCATGTCATTCCAGCCTCCTCCCCCACCGCGAAGGCCGCCCGGAGGATCGCCGGACCAGCCGCAGCCCCGTCCGTCGCAGCCGACGTTTCGACCGCCGCCGGGACGCGTGTCGCTGCCGGCACCGCCGGTTGCCGTTCCGGGGCCGGGGCCACTTTCCGCCTCGCCGCACCATTCTCCGTCGCAGATCGTCTTTACCGGAGAAACCCTCGCGCCGCGGCGGGTCGTCGCGGCCGGCGGGCCACCGGGAGCGCGACCGGACGCGACGATCACGTCGCCGGGGGACTGGTTTCGCGAGAAGCTGCGGGAGCAGATCGAACGCAGCCCGCCGCTGACGGTGAGCCTCATCCTCCACATCGTCGTGATCCTCGCGCTCGCGCTGTTCATCATCCACCAGCCGGTCTCCGACGAGCCCATCATCGAACTGTCCTTCGCGACCTTCACGGAGAACGTGCGGGAGGAGAAGGGGGTGGAGATCAAGCCATCTCCCGAGCCGGTGGAGGAGCCGGAGCCGGTGGAAGTGGAATCGGAGAAGCCTCCGGTCGTGGAGGCCGCGGCGGCGCCCCCGGAGGCCCGGGAGGAGCCCGTCGAGACCGTCGGACCGGCCACGTCCCAGGTCGCGGCGCCCGCGATCGGCACGCTGCTCGACGGACGCGAGGAGGGCCGCCGCGAGGCGCTCGTCAAGGCGTTCGGCGGCAGCAGCGAGACCGAGGCAGCGGTCGCGAGGGCGCTTGCGTGGCTCGCGAAGCAGCAGGACAAGAAGACCGGCCTCTGGAGCCTCAAGGGCCCCTATTCCGACGGCAGTTCTTACGAGAACCACGTCGCCGCCACGGCGATGGCCCTGCTCGCCTTCCAGGGAGCGGGCAACACGACGATCGCAGGAACGCACCGCGCGACCGTCGAACGGGGATGGAAGGCCTTGCTCGCGGCGCAGCAGCCCGACGGCCGCTTCGAGGCAGGGACGATGCCCTCGCGGCAGGGTCTCTACTCCCACGGCCAGGCGACGGTCGCGCTCTGCGAACTCTACGGCATGACGCAGGCGAAGCAGTACTCCGAGCCGGCCCAGCGGGCGGTCGCCTACTGCGTCGCCTCGCAGGGCCCGGGCGGCGGATGGAGGTACGAGCCGGGCCAGGACGGCGACATGTCGGTGACGGGCTGGTTCATGATGGCGCTGAAGAGCGCCGAGATGGCCTACGTGCCGGTGCCTCCGGCCACGCTCGAGGGGCTGGTGCGGTTCGTCGATCGGGTGGCGGTCGACAATGGGGCACGCTACGGCTACCGGTCGGAGAAACCCGAGAACCCCGCGGCTCCGGTCACGGACGCCGTGTCGGCCGAGGGACTCCTCTGCCGACAGTATTCCGGGTGGAAGCGTGACGACCCGAGGCTCGTCTCCGGCGTCGAGTCGCTGCTCGACGGAAGTCAGGTCGACTTCACGGAACAGACCAACGCCTACGCGTGGTACTACATCACCCAGGTCACCCACAACCTTGGAGGCACCGCGTGGGACCGTTGGAACGGCCGGATGAAGGAAGCCCTGCCGGCGGCGCAGAGAAAGAGCGGACGCGACTCGGGCTCGTGGGACCCGACCCGCGACCGATGGGGCGGCTTCGGTGGGCGGCTCTACATGACCTGCTTCTGCACGTACATGCTCGAGGTCTACTACCGGCACCTTCCGCTCTA
>CAZPEM010000127.1:0-9249 GCA_964585575.1 uncultured Chitinophagaceae bacterium
GTTTGGGCTATTTCCCTTTCGCTCGCCACTACTCAGGAAATCGATTTTTCTTTCTGTTCCTGCGGGTACTGAGATGTTTCAGTTCTCCGCGTTGGCCGCTGCAACCTATGGATTCAGTTGCAGCTAGTTCGGGAATCCCGGGATCATCACCTGTTTGACGGTTTCCCCGGGCTTATCGCAGCCTTCCGCGCCCTTCACAGCCTCCTGACGCCTAGACATCCCCCATGCGCCCTTAGTAGCTTGACCACCCGAATCAAATGCTCGCGGACCGCGTAGCTTCAAGACAGCGGTCTTTCGACCAGCCTCTTTCGACCAGCGGCACACTTACGATTCTCTTCGAACGTTCAGCTACGTTCCCGGATCATCGCCGGCCAGCCTTCTTGCTAAAGGCCCCGACCCCACCCGGGAAAGTAACGTTTTACTCGCTCAAAATCTCATGCCACCAGCGATGAACGCCGGCGGATGAGAATCTCGCCTTGGGAGAACGCTTCAGGAATGCAGCTTGAGACTGCACTCCATCGGCATTCTTTCAAGATGCCAATTACCACAACCAAATTGTCAAAATGCAACGCGGTTCGACACTGCCCCGACTAGAGAGGCACGAGCCGAATCACGACGCCGGCACGACTCCCCCAGCGAAAGAGCTGGAAAAACCGTTCGGCAACGCAGCGGGAACCGACCCAAAACATGTTGGATCGGCCGCGGACTTTTCAAACCTTAGTGGAAAGGTGACCGACCGTCAAGCGGCTGAAAAAATAGGCCGAAAATCGAGCTCGGACGTTTTTCGGAGCGAGGTGTCTGCACCCACTGGGGCCGACTGACTGTATAACCGAGGAATGGCATCGTCGTCCGCCGCAACCCCCGCTGCATCCCCCCGCATGCGGCCCGTTCCACGCACGCCGATGCGCGTGGTGATCGTCGTCTCCATCCTGTTTTTTCGGGCCCAAACCTCAGTTTTCGGCCAGCCCGCCGGACCGGCTCCAGCCGTACCCGTGGTCGTCGCGGCCGTCGAAAAACGGGACCTTGCGACCGGACTGCCGTTCGTCGGGACGGTCTATCCGGCCAGGACGAGCGACGTCGGCAGCGCCATCGACGGCCGGCTGGTGTCGCTCCCGATCGTCGATGGCCAACTCGTCAAGGAGGGGCAGCCGATCGCCGAACTGCTCCGGGGACTGCTGGAGATCGAGCGGGAGGGGGCTGTTGCCGAGCTCGAACGTCGTACGCAGGTGCTCGCGGAACTCCGGGCCGGCTCGCGGCCCGAAGAGATCGATCAGGCAAAGGCCGCCGTCGCGAGCTTCGAGGCGCGGGTCAGCTACGCCGAAAGCCGGTTCGCACGGCTCAGAAGGCTCGTCGAGAGGGGCACGAGCACCACCGACGAACTGCTCGACGCCGAGGCTGATCTCCGGCAGTCCATGGCCGATCTCGCCGGCAGGAAGGCGGCGCTCGCATTGGCCATCGCCGGCCCACGCAAGGAGCAGGTCGCCCAAGCGGCGGCCGCGGTCGAGGCGCAGAAGGCCGCCGTGGAGCGGATCGATGACCAGCTGTCGAAGCACACGATCCGCGCCCCGTTCACCGGCTGGGTGGTGGAGCGGTTCACCGAGCAGGGCCAGTGGGTTTCGCGGGGCGGACTCGTGGCGAGAATCGCGGAGCTCGACCGGGTCGAGATCGACGTCCAGGTGCCCGAGCTTTCCATCGGCTCGCTCGTCCGCGGGGCCGACGTGAGGATCGAGATCGACGCCGCCCCCAACCGCACCTGGATCGGGCGGGTCGAGCGGATCGTGCCCCAGGCAGATCTGCTCAGCCGCAGCTTTCCCGTGAAGGTCGTGCTCGACAACGAGGTCGTGAACGACCAGCCTGTGCTGCGGGCGGGCTTGCTCGCCCGCGCGTGGATGCCCGTCGGCAAGACGGGCGAGGCGACGGTCGTGCCAAAGGATGCGCTCGTTCTCGGCGGCACGAAAACGTTCGTGTATGTCGTCGAGCCGGCAAGCGGCGGTGCCGGCGAGGCGGTGAGGGGCGGCCCCGTGGGAGCGGAACGCACCGGCATGGTTCGGCCGGTCGAGGTGACGCTCGGCGTCGCTGTCGGGAGCCATGTCGAGGCCCGCGGCACCATCTCGCCCGGACAGCTCGTCGTCGTTCGCGGCAACGAGAGGCTCCGGCCGGGCGCCATCGTCTCGTTTCCGTCTCCGTAGCAGCGGCGATTCCATGAACCTCGTCGAAGCCTGCGTGGCCAATCCGGTGAAGGTGGCCGTCGGGGTGATCCTCGTGACGCTCTTCGGCGTGCTCGCGCTCGCCTCGATGCCGGTGCAGCTCACCCCCGAGGTCCAGATTCCGACGATCACCGTCGACGCCCGCTGGCCGGGCGCGAGCCCACAGGAAGTCGAGCGGGAACTCGTGCAGCCGCTCGAGGAGCAACTCCGCACCGTCGAGGGTCTCGTCAAGCTGTCGAGCGAATCGAGCAACTCGAGCGGCACGATCGAGATGGAGTTTCCCGTCGGCACCGTCATGTCCGAGGCGCTCGTGAAGGTCAACACGCGGGTCCAGCAGGTCCGCGACTGGCCCATCGACGCCGACCGCCCCGTCATCCGCACCGCGAGTGTCAACGACCGGCCGATCGCCTGGCTCATCCTCGGCCAGGCGGCTCCCAGCCCGGAGGTGATCGCACAGGCCAAGACCGACCACCCTCTCCTCGCGGCCAAACTCGACCGCATCGCCGCGGCCCGCTCGCCCGACCTCGCCCTCTACCGGCTGCGGGGTCTCGTGGCGGCCCATCCGGAACTCGGCTCGATCGCCCCTGCCGAAATCGACGTCGAGGCGATGCGGCGGATGGCCGAGGACGAGATCGAAAGCCGGCTCGAGCGGGTGGACGGCGTGTCCGCGGCCGACCTCGTCGGCGGCCGAGCCGACGAGTTGCAGGTCATCGTCGATCCCCAGCGGCTGGCGGCCCGCGGTCTCACGATCGAAGACCTCAGGCTCGCGCTGGCGAACCAGAACCAGGACACCTCCGGCGGGGATTTCTGGGAGGGCAAACGCCGCTACGTCGTCCGCACGCTCGGCCAGTTCCGCTCGCCCGAGCAGGTGGAGGGGGTGATCATCACGAGGCGGGAGGGGAAGCCGGTCTACGTCCGCGACGTGGCGACCGCGAAGCTCGGGACGAAGAAACCCGACGGCGTGGTTCGCCGGTTCGGCGCCCGCAACATCGCGGTGCGGATCACGCGGGAGCAGGGGGCGAACGTGCTCGATGTGATGCGGCGGCTGCGATCGCTCGTCACCGAACTCGACGAGCAGCTTCGCCCCCGGGGTCTGAGCCTCTCCGTCGTCTACGACGAGACCACCTACATCGACTCGGCGATCGGACTCGTCAACGACAACATCCTCGTCGGCGGCTTTTTGACGCTCGCGACGCTCCTGATCTTCCTGCGGAACCTCCGCTCCACCTTCATCGTCGCCCTGTCGATTCCCGTGAGCGTCATGGGCACGTTCCTGGCCCTGGCGGCCTTCGACCGCACGCTCAACGTCATCAGCCTCGCCGGCATGGCGTTCGCGGTGGGGATGCTCGTCGACAACGCGGTCGTCGTGCTCGAGAACATCTACGTCCACTGGAGCCGGGGAGAGGAGCCGCGGGTCGCGGCGGTGCGGGGCACGACGGAGGTCTGGGGCGCCATTTTCGCGAGCACCCTGGCGAACGTGGCGGTGTTCCTCCCCGTCTTCTTCGTCACCGGCGAGGCGGGCCAGCTCTTCGGCGACATCGCCCTGGCGATCGCGGCCGCGGTGGCGCTGTCGATCCTCGTGTCGGGGCTCGTCGTGCCGGTCGCGGCGGCGACGCTCCTGCAGGGCCGCAATGCCCGCGCGGCGGTGGCGGCCATCACGGGCGATGCGGGCGACGGCAGCGGCCGCGCGTCCGCCGATCCGTTTCTTCTCCTCGGCCGCTCCTTCATGGCCGGCGTGACGGGAATCAACCGGTTCCTGCTCGGGAGCAGCATTCGTCAGGCGGCGGCCTCGATCGCCGTCGTCGCCGCGTCGGTCGCAGCGACGTGGTGGCTCATGCCGAAGGTCGAGTACCTCCCCGAGGGAAACCGCAACCTCGTGTTCGGCATCCTCCTGCCGCCGCCGGGCTACAACCTCGACGAGCTTTTGCGGATGGGAGACGTGGTCGAGGCGAAGCTGCTCCCCTACTGGGACGTCGATCCCGGAACGCCCGAGGCCGCGGCGCTCGACGCCCCGATCCTCGGCGACTTCTTCTTCGTCGCGCGTGGCCGCAGCGTCTTCATCGGCCTGCGGGCCCTCGATCCCCTGCAGGCGTCGAAGCTCGTGCCGCTCGTCCGCCGCGTGTCGGGCGACCTGCCGGGCACGTTCGCCGTCGCGAAGCAGTCGAGCCTCTTCGAGCAGGGCATCGGGTCGGGCCGCACCGTCGACATCGAGATCACAGGCCCCGAGCTGTCGCGGCTCGTGCAGCTCGGCACCAAGGTGATGGGCCTCCTGCCGCAGGCGACTCCGGGCAGCCAGAACCTCCCCAAGCCCTCGCTCGACCTCTCGAGCCCGGAGGTGCAGCTGGTGCCACGGCTCGAGCAGGCCGCCGACATGCGGCTCGACGCGCGGCAGCTCGGCTACATGGTCGACTGCCTCGTCGATGGCGGCTACGCGACCGACTACTTCCTCGACAACGACCGGATCGACCTCGTCATCAAGGGGGACGACCGGTTCGTGAGCCGAACGCAGGACCTCCGGAGCCTGCCGGTGGTCACGCCCGGCGGTCAGCTCGTGCCGCTCGAGAGCGTGGCGGAGGTGCGGGAGTTCTCGAGCGGCCCGGAGCAGATCCTCCACCGGGAGCGGGAACGGGCGATCACGGTGCAGGTTTCGCCGCCGACCCGCATGCCGCTCGAGGAGGCGAAGGACCGCATCCAGCGAATGGTCGTCGATCCGCTCGTCGCGTCCGGCGACCTCGAGGGCGGCTACCGGATCCACCTCGGCGGCACGACCGACAAGCTCGAGGCCACCTGGCGGTCGCTCTGGTTCAACCTCCTGCTTGCGGGCGTGATCACCTACCTCTCGATGGCCGCGCTTTTCGAGTCGTGGGTCTACCCGGCCGTGATCTTCACGTCCGTTCCCGTCGGCGCCGTCGGCGGCCTGCTCGGCCTCGCCGCGCTGAACCGCTTCGGTGCGGCGTTCGGCATCTTCCAGCCGCTCGACGTGCTCACCATGCTCGGCTTCGTGATCCTCGTCGGCACGGTCGTGAACAACCCGATCCTCATCGTCGAGCAGGCGATCAACCTCGTCCGCCAGGGGGAAACGAACGCGACCGAGGCCATCCTCGAGGCGGTGCGGAGCCGCGTGCGGCCGATCTTCATGACGACGCTCGCGACCGTGCTCGGACTGCTGCCGCTCGTGCTCTTCCCCGGTGCAGGCAGCGAGCTCTACAGGGGACTCGGGGCCGTGCTCCTCGGCGGCATGCTCTTCTCGACGATCGTGACGCTCGTGCTCGTCCCGATGCTGCTCGCCCTCTGCTTCCGGGCGTTTCCGGTTCGGTAGAGAACGGGCCTCAGCCCCGCTTCGCCAACGCCTCGGGGGCGCTCACGCCCATCGAGAGGTACACGCTCATCATCGCATCCACGGTCATCGGCGCGGGCACGATCTTGTCGGCGGGCACGAAGAGGAGCGCCCCGCCAAAGGGCACGGGCGCCGTCGGCACGATCACCATCTGGTACTCCCTGCCCTGCACCGTCACCTTCTCGGGCGAGACGAGGAACGCGAGCAGGCCCAGCTCGCCGCCACCGCCGAAGAAGCAGAACACCGGTGACATCCCCTTGATCGCCTCGTTGTCGCCGGCGTGGAAGAGGTCGACGACCTGCTTCGTCGTGCCGTAGACGCTTCCCAGAAGCGGGATTCGCGAGAAGATCGCATCGCCGACCCGCAAAAACGCCTTCCTCGCCCCGATCTCGACGGCCGCGCCGATCGCGAAGATCCCACCGAGCACGACGAGCCAGCCGATCACGTAGGGGGCGTGCGACTCCGGCTTGATCGTGAGGCCGAGCCCCGCGAGGAGCGAGCCGAAGAGCGTGTGGGGCCCGAGCAGCTTCGTGAGCAGGTCGACCACCCAGACGACGACGCCCACGGTGATGATCACCGGCAGGAGCACGAGCACTCCCGCCAGAAACATCCCGGTCAGCCGTTTCCAAACCCAGCGAAACCCATGCGTCATCTCGCCTTCCCCGTGCCGCGGTCGGGAGTATCGACAGGGTCGCCGTCCCATCCCCGCAGCTTCGCGTGGACGACCGCCACCTTGCCCATGTAATGGTTCATCCTGAACGGGCCGGCGGCCTGCATGACGTGGTGCCTGGCCTTTTCGACATCGCCCAAGGCCTCGGCGTGGAGCCCGAGGTAAAGGTGCGCGTAGCAGAGCTGGTTGCGGCGGGCCTCTCCCTCCCCACGGTCGGCGGCGGCGAGCACGGCCGCGGCGTCGCCCCGGCCCGCATAGAGGTCGAGGATCTCCTGCATCGGAACGCGGCGATCCTTGCCGACCGGCAGCATCGCCTTGCGGGCGGCCTCCGCCCCCTCCAGTCGGGCGACACAGAGAAAGTGCCAGGCCGGGTTCTCCACGTCGTTCGGGTTCACCGTCTCGTGCCGCTCGAACTGACGCCGGCCGTCCTCGAACCGCCCCGCGTAGTAGAGCGCGAGCCCACGCTGCCAGAGATCCGGCTCCGCCTTCGGCACCGCCTCGACGAGCCGATCGAACGCGTGGGCCGACTCGACCGGCTTGGCGTCGAAGAAAAGCCGGACACCCTCTTCGAAGATTGCCTGCGGTGTCGATGGCTCCGCAGCGGACAACGACCGTGGCAGCACGGGGCAGAGGACGACCGCTGCAAGAGCTATCACTGCAAACGGGATCACTGCAAACGGCATCACTGCCAGGGAGCGAGCGGCCGGGAACCACGCGGGGGTCGACCGACGACGGATAGCGGAAAAAATCGTCATGGCAGAGGAGTCTATCCTATTTCAGGGTCCCGACTCGAACCGCGAAGCGAACCTCGGCCACCGTCCCCCGAGTCCCACCATGCACCCCGCGGCGATTCCTCCTGCCGAACTGCTGAAGCAGACCGCCGAGACGCGCACGAAGCGTTCGGGCCCCGGCGGACAGCACCGGAACAAGGCGGAAACGGCGGTGGTGCTCCTGCACGAGCCGACCGGCATCACCGCCGAGGCCTCGGAACGTCGAAGCCAGGCGGAGAATCGCAGTGTCGCCCTTGGCAGGCTGCGGATGAAGTTGGCCCTCGAGCAGAGGTCGCCGGCCGGGGCCGCCGGCCCTTCCGCCCTGTGGCGGTCCAGGACGCTGGGCCGCCGGCTCGTGATCAGTCCCGAGCACGCCGACTTCCCGGCCCTCGTCGCAGAAGCCCTCGACCACCTTCAAGAGAGCAGGTTCGAGATCGGCCCGGCCGCAGAGCGGCTGGGCATCTCCAGCTCGCAACTCGTCAAGCTCTTCAAGAAGCTTCCGGCGGCGTGGGTCGCCCTGAACCGCTGCCGGGCTACCGCGGGCCTGCCCGCGATCACGTGACGGCGCGATCGAGCGACAGCCCGAGGACCGCTATTTCTTGGCAGCAGGCTTCGTCTTGTCCTGCTTCGGCTTCATGTTCTTCTTGTCGTTCTTCTTCGCGTTGTTGCCCTTGCCCATTGTGAAGCTCCTGTGGAAACGTGCCTGAATCCGGCATGGCTGCCCTTCAGCCAGCCGACCCTGATAATCGGCAGAATCGGTCGCTGAATGAAGCTTTGGGCGGAAAAACCTCGGCCTCGATGGCCGTCCTACGACACGCCCCTCGCCGCCACGGCGGCATCATCGGCGAAGCCCGACTCGGATCCGGCGCTGGCATTCTCACCTTCCCCATGATGAACGCCCTGCAATTGCGTACGGTCGCCGTTCTCGAACTTCCCACTTATGCTATGCCACGGCCCTCGCGGGGATCGCCTGCGGCCGCTGTTTCGTGCGTACCAACCAACGTGATTCCAGCGCGAGGAGAGCAGGCTGCCAAACGGCCCTGATCCCCGCCGTGCTTTTCCGATGTTGACGAGCCACTGGCCGACCTACTCCACGGCAACGTAGTTCATTCCGTTCGAGACCTGAACGATTCGGAGCCACAGCATGAAGACGATCGTCCGGTGGTCACTCGCCATGTGCATCGGCCTGGTGGCGATCGATGCCGCGGCGCAAACAATGCCGCCGCCCAACCTCTTCATGGGACCGCCTGGCACCGCCACCATGCACGCCAATGCGGCCTCGTCCAACGCCACCACCAACCCTGGCCCGGGGTCGGGGAACGTCTTGATCACCAGCACGAATTTCAACGCCGTCTTTTCGACGATTCTCATGGGCAGCGACGGCATGATCGTGTCGGTCGCCACCCAGTGGGCCGACCGGACTCCGTGGGTCTACCTGCTCGAACCGACCACACTCGCGCCCCTGGCGACCATGAAGCTCTTCAAGTCCGAGACGAGTGACATGGCCGGCGGGATCTACTCCTATCTCGACAACAACAACCGGCTCGTGCTGGTGAATGCCAACGGTCAATTGCAGCGGATCTCGTACTCCCAGCAGACCAGCGGATCGTGGCAGCTCAACGTGGCGTCGCAGGTGTCGATCGGCTACCCCGACGTCGTCGGCCTCGTGCCCGACTATCAGGGGCGGGTCTGGTTCGCGACCGCCCAGGGAACGACGGGCACGTCATCGGGCGCGGTCGTCGGCTACTACGATCCCACCTCGAACCAGACGTCGTCCTTCCCGCTCCCCGCCGGTGAACAGGTCGCCAACAGCATCTCCTCCTCGCCTTCCGGCGTGGCCGTCGCCTCGACGTCGGCCCTCTATCTCTTCCAGTCGGGCTCCGGCGGCGTGGAGCAACTCTGGCGGGAGGCATACGACCGCGGCCCGGCCCGCAAGCCGGGCCAGCTCAGCTGGGGCACCGGGGCGACGCCGGTGTTCTTCGGGCCCGACACCGGGTACGAGTACCTCACGATCACCGACAACGCCGCCCCGCAGGAAAACGTGCTCGTCTACCAGACGACGTCGGGCACCCTGATCGGCTCGGTGCCCTTCCTGTTCTCCGGCACCAACAGCGGCAACGAAGACGCTGCGATCGCCGTCGGCAACAGCATCTTCTACCCGAGCACCTATGGCTACCCGTATCCCCCGTCGGCGGAGAGCGGCACGAGCGTTCCCGCATCGGCGCCGTTCGTGGGGGGCATGCAGCGGGTCGACGTGCTTCCGGG
>CAZPEM010000128.1:0-3641 GCA_964585575.1 uncultured Chitinophagaceae bacterium
GCGGACATGCAGTGAGCGAAGGTCCGGAGGACCGAAGCGAACGTCCGGCCAGGGGTACGGGCAGCCCCGAACCCAGCAGCGTTGCTTTTGCCCGTGGTTGCATTTTCGGGCCGACCCGCTAAACTGCTCGCTCGTGGGTTTTTGACCCACATAGATCATTTTGAATAATTTTTCGTGGGTTTTGTGCCCAAAAGTGCCATGGAGGGCATTCGAGGTGACGGTCGGTGACTTCCCCTTCCCCGGAGCTCCTGATCGGCGAATTCGTCCGCACGCTGGACGAACGGCACCGGATTGCCATTCCGACGGAACTTGCAGAGCCGCTCATGGCACAGGGCGACCGATGCGTGATCGCGAAGGAACGGGACGGGTGCCTGTCGCTCTGGGCGAGCTCCGTCTGGGAGCCGCGAATCACCTCGGCCGTCGAGGTCATCCGCAGCAAGCTCACGGCGGGCCTGCTTGCCCAACGGGTCGGGGAAGTGCAGCAGCTCGGCCGATTGCTCTCGACCCGACACCGTCCAGTGACGCTGGCGGCCCGCGGGCGGCTGGTGCTCCCGGAGGGGTTTCGGGAATTTCTCGGCGTGGAGCCCGGGGGCGACCTGGTCGTCGTGGGCGCCGCGGTCTGCGTCGAGCTGTGGAGGCCGGACGCCTGGCAGGGCTTCGTCGCGGCGGAGATGCCCCAGTTCCGGGATCGCTTCGACCAGCTCACCGCCTGAACGATTCTTCAGCCATGCCCGGGAGAGACGATCGCCTACGAACCTGTCGGCCTCATCTCCTGCAGGGTCATCGATAGCCACGGAACGGAACCCGAAAGCACGGATGCTCTCACGGGACCTCTTCCGGGCATGGCTTTTTTTTCCTTCGCGAGTCGCCGTTCACGAGGAGGCCCCATGAGATCCGCTTCCCGCAGCCTGGGTCCCGCCGCCGCGTGGGTTGCAGCCTCATGCCTCGCGATCGCCGCCGTCACGCCGTCGGCCGCGCGGGCGGCCGATGCCGAACTGCATCCGTTCCCGAAGCGGCAGCGGGCGCCCGAATTCAAGCCCGGGCTCCGCTGGCTCAACACGGAAAAGCCGCTCACCATCGAGTCGCTCCGCGGCAAGTTCGTCGTGCTGGATTTCTGGACCTATTGCTGCATCAACTGCATGCACATCCTGCCCGAGCTTGCGAAGCTCGAGCAGGCTTACCCGAACCAGGTCGTCGTCATCGGCGTCCACTCGGCGAAGTTCGACGGAGAGAAACTCGACGACAATGTCCGCCAGGCGGTGCTGCGTCACCGCATCGCGCATCCGGTGGTGAACGACGCCGACCATGCCATCTGGGACGCCTACGCCGTCACGAGCTGGCCGAGCATCCGAATCATCGATCCCGAGGGCAACTTCATCGCCGGGGAATCCGGAGAACTGCAATTCGAGATGCTCGACCGGTTCCTGAAGGATGCCATTCCTCACTACCGCATGAACGGCACGCTCGACGAGACTCCGCGGAAGTTCGCGACCGAACGCCTCGAGACGGCGGGCGTGCTCCGGTTCCCGGGGAAGGTCGTCTTTGACGAGGCGACCGCTCGACTCTTCATCGCCGACAGCGGCAACGACCGCATCGTCGTCGCGAAGGTCGACCCCGCGGCTCCGGCCCGCGGGACGATCGAGGCCGTGATCGGCTCCGGCCGGACCGGCCGCGACGACGGCGACTTCGACTCGGCGACCTTCAACCATCCACAGGGCCTCGCGGTCTCGGGACAGGGCGTCCTCTGGATCGCCGACACGGAGAATCACCTGCTCCGCAGGGCCGACCTCGCCACCCGCACCGTCAAGACCGTCGCCGGCACCGGCGCCCAGGCTCATGGACCGTGGCCGGGCACGAAGTTCGACCCCGCCCGCCGCCAGCTCGTCACACATCGCCCCGACGGCCGCTACGTGGGCGACCCGGCGAAGACGCCGCTCAACAGTCCGTGGGATCTCTGCATCCACGGCGGGGCGGTCTACGTCGCCATGGCCGGGCCGCACCAGATCTGGCGGATGCCGCTCGACGCGTCCGAGATCGGTCCGTACGCGGGCAACGGACTCGAGGACGTCGTCGACGGCAAGCTCCTGCCGAAGGTGCCCTACCAGGAGGGCACGGCCAGCTTCGCGCAGCCTTCCGGCCTCGCGACCGACGGCGAGCGGCTGTTCGTCGCCGACAGCGAGGGGAGCTCGATCCGCGTCGTGCCCCTGGCCGATGCGAAGGGGATGGTGCGCGGCGCCGTGCGGACGGTCGTCGGATCCTCGGGCCTCGAGCGGGCGAGGCTTTTCACGTTCGGAGACGTCGATGGCGACGCCGCGACCGCGAGGTTCCAGCACCCGCTCGGCGTGGCCTGGAACGACGGCACGATCTACGTCGCCGACACGTACAACGGGAAGGTCAAGGCGATCGACGCGGCCCGCGGCGTCGTGCGGACGGTCGCCGGCGGCGAATCCGCGGACGACCTCGACGAGCCGGCGGGGATCGCCTTCGGCGCCGGGCGGATCTGGGTCGCCGACACGAATCACCACCGGATCGTGGTCGTGAATCCTGCCGACGGGTCGATGGAAACCGTCGAGCTTTCCACGACGGACGATCCGCCGAAGCCGGAGATCACGTTGGCCGCGGCGGAGGCCGAAGAGCGGCATCTGACGCGGCCCAAGGCCGAGCCGGTCCGAGCCGCCCCGGTCCGCGTCGCGCCGCACCTCGACGCCGACGGCATCCGCACGATCACGATCACGGTCACGCCCGAGCCGCCGAAGGGATGGAAGCTCAACGAACTGATGCCGCTCAAGTGGGAGATCGAGGCGATCGGCGAGGCCGGACCGGTCGGTGCGGAGGCGCTCCGCCACGTCTTCACCGTCGCGAAGCCGAAGGAGTCGTTCCCCGTGACGCTGCCGCTCGACGGCATCGAAGGGTCGGCCGAATTGCTGCTCCTCGTCGAGACCGGCGTCTGCAGCGTCGGCGCGGGGGAATGCCGGCCCGTATCGACCGCGACCCGGATCCCGGTGACGATCGCCTCGGACGGCAGGCCGACCGGCGAGGTGAAGCTTCCGCTTCCGAAGGTCGCCGGAGGCGGCGGCATCCCCGGCCTCGAGCTGTTTCGCTGAAGCAGGCCGCTCACTCCTCGTCGAAGACGAGCGAAGCGGAGTTGATGCAGTACCGAAGGCCGGTCGGGGGCGGGCCGTCGTCGAAGACGTGGCCGAGGTGGGCACCGCACCGCTTGCAGGTAACCTCGGTGCGATGCATGCCGAGGGACAGATCCAGATGCTCGGCGATCTTCTTGTCTTCGAGCGGCTTCGAAAAGCTCGGCCAGCCGCAGCCGCTGTCGAACTTCTCCCCCGACTTGAAGAGCGGCTCTCCGCAGCAGACGCAGCGGTATGTCCCCTTCTTCTTCGAGTCCCAGTACTTCCCGGTGAAGGCCCGCTCGGTCCCCTTTTGGCGGGTGACCTGGAACTGCTCGGTCGTGAGCCGCTTCCGCCACTCGAGGTCGGACTGCGGCAGTTGGTCGTCCGGAATTCGGCCGGCGACCGCCGGGTTCTTTGCGGCTTGCGGATCGTCTTTCTGCATGACGGACTCCTTCTTCACTTGCCCTGGCCGAGGCTGCCCTGGCCGAGATTGCCCCGGCTGAGATTGCCCCGGCTGAG
>CAZPEM010000128.1:3741-9189 GCA_964585575.1 uncultured Chitinophagaceae bacterium
GAGATTGCCCCGGCTGAGATTGCCCCGGCTGAGGCTGCCCCACGGGCTTCGGCTCACCTTCTCGGGCTCGGCCTTCATCGGCGTTCCCGTTCCCCGCGGCGATAACGATGACAGCGGCCACGACGACCGCCATGATCGACACGACAAAGGGAATCCACGGTCGAATCAAGCGATTGCGTGCCGTCATGCGTCACCCCTTCCGGGAAGCTTTCGCCAAATTATAGCCGGTCGCCCCGGCTCGATCGACACGGAAAAACCCGCTCCAGCTGCACCGTCGTGTGGCCGATACCGAACCGCTCTCCGAGAATTCGGCTCGCCTCCGCGAGAACCCGGTCATGCGCGGCGAGGTCGGGCACGACGAGGTGGACGGTCGCCGACACGTCCGACGTGCCCGGGCTCCAGACGTGCAGGTCGTGCACGTCCGCCACCCCTTCGAGCCCCCTGAGCTCGGCGAGGATCCGCCCGGAGTCGATCGCCCGCGGCGTGGCGTCGAGCGCGAGTTCCAGGCTCTCCCGCAACAGCGACCAGGCCCCCACGGCGATCGCCGCCGTGATCGCGAGGCTCGCGGCGGGGTCGAGCCAGAGCCACCCCGTCGCCAGCATCGCCAGCCCCGCGACGACGACTCCGACAGAGACCGCGGCATCCGCGACCATGTGGAGGAACGCGCCGCGGACGTTGAGGTCGCAGCCGCCGCCCCGGTGGAGCATGACGGCCGTCGCCGCGTTCACCACGGTGCCAATCGCCGCCACCGCGATCACCATCGGCCCCGCCACCGGCTCCGGCGCGAACAGGCGGCGGACCGCCTCCCAGCCGATCGCTCCGCAGGCGGCGAGCAGGAGCGACGCATTCGCGAGCGCCGCGAAGATGGTCGTGCGGCGAAATCCCCAGGTGAACCTGGCCGTCGGCGGACGCCTGGCGATCACGCCGGCGCCCCACGCCAGCAGGAGCCCGACGACGTCGCCCGCATTGTGCCCCGCGTCGGCCACGAGCGCGAGCGAGTCGGCGGCGAATCCCGCGCCGAGCTCGATCATGACGAAGGCGAGGTTGATCGCCACGCCGATCGCCATGGCCCGGTCGATGCGGGCGGCGGCACAGGGACCGGCGTGTCGATGAGCGGTGGTGTGCATCGGGTGCGAGGGCGGGGGCGGGGCGTCCGCGGAGCCGGCAGGTGATCGGGAAGACTCCGGCATGGTACAAGAAGGTCGTCGTATCGACCCCATACGGTGGAGTTTCCTCGCCATGCCGGACTTCAAGACCGTGGTGATCGGCCGCACCGGCCGAGGCGACTGGGGACACGCGATCGACGAACTGTTCGTCGATCTTCCGGGAACGGAGCTCGTCGCGGTCGCCGACGAGTCGGCCGAGGGGCTCGCGGCCGCGGCCACGCGGCTCGGCCTCGCGCGAACCTTCCCCGACTGGCGCCGAATGCTCGACGAGGTGCGGCCGGAGATCGTGGTCGTCTGCATGCGGCATGTCGACTGCCATGCCGAGATGGTGATCGCAGCCGCGAAGGGCGGCGCGAAGGGCATCTTCATGGAGAAGCCGTTCGTGCGTTCGAGGTCGGAGGCCGACGCCGTGATCGCCGCCTGCACGGCCTCCGGCACGAAGCTCTCCTCGGCCTTCGTGAATCGCCACAGCCCCACCTACGCGGTCGTCCGCGAGATGGTTGACGACCGCCGCATCGGCAGGCTGCTCGAATTCCGCGGCCGCGGCAAGGAAGACCATCGCGGCGGCGGCGAGGATCTCCGGGTGCTCGGCTGCCACCTCGTCGACATGATGGCCGACCTGGGCGGCGCGGCCCAGTGGTGCCAGGCGAACGTGACGCTCGGCGGAAGGCCTGTCACCGAGCAGGACTTCGCCGACGGGCCGGAGGGCATCGGGAAGATCGCCGGCGACCGGATCGACGCGACCTGGGGCCTCGCCGACGGCGTGACCGGCCACTTCTCGAGCGTCCGCGAGGCGGGCCTCAAGCAACCGGCCTTCGGCCTCACACTCGTCGGCTCCTCGGGCGCGATCCACATCCGGCCCGATCACCTGCCCCACGCCTACTACCGGGCGGCTCCGCTCTGGCGGACCGACAAGGAGATCCCCTGGCAGGCGATCCTGCCCGACGGCTCGCTCGTCGCGGATCCCGCCGCTCTGCCGAAGACGACCGACGCCGAGCGGACGGCCGAACGCCGCGGCTGGGCCCGTCGCGCCGCCGCCGATCTCGTCGACGCGATCGTGCAGGACCGCGAACCGGAGACCGGCATGCACGCCTCCCGCTCGACCATCCTCATGACCGAGGCGGTCTTCGCGTCGGCCCTGTCCGGCCGTCGCATCGCCGTCGATCGCGACGGCTGACGGATCACGGCCGTGCCACCAAGGTCAGCCGCTGCCTGATCTGAGAGAGCTAGGTGATCTGGGAGAGGAGCCAGGCGAGCAGGCCCTTCTGGACGTGCATCCGGTTGGCAGCCTCCTCGATGACGAGGCTCTGCGGCCCGTCGATGACACCATCGGTCACCTCCTCGCCGCGACGTGCGGGCAGGCAGTGCATGAAGACGGCGTCGGGGGCCTCCCGCATGAGCTGCTCGTTCACCTGGAAGGGCCGCAGCGCCTCCGCCCGCTTCGCCCGCTCCTTCTCCTGCCCCATGCTCGCCCAGACGTCGGTGTAGACGACCGCCGCGTCCTTCACGGCCTCGCGAGGGTCGCCCGTCTCCACGATCTCGGCTCCGGGCAGGATCGTCGCGAAGTGCGACAGGAAGGCCTTGTCGAATCGGTATCCGTCCGGAGCCGCGAGCACGAACCGCATGCCGAGCAGCCCGCAGGCCACCGCGAGCGACCGCGCCACGTTGTTGCCGTCGCCGACGAAGGAGAACGTGAGGCCGGCGAGGCGGCCGACGTGCCGCTTGAGGGTGTAGAGGTCGGCGAGGGCCTGGCAGGGATGGCTCGAGTCGGACAGTCCGTTGATCACGGGCACGGTCGAGACGGCCGCAAGTTCGCGGATCGTGTCGTGCGACTTCGTCCGGCAGACGATGCCGTCGACGTACTGGGAGAGCACGCGACCGAAGTCCTCGATGCTCTCGCGGCTCGACGCGAAACCGCAGTCCTCGCCCAGGAAAATGCTCGATCCCCCGAGGTGCGCCATCGCGGTTTCGAAGGAGACCCGCGTCCGCAGGCTCGGCTTCTCGAAGACGAGCGCGAGCACCCTGCCCGGCAGGAGCGGCTCGCGAATGCCCGCCTCGTACTTCGCGCGGAGATCCTCCGACACGGCGAAGATCGCCTCGATCTCTCCGGTCGAAAGATCTTCTGGAACGAGGATGTGTCGCAGTCGCATGGAAGGTCCGATCAGACGCGGCCGGCGACGTCGAGAATCGCCTCGCTGAGAATGTCGCAGCCCTCGGCTGCCTCCGCCTCCGTGATCGTCATCGCGGGCAGGAGGCGGATCACCTTGCCCTGGGTGCAGTTCACGAGCAGCCTGCGGTCGAGGCACTCCTGCACGACGGCCGCACCGTCGATCGAGAGCTCGACGCCGATCATCATCCCGAGCACGCGAACGTCCACGACCGCGTCGCAGCGGCTGGCGAGCTCACCAAGCCGGCGACGGAAGACCGCCGCCGCACGCTCGACGTTGTCGAGCAGCCTCTCCCGCTCGATCATCTCGATCGCGGCGATGCCGGCGGCCGCGGAGATCGGGTTGCCCCCGAACGTGGCGGCATGCATGCCGGGCCGCAGATGCTTCGCGAGCTCGACCGTCGTGAGCATCGCGCCGCCGGCGATTCCCGCGCAGAGGCTCTTCGCGAGCGTGATCACGTCGGGCGTCACGCCGAAGTGCTGGTAGCCGAACCATCTGCCGGTGCGGCCGCAGCCGCACTGCACCTCGTCGAACACGAGCAGCAGGTCGCGTTCGTCGCACAGCCGGCGCAGGCCCTGGAGGAATCCCTCGGGGGCCGGCACGACCCCCCCTTCGCCGAGGATCGGCTCGATCATGATCCCGCCGGTCGAGTCGTCGATGAGCCGCTCGACCGCCGCGAGGTCGCCGTGGGGGGCGAACTGGAAGCCCGCCACCATCGGCCCGAGCCCCTCGTGATACTTCGGCTGCGCGGTCGCCGACACGCTTCCCATGGTGCGGCCGTGGAAGCCGCCGGTGAACGTGATGATCTTGTACCGCCTGCCGTCGGTGCGGAGCCGGACGAGCTTGATCGCGGCCTCGTTCGCCTCGGTGCCCGAGTTGCAGAAGAACGCTTGTCCGCCGAAAGACCTCTCGGAGAGGAGCTTCGCCCACTCCCCCTGCGGCTCGGTGTACCAAGTGTTGGGCACGTGGATGAGCTTCGCCACCTGCTCCTGCACGGCACGGACGACCGGCTCCGGGCAGTGGCCGAGCAGGTTGCAGCCCCAGCCCGGAAAGAGGTCGAGGTAGCTCTGCCCCTCGGCATCCCACACCCGCGAGCCCTCGCCGCGGACGAGGCAGACCGGGAACCGCCGGTAGTTGGGCACGACGTAGCGGGCGAACGTGTCGATGACCGCCTGGGTCTTCGGTGGAATGGCGATGTCGACGGTGGCCATGGAGGGACTCCGGGGGAATCTCTAGCGTGCGGCGGCCGCGGCAAGGGAGGCCGAGGAGGGGGCGGCGGAGTCCCGCACGAGCTCCGTGCCGACGCCGCTGGTCGTGTAGATCTCGAGCAGGAGCGAGTGACGAAGCCTGCCGTCGATGATGTGGATCTTCCGGACGCCCCGGTCGAGCGTCTCGAGGCAGCCCTCGATCTTGGGGATCATGCCGCCGGCGATCGTGCCGTCGGCGATGAGGCTCCTGGCGTCGGTCGCGGTGAGCGAGTGAATGAGGCTCTCGGGATCGTCCCGGTCGCGGAGCACGCCCGGGATGTCGGAGAGCACGACGAGCTTCTCCGCGCCGATCGCAGCGGCCACGGCCGTGGCCGCCGTGTCGGCGTTCACGTTGAGCTTGCCGCCGTCGGGCCCCTCGGCCATCGACGGGATCACCGGCACCTGTCCGGCGTACATGAGGTTGTCGATCGTGAGCCGGTCGACACGCGTCACCTCGCCGACGTGGCCCAGGTCGATCTTCTCGCCGTCCGGGCCGTCGAGCATGAGACGCTCGCCGAAGAGCACGTTCGTGGAGCGAAAGTTGAGCGACATGGCGCGGCCGCCGAATTCCTCGATCTTCGCCACGAGCTCGTGGTTGAGATCGGTCGCGAGCACCTGCTCGACGATCGCGAGCGTGGCGTCGTCGGTGTATCGCCGCCCCTGCACGAACCTCGGCTCGATCCCGGCCGCATCCATCGCCCGGCTGATCGCCTTGCCGCCGCCATGCACGACCACGATCCGCATGCCGAGCGTCGACATGAAGACGATGTCGACGAGCAGGTGCCGCAGCGAGTCGGGATGCTCGACGACGCTGCCGCCGAGCTTGATGACGGTGGTCGTGTCGCGGAACTTGCGGATCCAGCCGAG
>CAZPEM010000129.1:0-4568 GCA_964585575.1 uncultured Chitinophagaceae bacterium
GCTTCGCTGGTCAGCTACGCCGTCTCGGGCACACGGGCAGCCCCTCACGGTCAACGCTGCTGGGTTCGGGGCTGCCCGTATGCCGCTCGCCGGACGCTCGCTGCGCCCATCCTGGGCTCCGCTCGCTCGGAGCTGACTGGCGCTTCGCCATCCTGGCTTCGCTGGTCAGCTACGCCGTCTCGGGCACACGGGCAGCCCCTCACGGTCAACGCTGCTGGTTCGGGGGCTGCTGGTTCGGGGCCGAACGTTTTCGTTCAGCCGTCGCGTGAGAGTTCGGCGGCGCGGTTGCTGGCGGCGACGACGGCCGCGGCGATGCCCTCGGGAACGCCGCGGGCGTCCATGGTCGTGAGGCCGGCGAGGGTCGTGCCCCCGGGGCTCGTCACCCGCCGCCGGATCTCTTCCGGAGGCTCTCCGGTCTGGGCGAGGAGCGCGGCGGTGCCGCAGAAGGTTTCCTGGGCGAGCCGCGCTGCAAGATCTGCCGGCAGGCCCGCGGCCACGCCTCCGGCCGTGAGAGCCTCGACGAATCGCGCGATGAAGCCCGGCCCGGAGCCCGACACGCCCGTGACCGCGTTCATGAGCGACTCGTCCACCTCGTGCACGCTGCCGACGGCCTCGAGCAGCGACCGAACGGTCGCCGCCTGAGCCGGCTCGACGGCGGGCGTCTTGCAGACGACGCTCACGCCCTGCCCCACCAGGCACGGCGTGTTGGGCATCACGCGGATCACCCTGCGGGTTTCCAGCCGCTCGCCGAGCTGGTCGAGCGAGAGGCCTGCGACGATCGAGACGACGACGGCGGTGGCGGGAATCCGGCCTTTCACCGTTGTGGCGGCCTCGGCCACCTGCTGCGGCTTCACGCAGACGAACACGATGTCCGCCCGCTCGACGGCCCCGGCCGCCGACTCCGCAAACCCGATGCCGGGCACGGCCCGGGCCAGTCGCTCCCGCGCCGCCTCCGACGGGTCGAACACGGTGATGCGGTCCGGGCTGACGAGGCCGCTTTGCACGAAGCCGGCCGCGAGCGCCAGCGCCATCTGGCCGCCGCCGATCATCGCGATGCCGGCGGCCGCCTTCGCCGACGCATCCCCGCCGACGCTCATTTCAGCTCCTTCCCGACCGCCTCCAGGTCGAGCTTCGACACCCAGAGCTGGCTCGCCCGGTCGGCCGACCGGCTCGCCGTCCACATGAGCAGCGTCCCGTCGGGGGAAAACGAGGGGAGCACGTCCGCTCCTTCGTGGTCGGTCAACCGCAGCGGAGCGCCCGCCCGGAAGCCGTCGTTCGCGTCGTAGCTGGCGATCCAGAGGTCGTAGTTTGGCCGCGAATTCGGATCGGAGTGGTCGGCACCGGTCCAGATGAGCCAGGGCTTCGTCGGATGCCAGTAGGGCGCCCAGTGCACGCCGTTGCCGCTCGTGATGGCGACGTCGCCCGACCCGTCGGCCCGCATGACGTGGATTTGGAGCATGTCCTTCGCGACCCGGTCGGTGCGGTAGGCGATCCATCGGCCGTCGGGGGAGAAGAACGGGCCTCCGTCGTAGCCGGGGGCGTTCGTCAGCTGCCGCACGTTCCTCCCGTCGGCGTCCATGACGTAGATGTCGGGGTCGCCGTCGCGATCGCTCACGAACAGGATCCGGCCGCCGTCGGCCGAATAGGAACACTCGGCGTCGTAGCCGGGCGAGTCGGTGAGACGGGTGATCCCCGTGCCGTCGAGGTTCGCCGTGAAGAGCTCCATCTGCGGGTCGAAGTCCCACTGGTATCGGCGACGGCGGCCTTTCCGCCGGTCTTCCTCGGCCTGCGCGCGGGCGGCGGCCTCGGTCGAGTCGATCGCGGGGTCGAGGTGGCTCGACGCGAACAAGAGCCTTTGGCCGTCCGGATGAAAGAAGGCGCACGTCGTCCTTCCGCGGCCCGTGCTCACGCGGACGGCCGAGGTCGGACGAGCCGCGGCGGCGTCGAAGGGCTGCACGTAGATCTGGTAGAACGGGTATCCCCGCGGCACCCCCTGGTAGGCGATCCGCCGCCCATCCGGCGAGAAGTAGCCCTCGCCGGCCTTTTCCAGTCCCTCGGTCACCTGGGCCGGCGCCGAGAGGAATCGGTTCTCCAGTTCCGATCCGGCCACGACGACCGGCACCGCCGCCGTCAGCACGGCCGCAAGGGTCAGGAACGTCATCGATGATGTTCGCTGCATGACGGGAAAGGATATGCTCCGGGATGAAATCCGGCCGTTGCGGCGGGAGGCGATCGTCCGCGAAGGAGTCCGCGAACCGATGAAAATCTACACGAAGACGGGCGACGCCGGGGAGACTGGCCTCTTCGGCGGACCGCGGGTCCGCAAGGACGACGCGCGGATCGAGGCCTTCGGCACGGTGGACGAGCTCAACAGCCACATCGGAGCGGTGCGGACGTTCTGCGGCGGCGATCAGGGCTCGGGCGTTCATCAGGGCTTGGGGGGCGATCTCGACGCCCTGCTGCGGCACGTCCAGTGCGATCTCTTCGAGCTCGGGGCGCAGCTTGCGACCCCGAAGCCCGACGCGGAGCGGATCACCCCGCGTCACGTCGAGGCGATCGAGCAGGCGATCGATCGCTACGACGCAACGCTTCCGCCGCTGGACTGCTTCATCCTGCCCGCCGGCAGCCCCGCGGCCGTCGCGATGCACGTGGCCCGCACCGTCTGCCGCCGGGCGGAGCGGCGGGTCGTGGCGCTTGCGGGCCAGCCCGGGGCGTCGATCCCGTCCAACGCCATCGAGTATCTCAACCGCGTCGGCGACCTGCTGTTCGTGCTGGCCAGGCACGCGAGCGCCGTCGCCGGGCTCCGCGACGACCCATGGCACGCGACCACGCCATGAACGACACGCCGGCACAATCCCACGCCGCGGTCGCCCGTGCGGCCGCCGCGGTCGACCACGCCCGGGCACGCATGGCCAGGCACCTCGCCTCGCAGGCTTCCGGCGGGCAGCTCGCGGCGTTCGCCACGGAGCTGTTCGAGGAGATCGTTCTCGACGTCTACCGCACGATCGTCGCGGACGTCGGCCGGGAGGCCGAATCGAAGCTCGCCCTGATCGCCCACGGGGGCTTCGGCCGATGCGAGATGGCCCCCTTCTCCGACGTCGACATCATGCTGCTCCACGACGAGCGGACCCCGCCGGAGGGGCTCGTGGCCGACGTCGCCGGACGGCTGCTCAAGGATCTCTTCGACGCCGGGCTCGAGGTCGGGCAGAGCGTGCGGACCCCCTCGATGGCCGTGCGGCTGGCGTGGGACGACGCCACGATCTTCAGCTCGCTCTACGATGGTCGGCCGCTCGCCGGCAATCCCGAGCTGTTCGCCAGGATGAGCCGCAAGCTCCGGGGGATGGCCAGACGCCACCCGCGACGGATCTCGCAGCGGCTCATCGAGGCCCGCCGGGGGGAGCGGCGGCGGTTTGGCGAGCGGGTGGCCGTGCTCGAGCCGAACGTGAAGCGGTCGGCGGGGGCCCTTCGCGACGTGCAGCTCGTGCGATGGCTCGGCGGGATACGCCACGACGAGCGTTCGTTCGACGACCTCGTCATGGCCGGCGGCCTCACGCGAGCCGACGCCGACGCCCTGCGGCTCGGGGCCGATTTCCTCATGCGGCTGCGGTTCGAGATGCACCTCGCGGCCGGTCGGGCCGAGGACGACCTGCGGCGGGATCAGCAGCTGGCGATCGCGGAGGCCCGCGGCATCGCCCAGGAGGGCGGGCTGCTCGGCGTCGAGCGGTTCATGCGGGACTACTTCTCCCACACCCGCAAGATCGCGTGCATCGCCAACGCCATGGAACGCCGCTGCGAGACGGCCTCGCGAGTGCTGCGGGGCATGGCCCGCTGCCTCGGCCACCGCGTCGACGATCCGTTTCGCTGCACGAGGCTGGCAGTCATGGTGCCCGCCTCCGGCGTTTCCGGCGTGGCGGCGAGCCTGGCCTCGATCCTGAGGCTGTTCGAGCTCGCCATGCTCTTCAATCGCGAGGTCGATCCGGCGACGCTCGAGGCGATCCGGCGGGCCGTGCGGCCGGAAGAGCTCACGTTCGACGCCGCCGCCAGGGCCAGGTTTCTCTCGCTCTTCAACCACCCGCTGCGGCTCGCGGCGGCCCTCCGCGATCTCCACGAGCTCGGCGTGCTCGAGCGGATCATCCCGGCCTTCCGGCACGCCACCGGCCTGATGCAGTTCAACAACTACCACAAGTTCGCCGTGGACGAGCACTGCATCCACGCCGTCGAGCAGGCGGCCGGCTTCGACGGCAGCCCGGGCTGGCTCGGCACGGTCTGGGACGAGATCCGGCGTCGCCGCCCGCTGCTGCTCGCCCTGCTCATGCACGACCTTGGCAAGGGGCATGTCGAGGACCACAGCGTCGTCGGAGCCCGGATCGCGAGGGAGATGGCGACCCTTCTCCAGCTCCCGGCCGACGAGATCGAGATCGTGGAATACCTCGTCGCCAACCACCTCGTCATGGCCCACCTCGCCTTCCGGCGAAACACCGGCGACGAGAGCCTCGTGGTGCGGTTCGCGGGAGACGTCGGCTCGCCGGAGGTGCTGCGGATGCTCGCGGTGCTGACCGCGGCCGACA
>CAZPEM010000129.1:4668-6817 GCA_964585575.1 uncultured Chitinophagaceae bacterium
GGCTCCGGCAGGCCCGCTGCAACCACCGCCCCGGCGGCGATCACTGCGGCTCCGAAGACGAACACCGGCCGGAAGCCGACGACGTCGATCGCGAGGCCCACAAGCGGCGAAACCACGAAGGGCGTTGCCAGGGCCGCCCCGACGATGCTCACATACCGCGGGTGCTCGGCCGGGCGAGGGGCCAGCTCGAGAGCGTAGCTCGTGAAGATCTTCAGCGAGATCGGGTTGAGCCCGAGCGTCGCGTAGACGATCCAGAACCACCCGACCGCGATCGACTGCGGCAGGAGCGACAGGCCGGTGACCACCAGGGGCGTGAACGCCGAGAGGGCCACGAGCCAGACGAGCACCAGCCGCGTGCCACGCCGGTCGGCGAACGGGCCGGCGAACAGGCTCACCACGCCGGTCGCGGCGTTTTGCACCACGACCCAGGTGAGCAGGCTTTCACGGCCGCTGCCGAGGCGGTCCCGCGCGAAGGCCTGGTAGTGGGGAAAGAGCATGAGCACGGCCGAGAAGCAGGCGGCCACGACGCACAGCCGCACGAGGGCCGGATCGTGGGCGAGCGTCCGCCGCCAGCCGGCCAGCCCCGCCCGCAGGGCGGCCACGTTCCATCCGGTCGCGGCCGGCCGGGGAGCGACTTCGTCGGCGGGCTCGTCGAGCAGTGCGGGCACGAAGGCCGCGGCCGCGAAGAACACGGCCGTGATGCCGAAGATCTTCGGAAAGCCGTCCACCTCGGCCAGCCACGGGCCGAGCAGGGCGAACGCCGCGACGATCGCCAGCAGGCTGCCGATCACCACGCTCACGACCATCGCCCGGCCCCGGTGCCCGGCCGCGATCAATTTGCCCTGGAGGGCGGCCGCGGCGAGCTGGGTCAGGCCGTTGGCCGAGGAAAAAACTGCGTAGAGCACGAGGAACACCACCGCCAGCACGTCCGGCCGGCTCTCCTTCACCGGCCCCCAGGCCGCAGCCAGCGCGGCGAAGCAGGCGGCCATCGCCAGCGTGGTGGCGACGAGGGGCCACTTCTTCCTGGGCCGCCGGGCGAGATCCGCCGCGAAGAGGAGCGGCGGGAGGCTCTGGCCGGCACGGTTGAGCACCGGCAGCAGGCCGCGGAGCAGCCCCGAGTCGACCACCGCGTCGAGCACGGCCGGCATGATGATCGTCTCGGTCTTGAAGATCCAGCCGACACGCACGATCACTTGGTAGAGCTCGAGGCAGGCGATGTTGCGCCGCTCGCGGGTCGCCGTCGTCGCCGCGGCTGCGCCGTCGTTGCTGCCGTCGTCCATGCGGGTCAGAATATCGGCCCTGCCGGAGTTGCGTCGTGCCCCGGCGGCGAAAGGTGGTTTCCATGAGCGAAGACGGGATACGCCGGGAGGATCGTGCCGAGGATTTGCCCGGCCTGAGTTCGCTGCGGCTCGATGGCCACCTGGCCGTGATCACCGGCGGCAGTCGAGGGCTTGGGTGGGCGATGGCCTGCGGCCTGGCGAGCGCCGGGGCGGATGTGCTGCTCGTCAGTCGCAACAAGGACCAGCTGGCCGAGAAAGCCAAGCAGCTCGCGGACCGCTACGGCACGCGGGCCTGGGGCCATGGGGCCGATGTCAGCGATCCGGAGTGCGTCGCCGGGCTCAAGGACTTCTGCTTGTCGCAGATCGGTTCGCCGTCCATCGTGATCAACAACGCCGGAATCAACATCCGGGGGGCCATCGAGGAGCTGAGTTTCGCCCAGTTCAAGCAGGTCTTGTCGACGAACGTCGACTCCGCGTGGCTGGTGACCCGCGCGTTCATCGAGGAGATGAAGCGAAGGCGATACGGCCGCATCATCCACATCGCAAGCACCCTGGGCCTCGTCGGACTCGCCGGCCGAACCCCGTATACGGCCAGCAAGGGGGCCATCGTGCAGTTGACGCGAGCCATGGCGGTGGAGTTTGCACCGTGGAACGTCACCTGCAACGCCATCTGCCCGGGACCATTCCTGACCGAGATGAACAGGGAGGTGGCCGACCATCCGGACATCAGGACCAATCTCGTCGGCGCCACGGCGCTGGGCCGCTGGGGCGAATTGAAGGAGATCCAGGGAGCCGCGATCTATCTGGCGAGCCCGGCCAGCAGCTTCACCACCGGGAGCATGGTGGTCGTCGACGGCGGCTGGGCGGCT
>CAZPEM010000129.1:6917-9160 GCA_964585575.1 uncultured Chitinophagaceae bacterium
GATGTCGCCCGGTGGCGGCGGCTCACCGCGAGGCCCTCGGGAGCGCGAGCATCCGGGCCCTCCATGCCGGCTCGAAGCGATCGAGCGGCATGCCGACGAGCGCCTCGAACTGCCGCACCGGATCGGACGCCGCGGCCGGCTGGACCATCCGTCGCAGGGCGGCCCGGTCGAGCACCGGCTCGAGCACCGCGACGTGGACCGCCAGCCCCCAGGCGACCAGGTACGCCCGCTCGCTGGCCTCCCGTTTGCCATGATGGCCGACGAGGAAGGAATCTCCCCCAGACCGGAGCACCTCCGCCAGCAGCGGGCCCGACGACGACGCCAGCAGCAGCCGCAGCGGCTCCAGGCGGGCCGCCTCGGCCGCGTCGAGCCTCAGATCCCCCACCTCGAGCACCGCGGTCTCGAACACCTGCGCGAGCCCCTCGTCGAGCCAGACCGGCAGGGCGACGCTCCGCTCGACCGATTCCGCGAGCCGGTGGGCGTGTGCGTGCCATGCCTCGTGGGCGAGCCTCGCGTGAAACCCCTTCCGCACGAGGTCGAGCCGCTGGGTGTTGCCGCGGCGGGCCGAGGCGATCCGGCTGGCGTCCTCCGTTTGTTCGCGTTCGTGCCGTGCGCGGGCCCGGCGGATGATCTCGGCCCGCTGCGCGGCGGGGATGCCCTGGTGCTCGAGCCGCTTCGCCAGCTCGCGCAGGAGCGACTCGATGCCGCGATCCTGTGCGGCAATCGCGATGTCCGCCGCCGCGAGCGACTCGCTCGCCCGTCCGTGCTCCTCGACGAGCATGGGGACGTCGCCTCCGGTGACCAGCAGCCGCTTCGCGGGCACGAAGATCGCCGGGTTCTCGACGTCGAACCCGAGCGACCGCTGCACCCCGCGATACTCCGCTTCGCTGCCGCAGATTCGGACGCTGAGCCGCCTGGCGCCGCCGACCGGCAGCAGCATCTCGAACGCCGCGAAAAGCTGCTCGAGCCGGACGATCGTCTCGCGGGTGAGCGGATCGGCCGCGGAGCTCTCGAGCGAGAACGACTCCCCGTCGTACCGCAGCCGGCCGGTGTCGGCATCCCGCGAGAGCCGCACCGCGGCCTCGGCCCTGATTCTCTCCGATCCTCGGTCGCGAAACTCCTGGATCCTGGCGGCGAGTTCGTCGTGCTCCCGCGGCGGCAGCCGTTCGATCGACCGGACGCGATCCCGCCCCAGCGAGGTCCGTGCGACGAGATACATGCCTCGCCCGGGCCGCCGCACGACCTCCGTGAAGGCGATCGTGTCGGCGTCGCCGTCGTCGTCGACGATGCCCTCGAGCGACCGCCCTTCGACGAGTTCGACCCGCTCGAGCTTCCATGCCGACGACGACAAGGCCGCGGCCGGTTCGGCGGCCGACGCGGCCGCCGCCAGCACGACCAGGCCGAGCACGGTGACCATCCCCGGCACTGCGGGACCGGCCCGGAGCGGGGTGAGCGTGCTCACCCGGCGACGTAGCGGTTCAGGACGTTCTCGAAGAGTTCCTGGCGGCCGCTGGCCACCTCGGGGCCGGGCCCCATGCCGACCGCCTCCTGGGCGAGCGACCTGAACGACTCGCCGCCCGATTCGATCCGCTTTCCGAGTTCGGAGGACCATGTGGCATACCGCTCCTCGACGAGCTTCTGGATCGCGGCGTCGGCACGCATCGCCGCCGCGATTTCCAGGCCCCTGGCGAACGCGTCCATCCCGCCGACGTGGGCGTGGAAGAGATCGACGGGATCGCAGCTCTCACGGCGGACCTTCGCGTCGAAGTTCACGCCTCCCGGCGCGAGCCCGCCGTACTTCAGGATCGTGTACATGATCTGCGTCGTCAAATAGATGTTCGTCGGAAACTGGTCGGTGTCCCAGCCGACGAGCGTGTCGCCCGTGTTCGCGTCGATCGACCCCAGGAAGCCCTGCAGCCCGGCGTATTCGAGTTCGTGCTGCATCTCGTGGCCGGCGAGCGTCGCGTGGTTGGTCTCGATGTTCATCTTCACGTGCCGTTCGAGGCCGTAGGTCCGCAGGAAGTTGATGCAGGTGGCGACGTCGAAGTCGTACTGGTGCTTCATCGGCTCCCGCGGCTTCGGCTCGAAGTAGAACTGGCCGTTGAACCCGATCTCCCTGGCGTGATCGACCGCCATCCGCATGAACGTGCCGAGGTGGTCGAGTTCCCGCTTCATGTCGGTGTTCCAGAGGCACTGGTAGCCCTCGCGGCCGCCCCAGAAGACGTAGCCCGCGCCGCCGAGCT
>CAZPEM010000130.1:0-9133 GCA_964585575.1 uncultured Chitinophagaceae bacterium
CGGTAGCCGCGGGCCACCCTGCGGTAGCCGCGGGCCACCCTGCGGTAGCCGCGGGGCCACCGCTGGCTCCATCATCGCCGTTGCATCGGTTCGGCCGTCGTCGATCTGAACGATCGGCAGAAGCCCCTGCCCCTCATCCCGCATATCGGTGGCCTCCTCCCGCCCTGCTGCCGGACGCCCAGTTTCCCTTGCCGCCGGCGCCGTGCGGCAATCCCGAGTGAATGTTCGTTCGCGTGAAACCGAAGGCGTCGACGACCGACTGCACGATCGCCGACCGGACGTCGGCAGGCCGGGCCCGCCGCTGCAGGTCGGCCTCGATGGAGCCCATCGGCCCGTCGGCCGTCGTGCGGACGCGGTGCAAAAGCCGCATCGAGGGGCAGACGTTGAGAAATCCGCCGTGGCTCACCACGCCGCGACGAACGGCGACGCCCACCGCCGCGAGCAGGCCGCTGCGGCCGAAGACTCCGTGCACGCCCGGCCGCTCGAACGGCATGCATCGCAGCGTGCGGATCGCCCCGGCAAGAGCCTGCTGAAACCGTGCCAGGTAGGCTCCGACGCCGTCGGGCGACAGGCCGAGATCCTCGAGCCTCGCGTGCAGGCCGATCGCGACCTGACCCTCGACGTGCGCGACCGCCCCGCCGCCCCGCCCGACGAACCTCACCACGGTCCGTTCCTGCCGCAGGTCATCGTCGGAGATCGCCACGTCCGCCCTGGAACCGCCACGGCCGATCGAGATCGCGCCGACGATCTCCGAGAGCACGAGCGTGGGACCGCGTCCTGCCGGCTCCGAAACCTCCCATGCGAGCCGTTCGGAAGAGGTCACCGCCTCGTCGAGCGACATTCTTCCGCCGAGCCAGACGGAAAGCGGTCGCATGTCGCCGTGCGTCTTCCGAAACGTGAAATCCTCGGCCGATGTCATGACCGACATTCTAGCACGAAGGCCCGCCCGCTCACGCCGGCCGCTTCGCGAATCGCGTTGCCAGCTCCGCCCACGGGATCGGCTTCCAGGGGATGGCATCGCTCAGGACCGCCGTCGATTCTCCGTCGCGGTCCGAGCCATCGAGCGCCACCTGCACGACCCTCTCGAGCCGCTCGAGCCACTCGGGAACTTCGACTCCCGAGCCCGCCGCCACGCCGAGCCACTGCTCGGCCCGCGTCTCGAGCGCGGCGCCGGCGCCGGCCGGCTCCCCGGTTCGCAGCTCGCGGACGGCCGGCGAGACGAGCGCCTCGAGCTCGTCCTGCTCGAGGGCCGCCGCGAAGGGCCGGCGGACGCGATCGGCGATGCTCGCGAGCCTCACTCCGTGTTTCCGCTCGAGCGCCGCGAGCCGTTCGACGAGATCGCGATGCGTCGCCTCCGTTTCCTCGTGCATCCGTCGTCTCCAGGCGGCAGCGGCGTCCGATGCCCCACGCCTGGCGAGAACGCGATGAGCCATGTTCACCGGCCGGAGCGTCCAGGCGATCCGATCGTACTCGGCCTTCAGCCGCAGGAAGTCGAGCAGGATGTGGAGACACTCCCCCCGATCCGACTGCGAGGTCGTCGAGTTCCAGTCGCGGTACTCCGCGTGGTTTTCGGCGATGCTCTCGAACACGAATCGCAGGCGTGCCGCCGCCTGCTTGAGGCCGATCTCCCCCGCGGCGATGGCCGCGACCAGCCGGTCCGCCTCGACCGCTTCGTGCGATCCCTCGGCCTTCTCGATCGTCGCCTCGATCCATCGCCTCACGCCGCCCCGCAGGATGCCTCGCAGGGCTCCCGGGGCGAGGATGTGCTGCGTGAAGAGGCCGTTGCCATACCGTTCGACGAAGTCCCTTATCGTCTCGAACGCGCGGTCGTCCCGAACCCGCTCGAGCACGCTCAGCCGCAGTTGTCGAGCATGGGTCATCCAGGTCTCGAGCAGCCGCGGCACGAGGAGCGCGAGCCCCTCGAGAACCCGCGTCGTCACCGTGGCGGCGTCGCCGGAATCGGAACCGCTCTCGAAGATCCGCTCGACCAGGGCCGTCGTCGCCGCCTCGAAGATGCGGTCGAACTCGCTCACGCTCGCGGCGCCCTTGGGCCGGTTCCGCTCGAGCGACTTGGCGAGGTTCACGATCGCGATCGTCTCGTCCACCAGCCCCAGCCTCGGCAGGCCGGCGGCAATCCGTTCGAGCAGCCGCTCCCGGCAGCGGGCATGCACGATCCGGTCGGGCCGCCCGCCCCGCGACAGCGGGACGTAGAGCACCTTCCTCCCGACGAGGCGACTCTTGACGACCTCGAGTGCGGCCTGCGTCCGCTCGACGTCGCCGACGAGCATCGCGGCGACGAGCTTGCCGGCCGGGCTCCGTTCGGCCGACTTCGGGGCGGGGGCGGTCGCCCCCGGCCCTGCCAGCCGCGCGGAAACGGCCCAGAGCGTCTCGGTGAGCTGCACCGCCGCATCCGAGAGCCTCTCGGCCGCGGCGTCCCTGCCCAAGGGGCTGCGGTCATGCTCACCCGGCGACGAGCCCGGCAAAGGCCGCGACGCCCCCGCGGCCACCTGCATGGCGGCCCGGACGAGGCCGCGACGCAACCGCTTGATCGAGTGTCGCCAGCCGACGGCGGAATCCCGCTCCGCCTCGACCGCTTCCGTTTCGAGGCGGTTCTCCGAGCCGACGGCAGCCTCCGGCCGACACCAGCGGATCACCGTGCCGCGAACAAGTCCGGCAACGCCGGCGAGAAAGACGGCGGCATCCTCGACCATGTCGAAGGCGGCGATGTCCGAGCGGTCGCCGCCCCCCTCGGTGTCGGCAAGCCCGCCTTCGACGCCGTCGTCGGCGCTGTCCTGCCAGACCATCGACTCGTACGCGGCCGCGACGCTCTCGGCGCCGGAGGGATCGTCGGCGAGGCTCTCGTCGTCGTGCTGGCCACCTTCGAAGCCGGAACGGGACGCGTCGGGGCGTCCGCCCGAGGCGGTGGACCTTTCGATCGCATCGCCGATGCCGGAGGTGTTCGCGTCGACGAGTTCGAGGAACCGCCGCTCGCGTCCCCTCGCTTCCGCCGCGGGCAGGGCTCGCACCGCCGCGAGCCACCGCCCCGCGGCCTCGAGCCAGTCGTCGCCCGACGTCTCGAGCAAGCTCTCCTCGAGGAGCGTCGCCCAATGCACGAGCAGGCCCATCGCGCCGTCCACGTCCCCCTCGTCGAGCAGCGCCTCGACCGCATCGGCGTGGCTCCGCGTCGAGCTGAACGCCGCGACCTCCCGCCGCCAGAAGCCGGGAGCGGGCACGTCTCCGCCGCTCGCCCTCCGCCGCTCGAGCGCCGCGATGACCTCGTGGGTCGAGTCGAAGACCTCCCGTCCGGAAAGATGCGGCACGCCCGAAACGTCGTCGGTGGCGTGGCGGTCCCACCATTCCGCCAGCCGCTCGAGCGCGCCCGACGCCCTGGCCGAGAGCGTCCGCTCGCCGGTGAGCGCCGTGACGCGACAGATCCTGGCGTAGCCCTCGAGGATCGACTCGGTCATCGACACCAGGTCGTCAACCCGTGGATCGGGCAGGCTCTCGCCACCGGGCTCGTGCAGCGGAAACTGGCCGCCGAGCCCGAGGATGCTCCACGGATCGATGGTCGCTCCGCATCCGACCGCGCGAAAGAGCAGGTCGGTGGCCTCGTCGAGCAGTTCGATCGCGGCCTTCGCGTCCAGCGTGGCCTGCCGCCTCGCCGCGACCACGCGGCTCATCACCCGCGAGAGCATCCTCGCCGACGCGGCCGGCACCATGCCCGCCATCCGCTCCGCCCCCTCCGCCCTGCCCAATCGTGCAAGCACGCTCGCGAGCGCCACGCTCTCCACCTGCCTCGCCCGCCGCGCCGCAAGCAGCGAGTTGATGTGGCGTCGCACGCCTCCGAACGGCTGCCGAAACCGTCGCACCTCCTCCTCGAGCCGCGTGCGGTGGCCGTCGGGCAGCTGCGTCATGAGCCAACGGTAGAAGGCGTCGCGGTAGCCGGCAATCCTCGGCAAGAGCTCCGAAAGCGGCAGCGCGGCCTGATAGGCCCCGGGACCGTGGCCGGACAGGCCGGCCGCCATGAGCATGACCCCGGCGAGGACCGCCGACGCCTCGAGGCCGAACTCCTCCGGCGATCCTGCGGCATCCTGGGCCGCCAGCGCCCCTTCGCCGACCGACCAGGACAGGATGCCGTCGAGCGTGGCCTGCTGCACCACCATCCTGCGGTAGTTGCCATGACGGTCGATGCAGGCCGGATCCCAGAGACCAAAGAGGTAGTTGGGGCGGCTCGCCGCGGGATGGAGAAAGTCGAACGCGCGGGGATCGATCGCGAGTTCCTCGAGCCGATCGAGGTCGAAGTCGGCCTGCACGACCAGGTCGCGGGGCGCCCGCGAGAGGATGTCTATCGCCCCTGAAACGAGCTTCGCGTAACGGCCGTGCGCGGCTCCGGCCCCGGCGATGTAGATCGGCACCGGCCGGACCCGTTCGTGGGGATACGGCTCCGAGAGCCGGTTGTTTTCCAGCACGGCCACGGGCCGCCACCCCACGTAGTCGTTCAACGACGCGATCGCCGCCTTCTCGATCCGATCGACGTCGTCCCACGGAGCCCCGGCCGCGAGCACCGCCTGGGCCGCCGCCATCACGAAAAACGGCCGCTCGATCGCCCCAGGCGGCTGGTGTTCGAGGAGGTCGCGGTGAAAGCCCCGGTAGGCGGGCAGCACACGGTCGAAGACCAGGTCGAGCAGGGCCGCCGCCTGCCGCGAATCCCGAAAGGGAGGGTCGGTCGCGGCAAGCGCCGCGAGCCGCTCCTCGAGCTGCTCCGCCACCATCGCGGCGGCATCGGGCCTTTCCCCTTCCGGCTCGACCCGCGAAAACAGCTCGCTCATCCCCCGCCAGACCGTGGGGTCGAAGGCCCCCGACGAGAAGTTGAGGTAGCCAAGCACCGTTGCGGCGGCGTCGATCGAACTGGCTGGCTGGCTGGGTCGGAGCACCGCGACACCCTCGGGACTTTTCGGACGAATGTAACAGAGGGCCCGGCATCCCACGCCGGGGGCCCCGTCGGCCGCGACTTTTCGGGCGGACGGGCGCCGTTTCCGCTCCGCTGCCGATTTCGTGGGCTATTCTTGCGACACGGAGTCTCCGCCGATGCCGCTCGTCCGCGCCCTGGCCCTCTGCGTCCCCCTGGCGGCCATCCACCTGGCCGCGGCTGCGGCCGATTGCGGCTGCCACCCGATCACCGATCCTTCCGTCCAGAGCCGCACCGGCTGGCGGACCGACTGGACCGTGCAACTGCCCGTCGATGGGTCGCGGTTCACGGTGACGCACGTGGTCGTCGAGGACGATCTCGTGATCGCCCAGACTTCGGATGGCGGCCTGCATCTGATCGACTCCGCCGACGGCCCGGCGCGGGGAACGATCCGCTGGTCCCGGAAGATCGGCGTCCCCTACAAGTCGATGCACCCGGCCTCGTCCAGCCCGACGCTCGTGATGGCGGCGACCGACCAGGAGGTTCATGGTCTGAGGAAGAAGGACGGCACGACTGCGTTCACCGAGAGGATGCCGACCCTCGTCGAGGCCTCGCCGGCAGACGTCGACGGTTTCATCTACGTGCCGACCGCGGGCGGCTCGATCGAGCGGCTTTCGGAGAATCGCGTCGTCGATCCGTCGCCGAACCTCGGAATCTCGACCGGAGGAGCGGTCCGGTCGGCTCCGCTCCCGTTCGGCCAGAAAGCCGTCGGCTGGATCACGACGAACGGCACCGTGGTCGCGCTGCAGCCTTTTGCAGCGACGTGGCAACGCTCCACGGTCCAGCTTCCCTCGCCGTCAGCCGGCCGGCCGATCATGAGCGGGGACGATCTCTTCGTCGTGACGACCGTCGGCGACCTCGTGAGACTTCGGCTCCGACGGACCACGCCGCTGGGACTCGAGCCGATCTGGCGGATGCCGCTTCCGAGCCGACCGGACGGCTCCATGATCCTCGACGGCGAGATGCTGTTCGTGTCGCTCGGTCTCGATGGGCTCGTCGCCCTCGACGCCCGCACCGGCGGCATCCGCTGGCGGGCGAAAGGGGCGGCGTTGCGGTTCCGCGAGGGCATGGGCCTGGTCGCCGCCGGCGGCGGACGGCTTTGGTGCGTCGACCCGGTCGGCAGGCTCTCACTGCTCGACGCCGCGACCGGCGAGCGGGTCGGCTGCGTGCCGCTTGGCGACTTCACACCGGCTCCGGTGACGGGGAAGCCCGGACGGCTCGTCCTGTCCCGGCCCGATGGCCGGCTCACGTCGCTCTCGCCGGCCGGCTAGCTTCCTCTTCGAAAAGCTTTCGTGACCGCGCATGAATGCCGTCTACGACCGCGGCACGCGGCGGCGCGGATCCTGCCGCCAGGCCTCGGCGAGCCGGTCGTAGAGTTCCTCGTCGAACCGGGCGAGGCGGTGGGGCGACTGGAAGAAGGCCTCGCTCCCAACCGCGAAGAACTCCGAAAGTCCTTCCGAAGCGTAGTCGTCGAGCGGGACCGATCGTCCCGCGTCGAGCGCGTCCAGGAACCTGTGGTGGCATGCCTCGAACGAGGCGACCCACCTGCGACGACGGCCGGACGATCCGATCGGCGGCACGCCGTCGATGTCGCCGTCGAGCAGGTCGAAGGCATGGGCGCACTCGTGGACGACGACGCTCCTCGGGCCGTCCCGCATCCGCCCCCCCTCCACGACCCTCGGCCACGAGAAGACGATGCTTCCGCCGGCCCAGGTCTCGCCGAGCCTCTCCTCCTTCGTCACCAGCTCGCCGCCGCCGGCGATCGGCACGGTCTTCTCGCCCACGTAGTCGTCGGGGTAGACGAGCACCGACTTCAAGTGGTCGAAACACTCCCCCTCGAGGCCGAGCGCCACGATCCCCACCTGGGCCGCGATCGACACGCGGACTTCATCGGTGATCTCCAGGCCGCGGCAGCCCTCGAACCTTTTCTCGTCGAGCCAGATCATGACGAAGGCGTGGAGACGGTCCCGCTCCGCGTCGTCGAGCCACTCGTACTGCCGGACGAATCGCCGCAGGATCGCCCCCCAGGCCGGCGGAAAGGGGGAGGCGGAAAGGGCTCGTCGCCTTCGATCTCGAAGCCATCGGAGAACCATCGCGGCGCCTCCCGATCAGGAGGCGGCGTCGACCCGCAGGTTCGCCGGCGGCATGATCTCGATCTCGCCGCTCTGCGGATTCCGATAGCGGGTCAGATCGAGCGCGAGGATCACGCAGCCGATGGAGATCGCGACGAACGCGAGGACCAGCATCGCCGTGTAGATGTCCATTCGCGGACGGGGCTTCGTGTCGTCGGCCATCGCGATGCCCTCAGGCCTTCAGCTTCGTCGCGACCCGGTCGCCGCGACGGATGACGTCCTTCATGTAGTCCTTGATCGGCTTCGCGAACGCCTTGTCGGGCATCACGTCGATCACCCGCACCCTGCCGACGTAGGTCGCATCGCGGTAGACCTCGAGATCGACGTTCTTGCGGATGCCGTCGTGGCCTCCGAGGGAAATCTCGACCATGTCCTGGCCGACCACGGAAACGGATCCCTCCAGCTCGGGCAGGCGACCCGTCGCCGCCCCGAGATCGAGTCCGGCGGCCTTGAGCAGCTCGCGGGCGTTGGCGACCTGCTGCTCGAGCTGCTTCTTGCGCTCCTCGGCGATCTGGAGGAAAGCCTGCTTCTCGTGCAGGTCGTCGGTGAGCTGGGCGGAGCGTTGCACCGCCGCGTCAACCTTCGATTGCTCGGCGAGGATCTGCTCACGGAGCTTCTGGATGCCGCTGCTCATGTCCTCGAGCTGCTTCTGCGTGGCCGCGAGCTGACTTCTCGCCTCTTCCGCGGCCTTCTCGCTGTCGTCCTTCGTCCGCCGGAGCTTGTCGAGGTCGGCGTTCTTCTCGCGGAGGGCTTCCTGCACCTGGGCGATGACCTGATCACGGGCCACCTCCGACTCCGACACCTTTCGCACGAGGTCGGTGATCCTCGCGGCGAGCCGTTCCCGCTCCTCCTTCGCCTGCTTGAGCTGCTCCCGGTAGCCGACCGGCTTGCCGACGCCCGCCTGGGCCGCCGTCCGCTCGATCTCCTCCCGCCAGTTCGTGTGCGTGGCGTAGATGGCGACCGAGAAGCTCATGAACACGAGGCTCATGATGAAGATCGCGAAAACAAAGATTTTTCCGAGGATATCCATGCTTTCAGCCTGACGCGAGGGACCGCTTCCAGAATAGATTCGGAAACAGGCGGGGGTCAACGCGAACCGCGTTTCCATGGCAGTTCAAGACTGCCACCCCCCAGGCTTCCCAGGCCGCCCGACCGGCGCGACCGCCACCGCTCGCCAAGCACGAACAGCACCGCCGCAAGGCATCCGCCTGTCGGAGAGGCCCCCCAGACGAGAAACGGGCTTGTGCGACCGTCCGCCACGACCCGGGCCCGGATCGCCGTCGTCGCCCGCCTCGGCCCCCGGGCCAGCAGCCTCCCGGAGCCGTCGATGGACGCCGAAAACCCCGTGTTGGCGGCAATCACGAAGGGCGTCCGCACCTCGACGGCGCGGAAGATGCCGCAGGCCAGGTGCATGTCGAGTTCGCTCGAGCCCCAGAACCAGCCGTCGTTCGTGAGGTTCACGACGACATCAGGACGCCTTCCCTCCGCGTCGAGCCGCAGGACGATGCTCCGCACGGCGCCGGGGAGCGTGGACTCGAAGCAGATCGTCGGTGCCACGTTCCAGCCCTCGATGTCGACCGCCACCGGGCGACTGCCGGCCGTGAGGCCCGCGGGCAGGGGTGTGAGCCGGTAGAGCCAGGGAAACCGTTCGCCGAACGGCACACACTCCCCGAAGAGCACCGGGTGCATCTTGTCGTAACGGCCGAGTGGACGGCCTTCGGCATCGACAAACAGCGCCGAGTTGAAGTTGCGGCCGCCCGAGACCGCCGCGGGCGTCACGACCTGCCGGTCGAGCCCGACGAGCCAGTTCGTGCCATACCTCCTCGCGAACGCCCCGACCGCCTCGAGCCGCTGCGAGACGAGCTTCTCGCGACAGGCTCGCTGCCGCCGCGCGCGACGGTCCGGTGCGTCATCGCCATCTGCCGGCGGCCCGACCGCCTCGGCGACGACCGCCTCGGGAAGCTCCTCGGCCGGATCGATCTCGAGCAGGCCCCAGCGCCACATCGTCTCCGGCCAGACGACGAGGTCCGGC
>CAZPEM010000131.1:0-7509 GCA_964585575.1 uncultured Chitinophagaceae bacterium
ACGACGATGCCGCCTTCGATCGGAACCTCCTGCTGCTCGGCCGTGAGCGACGCGGTGAGCTTGAGCGACACGGCGTCGCCGTCTTCGGCCAGCCGTCCGCGGGCGAGGAGCGCGTCGAGGTAGGGCTTCACGGCGCCGCGGAGCGTCTTGTCGGTCGCGGGCCGCGAGGTGTCGCCGACGAAGTTCCTTAGGTCGCCGCCGCCGAGCCGGTAGCCGCCGCGGCGGGCGTCGAAGGGAAGCGACGAGGTGCCGAAGGTGCCGACGATCGTGCCGGTCGCCGTGTCGGTGAGCGTGCAGGAAAGCTCCGCCTTCGGCGGCGGGATGAACGTGTCGGGAACACGGATCAGGATCGCGGCCGAGTCGGCCGAGTAGAACTCGTCGATCCTCGCCGTCTCGGTCCGGCCCGCCGAGGTCTTCGTCGGAGCGAACGTGAGGCCGAGCGTGTAGCCTTCGGCGAAGGCGAGCGTCGAGGCGGTCTGCCGGCTTCCGTCGCGGACGACCGGCACGAACAGCCGGCCGCTCACGCCGTAGGGGGTCGCGAGGTGGATGTCCACCACCTCGCGGTCGTTGCAGGCCTCGCCGCAGCGGGGGCACGCGGCCTCCTCGACGTAGGGCAGCTCCTCGGCCGGCGGCTCGTCGGGCCCGCCCGGCGGCGGCAGCGGTGCGGCGAGCGGTTCCGACGTGGCGAGCGGTTCCGACGTGGCGAGCGGTTCGGCCGCGGTGGCCGCGCGGCAGGCCTGCCGGATCGTCCTCACGCCGGGCGGGATCTCGGCCTTCAACAGCTCGCGGCTGACGAGTTGGATCGGAACCTTCTTCCCACCGGCGATGACGCTCGTGTCGTGCACGCTGAAGCCCTTGCCGATGAGATAGAGCGAGGTCGTGCCGTCGGGATCGACGCCCTGCGCCCCATACCAGGCCACGAGGTCGGGGGCGAGGTCGGTGATGCCGGTGTTGAAGAGTTCGAAGCCGCCGGAAGTGTTCTCGAAGGGGATCGGCGACTGCATCATCTGCGTCGGCAGCCGGCGGTCGAGCTTCCGCACGGTCTGCATGAGCTGCTCGAGCTCGCAGGGGCGGTAGAGGTGGGCCTTCGCCTGGCACTCGACCACGCCCGTCTCGATCGCCTTGAGCGACCGTGAGAAGAGCATCGTCTCGCGGGTGCTCGGCTTCGTGTCGGCCGGATGGGTGAGCGAGTACCACCGCGTCTTCACGTCGAATACGATGAACGGCACGAACGCCGGCATCACGACGATCGCCGTGCATTCCCGCTGGCCCGCCTCGAGCCTACGGTGCTTTCGCTCGGCCTCCTCCGATGGGCCGCCGCAGATCGTCTCGGTGAAGGCGGCGAAGGTGTTGCGGGTCGGGGGCGGCTGGATGCGGGGCTCGAACCGCCAGCCGAAGGTGTCGGGGCCGTGCGCGAATCCGACGGCGGTGCGGTTGAGCGAGATCGTGGCCATCTCCGTCTCGAGCCGGCGGGTGAACCGCGTGAGGGCCTGCGCCCCCATTCGCCCGCTCGCAAACGCCATCGCCGCCGCGATCTGCAGCTCCCGACGCCTCGCGAAGGCATCCTCGACGTTCTGCTCCTGCACGACCGGATCGAGGGCGAACACGCGGATCGGCCAGCGGCGGCAGACGTAGTCGTTGAAGGCCATCCGCGCCTCGGGCGACGGGCAGGGGCCGTAGAACGGTCCCCGGGAGCACCCGCCGTCGAAGCCCCGCGCCGTCGCCGACTCCCGGATGTCGTCGGCGAGCCGTTCGCTCAACAGCCCGCTCTCCACGAGGATCGCCCAGCCGAGCACGGACGTCGTCGTCCGCCAGGCCTCGGGGCCGACCGCCGCGAAGTAGCCCTCGCGGAGCCGGGCCAGCTCGTTCACCCGGCGGCTCCGCACCGTCTCGGCCAGGTTCCATTCCGGCAGCTCGGTCCAGATCGGCTGCTGGCGTGACTGCTCGAGGAAGTCGTAGGCCGCGTCGAGCTCTTCCGACAGATAGTTGCGGACCTCCGAGTACGGGATGCACGGCCGGGCGGTCGGGTGGTTGGCGAGCGCCTTCCTCGCGTCGTGGATGAGGATGCCGATCTCGCGGACGCCGGCCGCGTCGGCGAGCTGGGAGAACGGGATCGGCATCCGTGCCCGCCGTGCCTTCACGGTCGGGGCCGCGGCGGGGGTGATCGTCGGGAGTCGTGCGGCCAGCGAGCGGACGGCGGCATCGAGGCCGGCTTCCACGATCTCCTCGGCCGGCACGATCGTGGCATCCGTCGGCTCCATCCGCATCGTCGCACCGCCGTCCGGCGGGAGAATACTGCCGTCATGCCGGCGGGCGGCACGCGCGATCGTCGCCGCCCAGCGGCCGCAGGCCTCGTCGTTGACGCACCAGGTGAGCGCCGGCGAGATCACGTCCACGAGGTCGTTGATGACGAGGCTGCGGAACGTCGTCGGCAGCAGGTCCTCGCCGAGCACGAGCCGTGCTGTGAGCTCAATCTCCGCGCCGTGCCCCTTGTTCGTGAGCTTTCCGGGCGTGATGGAGACGGGCACCCGCACAAGATTGAGCGAGTAGCCCGGCGAATCGGCGATGTCGTCGCCTTCGTTGATTCGCCGCAGCTCGTGGAGGTGGTTGAGGTAGCGGGAGAGCTGGTCGAGCCGGATCGTGGGCTCGAGCGTGATCGGGGCCGCCTCGAACTGCATTCCCGGCGGCGCCTGCGGCATCTGGAACGGTGCCGTCCGCCCGATCACGGCCTGCCCGGCGCGTTCGACCTGCTCGTTGCCCGAGGCGATCGTCGCGCCGAGCGCCGGCAGCAGCTCCGGGCCGCGGCGGCGGTCGGTGGCGGCCTCGAGGGCCATGGCCATGCCGAGGAAGGCCTGGTCGCTGCGGCGGATGGCGGCGTTGCTCCGCAGCTCGAACGCGCCGAGTTCCTTGCGGAGTTCGTCCTCGTATTCCTGGCGGTGGCGGGTGAGCCGGCTCTGGCCCCAGATGTCGGGCTGCTTGGCGACGATCGAGCCGTGGAGGTCGAGGAAGTGGTTGAGCCAGTCGATCTCGTCCACGACCCTTTCCATGCAGGGATCGCACGCGACGACCGGCGGCTTCCGATGAACGGCCCGTTCGGTGGACGCTGCGCCCTTGAAGATCCACCCGAGATCGGTCCCGCGGGTGATCGCCGGCGCCAGCAGCGTGCAGGCAACGGCGACCGAGAAAATCGCCGACGGGCGGTGGTTGCCGATTTGCATGTCGCTCATTGGGAGGGAAGACTCCCCTTGGTGTGGACCCTTGTCTGATCGGCCGGGAAATCCCAGAGGTTCACGAGAACCCGGACGACTTTCCCGGCTTCACGCCCGGCGGCTTCCTTCCGTTTCCCACGCTACCCAACCTGCCAGTCCTGGAGCTCTCACATGACGCGGCCCCTTCCCAAGCGGTCCCCGCGCCGCCCGCTGCAGTGCATCGTCCCGCCCTACATGATCGAGGCGATGACGCGGTGCGGGGATCCGGCGCTCCGCAGCCGCGCGGTCGGGTCGCTGGCGTGCGCGGCGGCGATCCATGCCGTTCGCGACCTCTCGCAGAAGATGCCGTCGATGATGGCCGTGCCCTCGCCGACGGGCCGGCGACACCGGCTCGTCTACGACGCGAAGAAGAAGGACCGGCTGCCCGGCAGGCTCGTGCGGAGCGAGGGGCAGAAGCCGCGGAAGGATGTCGCGGTGAACGAGGCCTACGACCACTCCGGCTCCACGTTCGACTTCTTCCACGAGCTGTTCGGCCGCAACTCGCTCGACGATGCCGGCATGTCGCTCATCTCGAGCGTGCACGTCGGCGAGGTGGACGACCGCGGCCGCTACGTCCCGATGGACAACGCCTACTGGGACGGCTCCCAGATGGCCTACGGCGACGGCGATGGCGTCGTCTTCACGCGGTTCACGCGGTCGCTCGACGTCGTGGGCCACGAGCTCACCCACGGCGTGCAGGCCTTCACGAGCAACCTCGTCTACCGCGGCCAGTCGGGCGCCCTCAACGAGCACTTCTCCGACGTCTTCGGCGTGCTCGTGCGGCAGTGGAAGGAGGGGGTGTCGGTCGAGAAGGCGAACTGGCTCGTGGGAGCCGACGTGCTCATGCCGGCGGCCACCCGCCGGGCGATCCGCGACATGGAGCACCCGGGCACCGCGTTCGTCGACGATCCCGTCCTCGGCACCGATCCCCAGCCGGCCCACATGGACGCGATCTACACCGGCGCGGCCGACCGCGGCGGTGTCCACATCAACTCGGGGATTCCCAACCGGGCGTTCGTGCTCGCGGCCCAGGCGATCGGGGGCAAGTCTTGGGAGACTGCCGGTAGAATCTGGTACGACGCGATGCTCCAGCTGTCGCGGTCGAGCGATTTCAAGGAGTGCGCCCGGATCACGGCGCAGGTGGCATCCGACCGGTTCGGCGCCGCGGAGCGGAAGGCGGTGGCGGCGGCGTGGAAGAAGGTGGGCGTGGCATGAGGATCGCGTGCACGATCTCCGGCGGCTTCGCGGGGCTCGTGAAGGAGTGCCGGATCGAGACGTCCTCGCTCGAGCCTCCCGAGCGGGCGCGGGTGGAGTCGCTCGTCGAGGAGAGCGGCCTCGTGGAGAGCTTCGAGCGGTTTTCGGAGTCGGCCCGCGACGAGAAGCAGTTCGACGTCACGATCGATCGCGACCATCTGATCGTTCACGTCGTCTGCGACGAGAGCTGCGTGCCGAAGCCGGCCAAGCCCCTCATGGCCTACCTCGCAAGCCGCGCGTCCCCCGCCCGAAGGCCAGGTGGATGACGCGGCGAGACTCGGGTAGCCGGCCATCACGAATCGACCCATCACGAATCAACCCAGTTGGCGTCCAGTTCGCCGCGGCCTTTCGACGTGATGCGGAACCACGTTTCTTCCAAGGCTTTTTTTTCCACCGGGACGTTATTCACTGCGGTGCGCACGTAGCGTCCTGTGGTCCGGTCGAACTCGAATGCGTCCACGAGGCCATCACGGACGAGCTCGGTCATGGACTCCGCAGCCTCCTCGAGCGAGACATTCCCGTGGCTGGAGCTTCGAACGTCCTCCAGGATGGCCGGAAGGCTCTCGTAGTCGTCGCAGACGGCGTTGAGACAGTGCAAATTAAGGATCGACACGGTCATGTGAAGCCTCCCGGCCCCATCAACGGCATGGTGGTGTTGTGGCATCGAAACCCTGCCTGGCGCGGACGAAACAACCAGGGAAGTGTAAGTACGTATAGTATTTTGGTCAACGGGCGGGAAAGGACAGACGGATGACGCGGCGAGGCGAGTGGGGGCGGTTCGAGGGGCGGGTGGTCGCGCGGTGGCACGACGACGGGCGGGAGATGGCGCTCGTCGAGCCGTTCGCCTACGTCGATGCGGCGGAGTCGCGGTGGCTTGCGCCGGCGGAGTCGGTCGTCAACGGTGCGAGCATTCCCCGGGCCTTCTGGTCGGTGATTGGCAGCCCCTTCACGGGAAGGTTTCGCAACGCTTCGGTCGTGCACGACGTCGCCTGCGTGTCGCGGTCGCGGCCCTGGAAGCTGGTGCACCGGATGTTTTACGAGGCCTGCCGCTGCGGCCGCACGAACGTCATCCAGGCGAAGATCATGTACTACGCCGTCTACCACTTCGGCCCCCGCTGGCGGCTTGCCGGCCGGTCGCTCCGCGACGAAACGCCCGCGGCCCCGTCCGCCGCCGATGCCCGCCGGGTCGCCCGCTACTTCGCCACCCACGACGTCGACGCCGCCGCGATCCCGTCGCTCGAGATTCCGTGAACGTTTCCGGTTCAGAGGCGGAACTGCTCGTTCCACATCGTTCTCACCGCCTCACGATCATGTGCCGATAAATTCCCCAATCGTGCGCGTAGCAGGGATTTTTCGAATCACGAGTGCAGGTCTTGCTTTGGCTCCCCTTCCGGAGGTGAATGGGAAGCGGCAGACCCAGGTTTCACCGAAGTCGAGTGGCGGGGTTTCAGAGGTAACGATCATAGGAACGGTCTGCGTCGGAGTCGTCTTTGAGAAAAGCATCGTACGAGGCCTGCCGCCAAGCCAGGTCGTCGAGGAACCCCGCAGCCGGCCTCTGTGAGGCAACAGTGTCATTCTCTGCAGTGTCATTCTCTGCGATGACGACCACCACGGTTGCCCGACCGTGGTCAGGCAGTTGCTTCGCGAGATCCGGTGGGATATTCAGGAGCGAACCGCCGTCAAGAACTGTCTCGAATTCGATCTGTTTCATAAACGACCTCAGACTGTGTGTCTTTCGGCCCAAGGCTGTGTCTGTTTGGGCCCAAGGACGGGCGGGAATGCGGATGTAGAAAGTGTACAAAAAAACAGTGCTTCGATCAAGGGGGAGGATTCGCCCGATCCAACTGACATGAAAAAAAGCTTACAACGCAAGCAACCGCCCAAGCCGCCCGTGGCCCGGGTTGCCTTGGCGGGCTCGCCCGCGGCCCGTGTTGCTTTGGCGGGCTCGCCCGCGGCCCGCCTGCCTCGCCACCGGGGGAAGGCGGAGGAGCTGTATCACGGAGTGCGGGAGTGCGAGGCGATCTTCGCCCGGCGGCCGCAGGAGATCGTGCGGGTCTACGTGGCCGAGCCGCAGCGGAAGCGGTGGGGATCGCTGCTCTCGTGGTGCGCGAAGGAGCGGAAGGGCTACCAGCTCGTCGGGGCCGACAACCTCCAGCGGCTCACGGGCTCGCTCCACCACGAGGGGATCGCGATCCTCGCGAAGGCGATCCGCCGCTGGACCCTGGCCGACCTGCTCGCGGGGATCGAGAAGGGCCGCTGCACCGGCCCGCTCGTCTATCTCGACGGCGTGCAGAATCCCCACAACCTGGGCTCGATCCTCCGCACGGCCGCACACTTCGGCGCGGCCGCGATCCTCGGCCGCTCGGGCGAACTGCCGCCGCTCTCGCCCGCCGCCGTCCGCGTCGCGGAGGGGGCCGCGGAGATCGTGGCGGCCTGCGACGTCGCCGACCCGCCGGCGGATCTCGCGAGGCTGAAGAAGGCGGGCTACGTGATCATCGCGGCGTCGAGCGGCCGGGGCGAATCGGTCTACGCGGCGAAGCTCTCGAGGAAGAGCGTCATCGTGCTCGGCAGCGAGGGGCACGGCATCTCGAAGGGGATCGACGCGGTGGCCGACCGGCGAGTGAAGATCCCCGGCACCGGCGCCGTCGAGAGCCTCAACGTCTCCGTCGCCTGCGGCATCCTGCTCTCGGAGGCCGTGTAGGCCGGTGAACCGGCGGGCGAGGAGGGACTCACGCGCGTATACGGAAGCCCGAGCCGCAAGCCGAGAGGGGAGTTGAGGAAATCCCCGCAGGTTGACGTACGGTCGGTCGCAACCGTCCCCGCAACGTCGCCAGCATGAACCCGGCCCGGGCGGTGGAGGTCACGTCAACGCCCCTCTCGGCTCGCGCCTCGGGCGTGCGTGTGAGGTGGGGTTCGGTGTGAGGGTCGGGGTTCGGTGTGCCGGTCGGGTTCCGTGTGCCGGTCGGGATTCCGTTCAATCCCAGTCGCCGAGGGATTCGACGTGGGC
>CAZPEM010000131.1:7609-9062 GCA_964585575.1 uncultured Chitinophagaceae bacterium
CGTGTGCCGGTCGGGATTCCGTTCAATCCCAGTCGCCGAGGGATTCGACGTGGGCCGCTGAGCCGTCGCGGAGCCAGCCGTCGAGCTGGGCGATGTCCTTGAGTTGCTGGCCGCGCAATCGTGGCACGACGACGTAGCGGCAGTCCACCTCCGGCAGGGCCGTCATGTCGCCCCAGAGCTTCTCGAACTGGGCGACGGGGTAGACGTCCTCCTGCCCGTGGCCCCAGCGTTTTTTGACGTCCTTGAGCGTGACGTAGGTCGGCATCCTCGCGGCGACGGCGCGGATGCCGGCGGCCACCTTCTCGCGTGAGCGGACGAAGTCGCCGAGATCCTCCCGCACGAGGCCAAACACCCGCAGCAGCGGATCGATCGCGATCCAGGTGGAGAGCGTGTTGTAGAAGCGGAGCCTCGACTCGTCCTCCTCGCGGGGCATCGCGAGCCCCTCGACGATCCGCGGCCGCCCGTTCACCCGCGCGAGTCCGCCGCCGCGATCCTCGATCCGCCGCGGGATGACCTCGAAGGTGAGGCAGCCGCCGCTCTCGACGTGGCGGCCGAGGACCGCCGGGTCGAGATCGGCCCCGACCGTGTCGATGTTGTGGAGGAAGAGCCACTTCAGCTGCGGCCGCTCGGCGAGCAGCCGGCCGAGCACGCCGTTGCGCAGGAGGTTCGCCAGTTCGAACCAGTGACCCACCGGGTGGAGACACTGGCTCGGCAGGTTGTCGGTGTAGTCGGTTCCCTCGCCGGCCGATTCGGCCCACGAGGCGAGCGCCGCGTGGAGGCTGTCGCGGACCTTTTGCTTCTGCTCGTCGAGCAGCTGGTGCGACGTCTCCTCCCACGCAAACCGCAGGTCGCGGACCATCGGCACGAGCCTCAGGCCGACGGCCCGTCCCGGCGAGAGCCTCACGATCGGCTCGACACCGGCGGGCGTCCTGCCCTGGGCGAGCCGTTCCGATCCGTAGCCCGCTTCGTCGATCTGGCCGTGGGTGAGGTAGCTCGTCGTGATCAGATGTGGCACGGCCAGGCCCGCAAGCCGCCCGGCCCGCCGCGACTTCGCAAGGTGCACGTCGAGAAACGTCCGGTGCTTTCCCGCGAGCCGGCAGAAGGGATGAATCGCCTTCACGACGCCCGCCCCTTGCGTCCAGCGGCTTCCCACCCCGGCTGCCATCGTGATGACGGCCACCTCACCGGCCCGCAGGGCTTCCCGGCCGATGGCAAGGTGTTTGTCGTGATGGTGTTTATCGTCGCCGTGTTGATCAACGCCGTCGGCAAACGCGACATCCTCGTCGCGGACGTCCTCGATCGACGTGCTCGCGGGGAGGCGGTTTTGCGAGAGGCCGATCCGGCCGGCCTGCAGGTCGGCCCGGATCTGCTCGTGCTGCACCTCGTCGAAGCCGAGGTCGGTGAGGAGCGTCCGCAGCTCGCCCGCGGCGCCGCGGCCGGTGCCCTCCTTGGG
>CAZPEM010000132.1:0-1706 GCA_964585575.1 uncultured Chitinophagaceae bacterium
AGCCACATCGCCTCGACGTAGTCGCCGGCGAAGCCCCAGTCGCGAAGCGCGTCGAGGTTGCCGAGATAGAGCTTCCGCTGGAGGCCCAGCTTGATCCGAGTCGCGGCCCGGGTGATCTTGCGGGTCACGAACGTCTCGCCACGGCGGGGGCTCTCGTGGTTGAAGAGAATCCCACAGGAGGCATGAAGTCCGTAGCTCTCCCGGTAGTTGATCGTGATCCAGTGCCCGTAGAGTTTTGCGACCCCGTAGGGGCTTCGCGGGTAGAAGGGGGTCGTCTCGCTCTGGGGCGTTTCGACGACCTTGCCGTACATCTCGGAACTGGAGGCCTGGTAGAACCGGATCTGCCCTCCGATGGCGTCCTGCACGTCGCGAACCGCCTCGAGGAGCCGGAGCACGCCCACGGCCGTCACGTCGGCGGTGTAGATCGGCTGGTCGAAGCTCACCCGTACGTGGCTCTGTGCGGCGAGGTTGTAGACCTCGCTGGGGCGGATCTCGCGGATGAGTCGCGCGAGGCCGTTGCCGTCTGCGAGATCACCGTAGTGGAGAGCGAGCGTGCGGTCGGTGTCGTGGATGTCGCGGTAGACGTGCTCGATCCGCTGCGTCCCGAACGTGCTCGAGCGGCGAACCACGCCGTGCACCTCGTAGCCTTTGTCGAGCAGCAACTCGGCGAGGTAGGAGCCATCCTGCCCTGTGATTCCGGTGATCAACGCCCGCTTGCCACTCACCAATTCCTCTGCTTTCTTGTCGATTCTCTCGATGGAGCGGGGCCACGGCGATCGGAGCCGCTCCGGCGACGGCCTGAAACCTTACCGCGCTCGATCGCCACGATCATCCCCCCGCTGCCGGCGGTACAGCCCCAGCTGCCGGCGGTATAGCTTGCACGGCCTCTGTGCCGGCGGACGTTTTCGCCGGCGAGCCGGCCGCCTCCGGCTCCGCGGCGGGCTTCGCGTCGGCGACCGCGAGCGACCGGTCGATCTCCGGGAGCAGTGAGGCCAGAAAGTCATTGCACGCGGCCAGCGCACGGGCCTTCGGGGTGCGGGTTTCGTCGATGATCGCGTAGAGCTTGTTCACCGAAGCCGCCCCGGCCAACTCGATCCGGGCGATCTGCGGCGCCACCCACTTCCCATCCACGCCGTAGGTCCAATAGATCCGCAGCGTCGTGCCGCCCTTGCGAAAGGTGCCCGTGAAGGTGTCGGCGGTGCGGCCATCTTCGAGTTCAATGCTCTGCCGGTGTTCGGCCTCGGCGATCTCGAAGCCGGCGCCCGGGTAGCAGCGGTCGGGCGTGTGGCCGGAGGCATCGTGCGGGGTGGCGCACACCACGAACGCGGAAACCTGTTCCTTCGTGTCGATGTTGCGGAACAACCGCGAGACGTGTCCCACGGCGCCGGCCCGCTCGAGCTCCTTCGGATCTCCCTCGATATCCTGCACGTATTCCCAGTTGCCGAATCGAATCGGAAAACGCTTCTCGAGCAGGTCCGCCGCCTCGGCGAGTTCCGCCTTCACGTTCCGGCCGGTCCAACGGTCGGTCCAGACACCCTGGACCACGGTCACGCCTCCCACGAGGGCGACCCCGAGCAGGAGCGTCACGAAGCCCGACACGGAAATCTTCATCGTTCACCCTCCTTCCGTTTTTTCGTGTCGCCCCGTGGCACCATGTATCGCCATGGCACAGTGTGTCGCCGTGGAACAGTGTATCGCCGTGGAAC
>CAZPEM010000132.1:1806-9061 GCA_964585575.1 uncultured Chitinophagaceae bacterium
TCGCCGTGGAACAGTGTATCGCCGTGGAACCAGGCATCAGGTCGGCAGCGGCGAGGCGTAGAGCCTCCGCGGCCCCGATTCCTTCACGCCGTTGATGACCGTCCCCACGACGCGGATGCCGACCGCCCGCAGCCGCTCGATCGCGGCATTGACGTTCGGAACGCTGCTGGAATCCTTGAGGGCGGTCACGATCGCGATGTCGCTCTGCTGTCCGAGCAGCAGGGCGTCGGCGAAGGCGAGCACCGGCCCGGCGTCGATCACGACATGATCGAACGACTCGCGGAGCTGCTTGAAGGCCTTGCCAAGCTCGGGCCTGGAGAGCGCCGTCACCGCCGCGTAGTCGCACTGTCCGGCGGTCATCGCGAAGAGTCCCTCGATGGCGGTGGGCTGGATGGCCTCGTCCACCGAGATTTCCCCGCGGAGCAGTTCGGAGAGCCCAGTTCCGATTTCGAGCTCGAGGGCGAGGTGAACGTTCGGGTGCCGAAGGTCGCCGTCGAGCAGGAGCGTTCGCTTGTCGGAACGGGCCAGGCTGGCGGCGAGCCGTGAGGCGACGGTCGTCTTGCCCTCCTGTTCCACGGCGCTCGTCACGAGGATCACCTTCGGTGGCTGCCTGCCCGCCTGCAGGACGAGCGTGCGAATGGCATCCATGCTCTCGGCAACGACCGCCTCGCTGGCCGACCTGCGGCTGCGACTGAGCTTCGGCAGCGTTCCCAGCACGCGGATGCCGACCCGCTGCGTCATCTCCTCCGGGGAGCTGAGACGATTGCGGATGTATTCGAGGAGAACGATTCCGCCTCCGCCGGCCACGAACGCCGCGCCGCCGGCGAGGATGGACATCATCATTCGAGCGAGCTGGTCGCTGCCGCCGGGCACGCTTGCCTCCTCCATGAGCGTGACCCGATTCGGCATCGAAAGGTCGATCGACGTCGTCTCGAGCTCGTTGCCGATCCGATCGGTGACGCTCTGCAGGTTCGCGATCTCGCTTTTTCGAAGTTCGAGATCGGCGTTGAGATTGCCGAGCACGGTCACGTCGTTGGCGACCTTGTCGTACTGCACCTTCGTTTCCGCGAACTCGGCGGCGATGATCTTGCGCCGCAGCTGGAGCAGGGCGGGGCTCTCCCGAGTTCGCCCGGCCTGATCTCCGCGTGTGTCCAGGGCGAGCTGGCTGGCGATCGTGGGCCGAAGCTCCGCCTTCCGAAGGTCGATCCGCTCGACGACCTCGTTCCGCTGGGCTCGCAGCCGCTTCACGACAGGCTCGTTGGCGCCGCGGGCGCTCCGCTGCTCCTGCAGGGCGATCTGCTGATCGATTTCATTCCGCTGCTGATTGAGCGAAACGATGTCCGGGTCCCGGGCGATGGTCGCCTCGATGATTTCCTCGGGGATGAGCGTGTCGGCGCCGTTCTTGGCGTTTTGGCGGGCCTCGTTCATGGCCAGCTCCATGTCGATCGAAGTGATGTCCCGCTGGAGTTGCGTCATCTGGGACCGAAGGGTCCCGAGGTGATCGAGCAGCAGGCTTCGCTGGGTCGCCACTTCCGACGAATCGCGGGTGCCAAGCTCACGGGCGAGATTCTGGAACGTCTCCCTCCGTTGCCGCAGTTCGGCCTGGTTTTCCTTGTGCTTCCGCTCCAGGATCTCGCGACGGCCGAGTCGGTCGGCTCGATCCTTGTTGACGACGTCCTCCAGATAGGCGCTCGTGACGGCGTTGACGACTCGGGTCACGTCCTGGGCAAACTTGCCCCTCAGCTTGATCAGCAGCACCTGTGACTCTGCTGGAGCGACCACCTGCAGGGAGTTCTGAAGCCAGCCGACCGGATCCTCGACCTCCTTGAATATCGACAGTTCCGCGATCCCGGGCCGCCGCAGGGCCGACGTCAGCACGAACGGGCTCTTGATCACCTGCAGCTGCGTCTTGCGGAAAGATTCATACTCGCCGCCGCCGCCGCCGGCGGCGCCCGTGAGCATGCCTCCGCCGCCGCCGATTCGCAGCCAAGCCACCGCCTCATAGCCCCGCGGGAGAAACAGCCACGTGACCACCGCCGCGGCCGTTCCGAGCAGGAGGCCGACCACGATCGACGACAGCCAGCGGCGTCGAAAAGAATGCCACACCCGCAGGTAGTCGATACCGCCGGCGAGAGGATCTTCGGCACGGCCGAACGGGCCATGGCTCGGGGGCTGGTAGGGAGCGATCGCCGTCTCGCGGACCATGAGCGTCCCGGTCGCAGCGGCCGGCTGGTTCTGCGAATCGGGCGCGTCCATGGCGGAGGTGGCGTCACTCATGAATTCGTTTCGGCCCGGCGGGAATCTCACCCGTTGCGAAGTCTACGACATTCGTTGCATCGCAGACTTCCCACTGATCGCGTTCCGGGGCGACCTGGCTCCTGCCGCTGCTCGGATTCCTCTCGATACTTTAACGAATTCTCGCGGCGATTTCCCGATGCTCGCCGGCCGCGGGTTTATTTTGCCTCGGGCGGTCGCCGTGGCGGGACATTTGAGCGGAAAATCTGCCGCTTGTGCCGATTCCGCGGGCTCGCGCCCCCGTTGTCCCTCGCGGCCCCGTTTGTCCAATGGGGACATCATCCGCGGCGAACGCGGCGGAGCTAACTCTGCCGACGCTGCCGGTCATGAGGGACCTGCGAGCCCGGCGACCCCTGAAGCGGCTGCGCTGGAGTCCGAGGCGGAACGATCGGCGGCGGTGGGGCGAAAGCCTGTTGGGGCTTCAGTGGAACCGGCGGTTGCGGGACTCTTCCGGACGCTGGATTCGGGATCGGCAGCGGCCCCTTCCCGGCCTGGGTGCCACCGCCGGGAAGCAAGGTGGCCGGCGCCGCGGGCCTCGTCGCAACCGGCCGCTGTGACGGCGTCTGACCAGTTGACGTGATCGGCGCCAGTTCGCCGCTCTCCGTGAAGAAGAGCTTGGCGAGCGTCTGCTGGAGCAGGAAGAGCATCCCAAGGGCCAGCGGCATCATCACCCAGCCGGCGAGGTCGTGGAAGACCATCTCGGCGACCTCCGAGCTCGCGATCTGGTAGAGCAGGCCGGTGACGGTGATCCGGATCGAGTTCACGATCAGGGCGATCGGAATGGCGCTCGCGATGACCACCACGTTCTCCCACCAATCGCGATCGCCCAGCATGACGAGCGCCACCGAGAGCGCGACGAAGATGGTGAGCATCCGCAGCCCGCTGCATGCGTCGACCACGCCGAGGTGCATGTCGCCAAGGACGATCTGGTTGCCCTCGCGGTAGGCGTCGAGGCCGAGCGTCTGCAACGCGTAGGTGCTCACGATCGTGGCGAGGGTCTGCAGCGGCCCGAGAAGGTAGCGGGTAGCCTCGTCGGGCAGTGGGAACATGAAGATCAGGAACGCGATCGGCGCCCATGCCCAGCGAAACATCCGCCACCCACCCACCATCAGGAAGACACCGGCGACGGCCGGGACGAACGTGTACATGTCGATGGTGACGATTCGGTAGCGGGCCACAGCCAGCCGCAGGGCGAAAGACGCGGCGAGCAGGCCGAGCCCCGCCATTCGTCCCGACAGGGCGATCTCGTCGGCGACGGGCTGCCGCCACCAGAAGAGCAGGCCGAGCGTGAACAGCGGCACGATCCAGCCGTGCGAATACTGCGGGTTGTCCCAACTCGACCGCGCGTTGAGGAGCCCGGGCCAGTAGCTGTAGACGAGAAATCCCGTCAGGACGGCGATCGCCGTCCATGCCGTCGCCTCCTCGGGCCTGCGGAGGGCATTGAGAAATTGCCGCAGCCTCCCCATGAAGGCCGTGATGAGTCCGGGGTCTTCCGCCGCGATCTGGTCCATGGCTCCATCATATACGGCCGCCAAGCGGCCTGCGGCCTCCCCGTGCCGAGGCCGCGGGGCAGGCTGTGCCAGGCCGGCCCGATCGTGTACCGTTCGGAAATGGTTCAGCGCCCCCTTCACCCGGCCGCGAAGTTCGCCCTGCGGGTCGCGGCCACGCTGGGCCTGGCGTGGTTTCTGCTCCAGCGGATCGAGCTGGATTCCCTCGGCAGCACGCTCCGCTCGCTCGACTGGCGGTGGTGGTTTCTCGGTCTCGCCGTCTCGCTCGCCGTCCAAGCCTTTGCCGGCTTCCGCTGGGCCAGGCTTGCCCGGCCGCTCGGCTTCGAATTCTCCGTCCCGTCGTTCGTGATGCGATTTTACGAGGGGTCTTTCTTCAGCCTCTGCCTGCCGACGTCGATCGGGGGTGACTTCGTGAAGGCCTACCGCTTGAGCGACACGTCGCACGGCCGGCTGCTGGCCGGCTGCAGCGTCATCGCCGACAGGCTCACCGGCCTGGCGGCCCTCGGTGTGCTCGCCGGAACGACGATCGCCGCCCGCAGCTTCGCGCTTCCGGGCTGGGCGACCCTCTCCCTCGGCACGGTCCTGCTGGCCGCGGCGGCCTGGCTGTTCATGAAGGCCGTCGGCTCGCTCGACCGGTTCATCGAAGCGGTTCCCGAGCAGCACAAGGCGAGAGAATTTCTCTCGAATCTTCTGCCCTACCAAAAGCGGCCTCAGCTCATGGCCACGGCCGTCTTCTACAGCATGGTCGTTCAGGTCGGTGGCGTGGTGGGCGTGGCGCTCGTCGCCCGGGGCCTCGGCCTGACGGTTCCGCTCGGGGCGTGGTTCTACATCGTGCCGCTCGTGGCGCTGGCGATGGTGCTGCCCGTGAGCATCAGCGGAGTGGGTGTGCGGGAAGGAGGGCTCGTCTTCCTGCTCGCGCCGTTCGGAGTCTCGGCCGAACAGGCGGTCACGCTCGGCTTGCTTTGGTTTCTCACGAGCATCGTCGGCGGCCTTCTCGGCGGGATCGTCTTCCTCTTCGACGCCGCCCGGACCGGCCCGGCTGTGTCGGCCGACGCGGTGGTGTCGTCCGACCCGGCTGTGTCGTCCGACTGAAGTCGGAGCGGGCTTCCTCGAACCTCACTGCGTCCGTTCGGAACACCTGCGAACCTCTTCGAGCAGGATCGCGGCGATCGACTTGGCGTCGTCGATGCGGCCGTCGAGGCACATCGCGACCGCCTCGCTCCATGCCACGATCCGCACCACGATTCTCTCCCCCGGCTCGAGCGCCTGCTCGCCGGCCGCGAGCGACTCCGCGCGGAACACGTGCATCCGTTCACGGAGGATGCCCGGCGACATCCAGAAGCTGGCAGCGTGCACGATCCGGCCGGCGCGGTAGCCGGTTTCCTCGGCCAGTTCCCGGCGCGCGGCCTCCTCGAGCGGCTCGTCCCGGTCGAGCGTGCCGGCCGGCAGCTCCAGGAGCGGCCCGCCGACGGCGACCCGCCAGTTTTCGACGAGGCAGACCCGTGGCCGGCCGGATTCATCCTCGATGATCGGCAGGATCACGACGCTGCCGGGGTGCTCGACGATCTCGCGGGTTCGATGCGAGCCGTCGGCGAGCGTCTCGTCCACGCTCGTGACGCGGAATCGTCTCGCTTCGAAGACGACCCGACGCGAGGCGTCGTCGCCTCCACCGAGCCCGCGCACCGGGAGATCGACGAAGCGTGCCGGCCGGCCGCCGACAGTCAGGCTTCGGGCGGAGGCCGCCTTCTCGTGGACGATCGCGAGGGCGAGAGCGGCCCCGAGGCGGTGTGAGTGGCAGCTGGTGGTGACGAAGCCGACGGGCTCGCCGTCGGCTGCGACGGCCTCGGATCTCTCCGGCGGCGGCCCATCGACGGCCAGTCCCCTCAGCCTCCGATTGACATGCCCGATCGCGTCGATGCGGGCCACGGTCTCCTGTCCGAGATAGCAGCCTTTCGTGAACGAGATCGCGGTCGAGTCGCGGCCGAGCTCCTGCGGAAGCGTCTTCTCGGGAATGTCGTCGGTGGATGGAAAGCCCTGTTCGATGCGGGCCGCGTCGATCGCGTCGGCCGACATCCGCGGAACGCCCTCGGCGGCCAGGGATGCCGCGATCGCCTCGCCGTCGTCGGCGCCGGCGAGCAGCAGCACCGCCTCGCAGCCGAGCCACGGGATGCGGACCACGCGAACGACCCTTCCGGCGATCCGTCCGACGGCATGTGGTTTTTTTCGGCCGTCGTCCGCCCCGGCGGCCGGGATCGGGATGCCGAGCCACGCCGTCGCGCCGTCGCCGGCGAGCACGATCGCCGACCGGTCGTGCGACAGGTCCTCGATATCAACCTTCTCCCGGATGTGGTAGTGCTCGAGGTGCGCCCGCAGCCGTTCCCCGAGCGGCATCGGGCCGTCGTCCGCCCCCGCCCTGCGTCCTGCATCCGGCCGCCCTGCATCGGCGTCGAGCAGGACTCCATCGCCCGTCCGCAGGATCTGCACGAACGCGAGAACCCATCCCTTCGCATCGGTGACGAAGCCCTCGGTTCCCTCGCCGTCGGCGAGATTCGAAACCGCCGCCGTCACGAAGTTGTCGAGGAACCTCGCCGCGTCGGTCCCCGCGAGCCGGACCGCCGCCCTCGGGCCCGAAAAGCCCCATCGCAGCCCGGCGGCCGCCGCCGCCCGGAACTCCGCCCGGACACCCCGTGTTTCGCCCATCTCGTTTCTTTTCCGACGTGGCAGAAAAAATTTTGGTTCGCCGCCGAACGAACCCGTCGCCAACAGCGTACAGCACGGTGTTGACGTCGTTGATGGAAATCGACGGAAGGAGGCGGTGCGATGGCGACTGTGTGCTGCGAATCAGGCTGTCAGGATCCGTTCGACGACGATCGCGATCACGAGCGGCGCGAGATCCCCGACGCCCCGCAGCCCACGTTGAGGCGCGGAAGGCCGGTGCGAGGTTTCCATCGCATCGCGGAAGTGCGTCGCCAGCAAGGGGTGACGCTCCGCAACGTCGCCAGGCGGCTCGGCATCGAGATGGGCGTCGTGCGTCGGCAGGAGCTCCCCGACGCCGACCTGCGGATCTCCGACCTGCTCCTCTGGCAGCAGGTGCTCGAGGTGCCCGTCGCGGAGCTGCTTATCGAGGGGGAGGGACAGCTCTCGGGGCCCGTGCTCGAGCGGTCGCGAATGGTGAAGCTCATGAAGACGGCCGCCGCCATCCGGGAGCGCACGGGCGGCACGCCGGTCGGCCAGCTCGTCGACATGCTGATCGCGCAGATCCTCGAGATCATGCCGGAGCTTCGCGACGTGACACCGTGGCACACCGTCGGCCAGCGACGCACGCTCGACGAGGTCGGCCGCACGGCGGCGTGGCCAGTGCCGGAGGAGATCTTCCGCCGGCAGTCGTGACGGTAGTTGCTGGGTTCGGGGCTGCCCGTATGCCGCTCGCCGGACGCTCGCTGCGCCCATCC
>CAZPEM010000133.1:0-8936 GCA_964585575.1 uncultured Chitinophagaceae bacterium
CCGACGAGCGTGCCGATGATCGCGATCACGACCAGAAGCTCGACGAGCGTGAAGCCCCGACGGGAACGGGCCCGACGAAGCACGAGAAAACGGGTTGGTGGTTGGGAGCGACGCATTACGAATCTCCTTTGGCTATCACGGAAAAAGAATCACGAAATGAAACATCACGGTTGACCGTTTGCGGGGGTTCACCGCCGCACGAGCAGCTTCAGGCCGGTGAGATCGTCGCTCACCTGCACGCGAAGCGGCGTGGTCGCGGGGTCGGTGTAGGACCTGGGGAATACGGGTTTCTTGGCGGACTTTCCGGCAGCGGCGGGCGGCTGGACGACGACGGTGTAGAGGCCCTCGCGGAGCGACGCCTCGGCATCGGTGCGAAAGGCTCCCGCACCATCCGTGCGGAGGATGCGGCCGTCGGCCGGTGACTCGCCAGGGAGAAGAAACGTGAGCGTCGCATCGGCGACCGGACGGCCTTCGAAGAGGAGCACGCCGTCGACCGCGCACGACTTCACCCCCTCCCGCATGAAGACCGCCCAGCCGAGCACGCCCGCGACGATCGCAACGAACACCGCCCGGAATGCCCACTGCGGCAGGCCGAGCTGCTGGATCGACCCGCCGATCACGTCGCCGACGGAGCCAATCGCGCTGCCGACGGCAGAAGGCCTGGGATTCGGGGTGCCGCCATGTTTGTGCCGCTGGCGCCGGCGGTCGATGATCTCGCGGATCGCCGCATCGGCCGCCGCGCTCGTGGCGGTTGATTGCATCCCGGGCCGGTGCTTGTGCTGCGGGGCCGGATTCCCGGAACTGGAGAAGGCGTAGGCGGCGGAGGACATGTCGAGGGCTCCTTGAAAGCCGTCGCGTTCCTCCGGTTCTTCCGGTCGGTATCGCGGATTGGATGTGTGGTAAGCGGGTTCGTGGTCCGGCGGTGGTCCGGGGTTGGTCGGGTCAGCGGGTGAATCGGGTCTTCTCGGTCCGTTCGATCTGGACGACGACGCCGTCCTGCACGATCGTGAGCACCGAGCCGTAGCGGAGCCCGCGGAGGGCCTCGCCGATGCGGCCGAGCGTGGCGTCGTCGGCGGGGGAAACCGATCCGGCGGCGGCCGCGGGTGGTCGGCTGCGTCCCGCCGCCGAACCGGTCGGCGGGGCGGACTCGTATTTTTCGTGGGTGGCATCCATGTCAGTTCAAGCACTCCGTCAGATCACGTACTCCGGTCCTGGGAGAAACACTCGCGCCTTTCGTGGCGTGATGGCGACCCGCTCGCCGGGCAGAAGCGCGAGGCCGCGGGCCTTGTCGGTGGGGACGTCCACGTAGAGCTCCTCGCCTCCGGCCGACGTGCGGCAGGCGACGCGGGTGACGGCGCCGCCGGGGGTCACGCGAAGCACGTTCGCCGAGAGGCTCTTCGCCTCCTGCCCCGGCACGCCGGCTCGGTCGATGTCGAGCTCGTGCGGCCGCAGGTAGACCTTCGCCTCCCGCGACTGGGCGTGCGGATACTCGGGGAAGTCGATCGGGATCCCGTGCCAGAAGGCCCGGCCCCCCTCGACCCTGCCGTGGAACACGTTCACCTGTCCGAGGAAGTCGATCACGAACGGCGTCGCCGGCCGCTCGAAGACTTCCTCGGGGCTGCCGTGCTGCTCGATCTTTCCGTGATTCATCACCACGACCCGGTCGGCGAGTTCGAAGGCCTCCTCCTGGTCATGCGTGACGAAGATGCTCGTCATCCCGATCTCGTCGTGGAGCCGCCGCAGCCACTGCCGCAACTCCACGCGAACCTTCGCGTCGAGGGCGCCGAACGGCTCGTCGAGCAGGAGCATCTTCGGCCGGATCGCAAGCGCCCTCGCGAGCGCCACCCGCTGCCGCTGGCCGCCGGAGAGCTGCGAGGGCTTCCTGCCGCCGAGCCCGTCGAGCCGCACGAGGTGCAAAAGCTCGTTCACCCTCTCGCGGATCGACGCCTCCGGCTCTTTCCGCACCCGCAGGCCGAAGGCGATGTTCTCGAAGACGCTCATGTGGCGAAAGAGCGCGTAGTGCTGGAACACGAAGCCCACGCCCCGCCGGCGGGCGTGGAGATCGGTCACGTCCTCGCCGTTCTCCGTGATCGTGCCCGCGTCGGCCGACTCGAGCCCCGCGATGATCCTGAGGAGCGTCGTCTTCCCGGAGCCCGACGGCCCGAGCAAAGCGAGCAGCGTCCCCTCCGGCACGTCGAGCGACACCCGATCGAGCGCCTTGAAGCTGCCAAACGACTTCGTGATCCCGCGAACCGACAGGCTCATGCGACGGCCTCCGCTCCAGCTCCGATGGACCCCGCAGCCTCGGCGACCGCCGGCGAGGCCAAACCCTCACGCTCGCGAAACTCGGCCTCGATCCGCCGCTCGATGACGAACTTCGCGACGAGCGTGACGAGCGCGATGCTCGCCAGCACGCTCGCGACGGCCATCGAGGCGGGGGTGCGGTATTCCTGGAAGAGCTTCTCGACCCGCAGCGGCATCGTGTCGGTGGCTCCCGCGATGTGGCCGCTCACGACGTAGACCGCGCCGAATTCACCCATCGCGCGGGCGTTGGCGAGCACGATCCCATGGAGGAGCGCCCAGCGGATGTTGGGCAGCGTCACCCGCCAGAAGACCTGCCAGCCGCCGGCGCCGAGACTCACGGCAGCAAGCTCCTCCTCCGGCCCGATCGCCTCCATCACCGGAATCAGCTCCCGCACGACCAGGGGCAGCGTCACGAACGTCGTCGCGAGCACGAGCCCCGGCCAGGAGAAGATCACCTTGATCGAGAGCCACTCGAGCGTCGGCCCCAGGAGCCCCTGTCGGCCGAAGATGAGCACGATCGCCAGCCCCGCCACGACCGGCGAGACCGCGAACGGCACGTCGAAGAACGAGATCAGGAGCGACCGGCCGGGAAAGCGAAACCTCGCCACGAGCCAGGCCGCCGCGACGCCGAAGACCGTGTTGAACGCGACGGCTACCGGGGCCACCGTGAGCGACAGCCAGATCGCATGACGCGTGTCGGGGTCGTGGGCGATCGCCCGCCACCAGGCGGCCGGCCCCTCGGCCAGCGCCTCGAAGAACACGCTCGCCAGCGGCACGACGATCACGCCGCCGACGATCGCGAACGCCGCGGCGATGGCGGCTGCCCGGGCGAGCGGGCTCGAAGCGGTGCTGGGGCGTGGGGAGGACATGGCTGGGTATGGCGGTGTTTTTTGACCGGTGTTCGGGTCACTGGGCGGCGCGAGCCACCCGCTGCTGGAGGACATTGACGACGACGAGCAGGCCGATCGACAGCAGGAGGAGCACGACCGCGATCGCCGTCGCCTCGGCGTAGGCGAACTCCTCGAGCCGGGACACGATCAACACCGGCGCGATCTCGGTCTTGAAAGGCATGTTTCCGGAGATGAAGACCACCGATCCATACTCGCCGAGCGAGCGGGCAAGCGCGAGCGCAAACCCCGTCAGCACGGCCGGCAGGATCGCCGGCAAGACGACCTTGAGGAAGGTCTGCAGCCGGCTCGCACCCAGGATCCGCGCCGCCTCCTCGGTATCGCGGTCGAGGCTCTCGATCACCGGCTGGACCACCCGCACGGCGAACGGCAGGCTCACGAAGACGAGCACGAGCACGATGCCGGCCCGAGAGTAGGCCCCCTGGAATCCGAACGGCACGAGAAACCGGCCGAGCCAGCCCTTCTCGACGTAGAGCGTCGAGTAGACGAGCCCCGCGACGGCCGTCGGCAACGCCAGCGGCACGTCCACGAGCGAGTCGAGCAGGCGGCGGCCTGGAAACTTCAAGCGGGCCAGGACCCACGCGACGACGAGGCCGAGCGTGGAGCTGATCGCGGCGGCGGCGATCGACGCTCCGAGCGAGACGGCATAGGCCGCGCGGGCACGCGGCGTCCAGGCGGCCGCCGCGAACCCCGCCGGCCCGAGCGACGCCGCCCGCAGCACGAGCACGGCGAGCGGCAGGATGATGAGCGCGGTGACGACGAGCCCTGTGATCGCGCCGCTCACGCCGAAGCCGGGGAGCACGTCCGCCCGCCGCCTCCGCGCGGGCCGGCCCGCGACCGCGGAGGCGTCGTCGAGCGCTAGACCCGCATCGAGCGGAATGTCGAGCGGAATCGAGATGGCGGCGTCGGGCGTCATGGATCGGTTTCGTGTCATGAACTGGAGGGCTGGGCCGGCTACTTTCCGCCCCCAGGCTGGTAGATCGCGTCGAACACGGCGCCTTCGACGAAGAACTTCTTCATCGCGTCGTCCCAGTCCTTTGCGACCCGCGTGATGTCGAAGGCGACGACCTCCGGCCAGGCTTCACCGGGGGCGGGCGTCGGGGGCGATTCGCCCCAGGGGCGGTAGTGGTGCTTCGCGATGATCGCGCGGCCCTCCGGCGAGTAGAGGAAGCCCAGGTAGGCCTCGGCCGCATGGCGGGTGCCCCGCTTGTCGACGTTCTTGTCGACGATGGCCACCGGCGGATCGACCCGGATCGTCCGCGGCGGGTAGACGATCTCGAGCGCCCCCTTCGACTCCGCGACCTCGAGGTGCGCCTCGCTCTCGAACGTGAGGTGCACGTCGCCGATCCCCTTCTGGGAAAAGGTGGCCGTGGCGGCGCGGGCGCCGGTATCGAGCACGGGCGTCCGCTTGTAGAGTTCCGTGACGAACGCCTTCGCATCGTCCTCGCTGCCTCCCGTTGCGAGCACGGCTCCCCAGGCGGCGAGCAGGCTGTACTTGCCGTTGCCGCTCGTCTTGGGATTCGGCGTGATGATCGACACGTCTCCCTTCACGAGGTCGGGCCAGTCCTTGATGTTCCTTGGGTTGCCCTTGCGGACGACGAAGACGACGACGGAGTGGTAGGGGATCGAGCCGTTGTCGAAGCGGTTGGGCCAGTCGGCCCGCACCAGGCCGCTCCTGGCGACCGCATCGACGTCGGGCTGGAGGGCGAGTGTGATGACGTCGGCCTCGAGCCCGTCGATCACAGCACGGGCCTGACTGCCGCTGGCCGCATGCGACTGCTTGACCTCGACCGCGGCGCCGTGCTGGGAGGCGTAGTGCGTGGCAAAGGCGGCGTTGATCTCCTTGTAGAGCTCGCGGGTCGGGTCGTAGGAGACATTGAGCAGCGTCACGCCCGCGGCCTTCAAGGCGGCGGCGGGAGCCCCGGAGGTTCCCGCACTGCCGGAGCAGCCGGCGACGATGATTGCCGCCATGGCAGCGGCGGCGAGCCACGGTGTCGCTCGCGGCCCAGTTGCCAGCGGCCCAGCTGCTACCGGCAAAGATGTCGTCGAAGGCTTGAATCCGGCAGACAGTTTCGTCATTGGTTTTTCGTGATCCCGGCGGTGATGTCGCGAAGCCATGAACCTGATCAGATGCAAAGCGCGTGCCACAGGAAGATCACGACCGAAAAGCCAGCCCTTGTTCCCCAGAAAACCCGAACAGCCGCGCATCTTTCCAGGCAAAACTTCAGCCCGTGACAAGAAACGGGCGCACTCAGGACGGGCCACGGGGCCGTTGTATTTCACGGGGAAGGTCCTGCCAGGCTCAGACCTCGGGCCAGTCGGTGGCATCGAGGGCCGAAGACGCGGCCGGCATGCCGACCAACTGATAGAGGGGCGTGGAGAGATATCGCTCGCCGCTACTGCATGCGAACGTCACGATCGTCTTGCCGGCATTGCGAGGCTGCATCGCCAACCGGGCAGCGACCGCCACGTTGCCCCGCGTTCGGCCGCCTCGATCATCGCCAGGCCGATCCGGTCCTTCACGCTCGCCAGCGGGTTTTGGCACTCGGCCTTGACGAAGACGGCGGCCTGACGCTCGGGCAGGATCCGCGACAGTCGGAGCAGGGGCGTGCGGCCCACCGTGTCGAGCACCGAAGCCGGGCCCCGAGAAATATCGACGGAGGGAAAGCAGACCGAAGGAGAGGAATGCATGTCCAGATCTGCGAAAGGCGTGCCGCGAAAAAACAGACGAAAATCGAGGATAGAACATTTTTCCAGACTATTTGATGGAATTAAATCTGGAAAATATGCTTAGCACCAACCAAATAGTCTGGCTTATGGTCCTACCCCCATGGTGAACCTGCTCGCCGAGATCTGGCGCGAAGCGTCGCTGCATCTCGACATCGGCACGTCGATCAGGGCGATCGGCGAACTCGTCGCCACCAGGATGCCCATCGATAGGGTCGATGTGTATCGCATCGATGCGGGCCGCCGATCGCTCGAGCGGGTCGCCTCGTACGCAACGTCCGCCCAGACAATATCCGCCCAGCCAGCGGAGGCCGGTGCGACCGTGACCGAGATCTCGCCTCGAGCCTGGAAGAGGCTCGAGGCATGGCTCGGTCGGCGAGAGGTCGCCGCCGCGATCGACGTGCTCGACGAGGAGTGGACAGGCATCCTCGTTCCCGCAACGCTCGCCCGCCGCGGCATGATCGGACCGCTCGCGTCACGTTCATCGGTCCTCGGCGCGATCGTCGTCGTCTCGCAGGCCGGGAACGAGTTCAACGCCGAGCACCGCGGGCTCTTCGAACAGATCCTCGAGCCCTGTGCCGCGGCGCTCGAAAACGACCAGCGACTGCACAAGCTCGAAAGCCTTCGCGAGGCGGCGGAAGCCGATCGGGAGTCGCTCCTGACGCGGCTCGGACGACAGTCGCTCAGCGAAGACGTGGTCGGCGGCCAGACCGGACTGAAGCACGTCATGGAGCGGGTCGAGCTCGTCGCCACCTCCGACGTGCCCGTGCTCATCCTCGGCGACACCGGCACGGGCAAGGAGGTCGTCTCGCGGGCGATCCACGCGCGTTCGAGGCAGGCCGGCGGACCATTCATCCGCGTCAACTGCGGCGCGATCCCGCCAGAGCTCGTCGACTCGCAGCTCTTCGGCCACGAGAAGGGGAGCTTCACCGGCGCTTCCGAGCAGCACCACGGCTGGTTCGAGCGGGCCAACGGCGGCACGCTCTTCCTCGACGAGATCGGTGAACTGCCGCTGCCGGCCCAGGTCCGCCTTCTCCGCGTGCTCCAGGACCACCAGATCGAACGCGTGGGAGGGAAGTCGCCGATCCACGTCGAGGTGCGGATCGTGGCGGCCACGCACCGTGATCTCGCGCAGATGGTCAAGGACCGGACGTTTCGGGAGGATCTCTGGTATCGCATCAACATCTTTCCGATCCTCCTGCCGACGCTCCGGGAGCGGATCGAGGACATCCCGGCCCTCGTGCGGCACTTCGCCCACAAGGCCGCGACCCGTTTCGGGCTGCCGGTCGCCGAGCCGACGGCCGCCGACCTCGCGGCGCTCTCCGACTACCACTGGCCCGGCAACATCCGCGAGCTGGGGGCCGTCATCGACCGGGCCGTCATCCTCGGCAAGGGAAGGAGGCTCGACGTGACGACGGCGCTCGGCTTCAGCCGGCCGACGATTCCGGCGCCGGCGCCGGCCGGCGCCACGATGTACGAGGTGATCCCCGAATCGCCCGATCCACCGAGCCCCGCTCCTGCGGCCGACTCGAGCCTGCCGGCCATCATTCTCCCGCTCAATGCCGCCATGCGGCAGCACATCGAACGGGCTCTCCTGGCCACCCGCGGACGGATCGAGGGCAGGCGGGGCGCCGCGGCGATCCTCCAGATCAACCCGCACACGCTCCGCGCCCGGATGCGGAAGCTCGGCATCGACGCCGGCCGATTCCGCGAGTGAGGGCCGATCGAGGACCTCGACGGGCGGGGGACTTTTCAAATCCTGGCGGACCGTATAGCCTGCGGAGACTTTGACGGCCGCTTGGATCATGTCCGATGCGACCGCCATGGAACACGGCGACGGGCCGTGGAAGGTGCGAAATACATTTCGTGCGCTGCTGACCGGACGCACTGGAGGCACGCCTTGACCGCGAACGCGGAAAGGATGCCTCGATGCCAATTTTCGACGACAACGCCGACACGATCGGCAAGACGCCGCTCGTCCGGATCAACAGGCTGACCAGCGGGCTCGACGTCCGCCTGCTCGCCAAGATCGAGGGGCGTAATCCGGCCTACAGCGTGAAGTGCCGCATCGGCGCCGCGATGATCTGGGACGCCGAGCGGGACGGCCTGCTCAAGCCGGGCGGCCACGTGCTCGAGCCAACGAGCGGCAACACCGGGATCGCCCTGGCGTTCGTCTGCGCCGCCAAGGGCTATCCGCTCACGCTCGTGATGCCCGAGTCGATGTCGCTCGAACGGCGGGCGCTCCTGAAGGGGCTCGGCGCCGAGCTCGTCCTCACACCTGCCGCGGAGGGGATGCGGGGGGCGGTCCGCAAGGCGGAGGAGATGGCGCAGGATCCCAAGTACTTCATGCCGCAGCAGTTCAAGAATCCGGCCAATCCCGCGATCCACTATCGCACGACCGGCCCCGAGATCTGGAACGACACCGAAGGGAAGATCGACGTGCTCGTGGCCGGCGTCGGCACCGGCGGCACGATCACGGGTGTCTCCCGGTTCCTCAAGCATGCCCAGGGACAGAAGCTCTGGAGCGTGGCCGTGGAGCCGGCCTCCAGCCCGATCCTCTCCGGCGGCCAGCCGGGGCCGCACAAGATCCAGGGAATCGGCGCGGGGTTCATCCCCGACGTGCTCGACCAGTCGGTCATCGACGAGGTTCTCACCGTGACCAACGACGAGGCGTTCGCGGTGGCCCGCAGGCTCGCGAAGGAGGAGGGGATCCTCTGCGGCATCAGCTGCGGCGCCGCGATGCACGCGGCGCTGCGGGTGGCCGCGAGGCCGGAATCGCAGGGCAAGACGATCGTCGTCGTGCTGCCCGACTCGGGCGAAAGGTATCTCTCGACCGGCATCTACGAATCCTGAGTGCCATCCCCGGCATTCCGCACGGGATCCAACCACGCAAGACCAGCAGCCAGGTAATGGAAGCCATGTCGGACAACCTTCTCCAGCGAAGCGTGACGACCGCGGTCGCGAGGAACCTCGCGACCACGACGAAGACATCTCCGA
>CAZPEM010000134.1:0-8890 GCA_964585575.1 uncultured Chitinophagaceae bacterium
GTGCATGGAATGGCCCGGCGAGTGTGTTCGTCGATCGACGCGGCCGCGGCCGCGGATGCCGTCCCGGGAAAACGCAGCTCCCGGAGCACGACGCCCCCAAGAGTACATGAGTTTCCTTCCGTCCTTCAATCGGCGAGGATGTCGAACGAACACGCCGCAGTGCCGTCGTGATTGGTGACGCCGGTATGCTTGGGGTTGCCGGGGTGGTCCCGGCGGTTGCGGCCATACGGTTTCGAACAAACGGGTCTCCGGCTGAAGCATGATGCAGATCGCACTCCACTCGATGGTCGCCGTCGCCATCGTCACGCTCTCGGCGAGCCACGCCGCGGCTGCCGATGGGGCAGCCGCCCCCCCGGCGGTTTTTCAATTCGCCACGGTCGTGAAAACCCGCTCCGGTGAACGCGACGCCTTCCTCTGGATCCCACCGCAGGCGGAGCAGGTCCGTGGCGTGCTCTTCGCCGGCATGTCCTCGGCCGAGCGCGAACTCGTCAAGGATGACGCCGTGCGCCGCGTGTGCCGCGAGGAAAGCCTGGCGATCATCTTCCTGAAGACCGGCATCGGCTCCGTCAACGTGCAGCAGGTGCTCGACGACCTCGCCGCCGCGAGCGGCTATCACGAACTGTCTGTCGCGCCTCTCTTCTTCGCCGGGCACTCGGCCGGCGGCCCCCAGGCGAAGGCCGCCGGCGTCGCGCACCGCGACCGCTGTTTCGGCGTCATGCAGTACCGCGGCGGCTCGCCCGGAATCCCCGCCAACTCCCTCGATCCCGATCCCGTCCCGCCTGGCGTTCCCGCCCTCATGATGCTCGGCCAGTTCGACGAGTTCGGAAAAGTGGCGAGAGACGAAAGCGGCCGCGAAAACTGGGAGAACGGCGTCGACTCCATGCGAACCTTCCGCTCCAACGACGCCGGCAACCTCGGCTGCTTCGTCGTCGAGCCCGGCGCGGGCCACTTCGCGTGGTCGGATCGCAGCGCGGCCTACTTCGCGATGTTTCTGCGGAAGGCGGCCGCGGTGCGGATCCCCGACTGGACGCCCGACGCACGAGCTCCCGTCACGTGCCGAAAGATCGACGCGACACTCGGCTGGCTCACGGAGTTCCCCGCCAGAGTTGCGGCCAGGCACACCCCGGCGCCGGCCGCCGAGTACACCGGCGAGCCGGGCGGCGCGTCGTGGCATTTCGACCGCGAGATGGCCGAGGCGACGGTTGCGCATCACCGCGGTCTCGTCGACAAGCGGGATCAGTTCATCCGCTGGCTGGACCCCTGCACCGTGGAACGGGGCGCACGTTTTTTCTTCGACGAGATCACGTGGATCGGCGATGGACAGACCTTTGAAGTCAACCCGAAATACGCCGAGAGCTATCCGCGGCAGCACGGCGGCGAAGGCCCGGTCTGGGCGCAGGCCGGCCAGCCGGTCGGCAACTCGGCCATGGCGATCCGGGTGCGACCCACCGGCGGCTCGATCGTGGCCGTCGGGCCCAACTCCTTCCGCGTGCGGTTCGACGCCCTGGCGCCCCTTGCCGATGCCAAGGCGACCGCATTCGTCGCCTATGCCGAAGGCGACGACCAGTGGAGGTATGCCGAGCAGGTCGGCATCGTCCGCAACCTTCTGCTGACCGAGGGAAAAGAGCAGTCGATCACGTTTCCGGCGCCGGCCGACGTGAACGCCGCAACCGGACCGATCCAGCTGAACGCCACGAGCGACAGCGGACTGCCCGTCGAGTACTACGTGGCACACGGACCGGCGAAGATCGAGCAGGGCAGGCTGGTCCTTCACGAATTGCCCCGTCGGGCACGGCTGCCGATCGAGGTCAAGGTCGTCGCGTACCAGTTCGGCCGCGGCGTCGAGCCTCTCGTCAAGTCGGCGGCTCCCGTCGCCCGGGTCCTGCGGGTGCGATGAACGACGAACCGCCATGCCGGCCCCGCGCCGATCGTGCCCGACGGTTTCCTTGATGGCGGCGGAGGTAGACTTTCGGATGGTTTCCGGGTGCACTCGTCTTCCCCGACGTCGTCCAGCGTCATATCGAGAAGCAAGACGTCGACATTCCGCTGCTCGAGTCGCTAGAGTTGATTCCAGAATCCGATGGCAGCACGACCGAGGACTTCATCATCCCGGAGTGGCTGGAGGAGCGGCAGAGGCTGAAGCGGGCGGCCCAGCCGGCGGATTGACCGTTGCCCGTCCTTCCACGGACCGCGTTGAAACCATGCGACGAACCCTCCTGTGCTGTGCGGTTTTGCTGATGGCGATTCCTGCTCGTGCCGAGTGGCACGTGCAGTGGAAGCAGACGCTGCCTCCGCGGGTCGCGGCGTGGGAGTTCACGCCCAAAATCGAACGCGACACCGCCTATCAGATCACGCCGGCCGGCAAGCTCGCCGTGGTGACGACGGAGTTCGACGGCTCGGTACGTGCGTTCGACATCGAGACGGGGGAGGAAAAATGGCGGTTCTCGACCAACGGTCCGATTCGGTCGGCCGCCGTGGCCACCGACGACGCCATCCTGGTCGGCTCGGAGGACGGCTTCCTCTCCTGTCTCGGGCACGACGGCACGCTCCGCTGGTCGGTGTGCGGCGGGCCGCGTGAACGGCTCGTGCTCGGGCACGAGCGGCTGATCTCGGCCTGGCCCGTGACCGCGAAGCCGGCGGTGCACCGGGGAAAGGCGTACTTCGTCGCGGGATACTGGCCCGTGAACGGCATCTACCATCACGCGGTCGATCTCCGGACGGGCACGATCGAGTGGACCAACTCATCGGCCCACTATCGGCCATTCGGCGGCATGAAGGTCGAGGATGGCGTGCTCACGGTCTCGGGCTATCCGAATGGCGGCCGTTACGACGTCGAAACCGGCGCTGCGGTCCCGGCGAAGCCCGCGGCTCCGGCGTCGCCCATGGAAAATGCCGAGAAATCCTCCCTCCGCCCGAGTTTTCCCGGCGTCAGCGACGTGGCATTTCATCTCATCCGCGACGACGCCACACCGCGGGACGCGTTCGTCAGCACGTCCCGGGGTGAGATTCTTTACTATCGCGAGTCGCCGCCGGCCAAGCCGGTGATGCACGAGCCGCCGAAAGCGGGCCCAGCCGCCGCAAGCCCCGCGCCCCGGACGATCGAGATCGACGCCGGCTACGCCGTCCTCGTCAATCCGTCGCTGGCGACGATCGAAGCGGCGATCAAGAAGCCCGAAGTGCGAGTCATCGCCCTCGTAGAACAGCCGGCGATGGCGCGAGAGCTGCGGGCCGCGGCCGAGGCCCACGGTCTCTACGAGGGCCGCCGCCTGGAAATTCGGTCGGGCCCCATCGTCGCCGGCGTGCTCCCGCCGTACATCGCGAGCTATGTCGCCTGCGACGCCCACCACGTGCCGGCGCTGCAGGATTGCGTGCGGCCCCATGGCGGCATCCTGGCCGCCGGATCGACCACGACCCGTCGGAATGGTCCGCTCCCCGGCTCGGGTGATTGGCGGCAGGAGTTCCAGGACTCCGGCAACACGCTCGCCGCCCGCGACACGCGGATCAAGACTCCCCTCGGAACGCTCTGGTATGGCGGCGCGGCGGCTGACCTGCGGTTCTACTTCGACGCCAACGTCGATCACCAATCGGGCGACGGCATCAACCCGCAGCCCGTCGGCCCCCGAATCGTCGATGGCCGCATGATCCTCCAGGGGCCGGGCTTGCTCGGCGCCTTCGACATCTACACCGGTCGCAGGCTGTGGGAGACGAAGCTGCCGCTCATGTTCCGCTTCGGCGGCCCGAGCGGCGGGCTGGGCGTCCATTCCAAGAAATATCCGAGGCCGTGGGAGCACCCGGAGGCGGTCGCGGCCGAGGTGCCCGTGACGCAGCATTGCCGGGCCAGCGGCTTCAACATGGTCGCCCTGCCCGGCGGCGTCTTCGTGGCCGCCCACCGCCACATCCTGCGAATCGACCCCGAGACCGGCAGGCAGCTGGCGGCATGGCCCGTTCCCTCGCTCGACGACACGGGGCTCTTCTGGGGCGGACTGCATGCGGAGGGGAACGTGCTCGTCGCCTCGCTGCTGCGCGAGCAGACCATGATCGATTGCCAGGCCGGCTTCGACGGCCAAGGCGGCGACTTCGGCGGCGACCGCATGCCGATGGCCTATCTCGTGGCAATCGACACGACCAGTGGCGACATCCTCTGGACCCGCAAGGCGACCTGGGGCTTTCTCAACCGCAGCGGAGTGGCCCTGTCGAGCACCCGCGTCTTCGCCGTCGATGCCTGCAACGACACCGTGATGGCAAAGCTCCGCGAGGCGGGCCGCGAGCTGCCCCAGGAACCGCCGAGCATGCTCGCCCTCGATCTCAAGACGGGCAAACAGATCTGGAAGCGCGACATGGACGTGCTCGTTCGCGGCCTCGTCTACTCCGCTCCGCGTGATCTGCTCCTCGCCGCCAATCGCCACTACACGCCCTGGAAGGACGGCGGCTGGACCAAGGGCCTCAAGGGCGCGGCGGGCCGCATGCGGGCGATCAGGGGCGACGATGGCGAGACCGTGTGGGAAACCGACGCGGCGGCTTTCTTCGACCCGCACATCGTTCTCGACGACCTGATCATCGACCGGCAGGCGGTGACGTACGACCTCCGCACCGGCAAGCGGCATCAGCGGACGTCGCTGCTGACCGGCGAGCCCGAGGAGTGGAGCTTCCAGAAGGGGGGCTGCAATCACCTCATCGCCTGCGACACGATGGTCACCTGGCGGTGTGCGGTCTACGACCTCGCCGGGCAGGGGGGAACGCTCCCGCTGACGGGAATGGATGCCGGCTGCACGCCGACGCTCGTCCCGGCCGGTGGCCTGCTCAACATTCCGAACTTCGGCACGCATCACAAACGAAACCGGATGACCGCGATGGCGCTCGTGCACGTGCCCGAGAACGCGGCGTGGACCAAGTACGACATGTCGCAGCAGAAGAACGCGGCCCCCGCGCCGATCAAGAAGGCCGGCTTCAACCTCGGCGGTCCCGGCGACCGCGTCGCCTCCGACGGCACGCTCTGGCTCGCCGTCGGGCCGAAGTCGGGCGGCGTGCAGGTCGCGCCGAAGACCGCGACCTTCTTCGAAATCCCCCGCGGCGACGCGTCGAACTTCGTCGGGACGACGGGAGCCGCTGGCATCACGGACATCGCCATCCCGCTCACCGTCGGCGGCAAGGTCGCGAAGAGGAAGGGCGAAAAGACGACCGTCGACGTGACCCTGACGTTCGTCGAGCCGGAAAACATCGAAGCCGGCAGACGCGTCTTCTCCGTCACCGTGGCCGGCAAGGAAGCCGTTGAGAATCTCGATATAGTCAAGGAAGCCGGCGGTCCCCGACGCATGATCACGCGGACGATCGCGGGCGTCGAGGCGGACGACGTCCTGCCGATCCGGCTCACGCCGAGCGTCGGCGAACCGGTGCTCAGCGGGGTCGAGATTCGAACGCGATGACACAATGCGCCGCCATGCGGAGGGCGGCGTTATGCGGGGGTCCTCCACGCGGGCAGCCGAATTCGATTGCACGATTCTCCGAGGAGGCTCTTCCATGAACGTGTCGCGGTCGTGTCGGCTCATCTGCTGCTTGTGTGCTTTGGGGGCGATCGTCGCCGATCGGGCCGCGGCGGCGCCGCGGCCGGTCTGGTCCTGGAGCTTGCCGCAGCGACAGCCGGCCTGGGAGTTCAACCGCGACATGCCCCGCGACGAAAAGCATCGGCCGATCGTCCATGAGAAGCTGGTTTTGATCGGCTGCGAACACAACGGGGCCCTGCTGGCGATCGATCTGGAAACCGGCGCGGAGCGGTGACGGTTCTACACGGACGGGCCGATCCGGATGCCGCCCACCGCCGATGCGGAGCGGGTCGCGGTCGCCTCGGACGACGGCCATCTGTACTGTCTCGACCACGCGGGCAAGCTGTTGTGGAAATTCCGGGGCGGCCCGACGCAGCGCAAGGTGCTGGCGCACGAACGGCTGACGTCGGCCTGGCCGGCGAGCGCGGCGCCGGTGCTGTTCGACGGCAGGATCATCTACGTCGCGGGCTGAACTTGAAAAAATCGAATGGCCTCGACGGACTCAAGGGCAACATGCGGGCCTACCGGGGGAGCGACGGCACGCTCCTTTGGGAGGTCAACGACGATTCCTACAACGATCCCCCGATCGTCATCGGCGACCTGCTCATTACGCGTGATGGGCGGTCGTTCGATCTGGCAACGGGCAAGCGCGCCGAACGGCCATCGCCGTTGACCGGCCTCCCCGAACCATGGAGCTTCCAGAAGAGCGGGTGCAACCACCTCATCGGTTGCGACAACCTGATCACCTGGCGGACCGGCTTTTTCGACCTCGCCGGCACCACCGGGTCGATGAAGCTCAAGGGCATGGAGGCGGGCTGCACCGCGACGCTGATTCCCTCCGGCGGCATCCTCAACATCCCGAACTTCGGCCAGACCCATCTCCGCGCCCGCATGGTCGCGATGGCGCTCGTGCATGTTCCCGACAACCCGTTTTGGGGCGCATCGCAGGCGAGCGGCGACAAGTCCGCGCCGTTGGCGGCGCATACGGCGTTCAATTTCGGCGCTCCCGGTGCGAGGACGTACGAGGAGGGCCTGCAGTGGATTCCCATCGGGGAGAATGCGAAACGCGTCGTGGTGAAAGGGGAAAAGCTCGACTGGTTCAAGCTCCATCCCGCCAGCGTCGGTGGCTGGCTCGGGGCGACCGGCGTGCTCGGCGCCAACGAGATCGCGATCGCGACGCAGTTCCAGCCGCCCAAGGCGGGGCAGGGAAGCGGGAAACGAACCTGCGACGTCCGCCTCCACTTTCTCGACCCCGCGTCGAGCAAGCCTGGCGAGCGGGTCTTTTCCGTCGCCCTGGAAGGCCGCGTCGTCCTCGAAGACTTCGACATCGCCCGCGAGGCGACCCCCGCCACCCGCCGCGTGGTCCGTGAGTTTCGCGATGTCGAAATCGAAGGCCCTCTCGACATTCTTCTGACCGCGAAGTCGGGAGCCACGCTCCTGTCCGCCGTCGAAGTGATCGCCCGGTAAGGCGAGCCCCCGGGAGCTGTCGGAACTCGCTCCACAGCCCGGCGGCCACATGTTCGGCCGGGCGGGGATGCAGCAGGGCAGCGGCTCACTGGCTCAGCGGCTCACTGGCTCAATGCCGCCCGCGGACGCCCTCCACGATCCGCTCGATGCCGAGCGGGTTGGCATCCTGGAGGGCGGCTGGCAGCAGGGCATCGGGCACGTCCTGGTAGCAGACGGGGCGGATGAACCGCTCGAGCGCCGCGGTCCCCACGCTCGTGAACCGCGAGTCGCTCGTGGCCGGCCACGGGCCGCCGTGCTGCATCGCGTGACACACCTCGACGCCGGTGGGGAAGCCGTTGACGATCAGGCGGCCCGCCTTCTCGGCGAGCGTTTCCAGCAGATCGCCTGCCGCCACGAGATCCTCCGCCGTGCCGTGGATCGTGGCCGTCAGCTGGCCGTCGAGATGGCGGGCCATCGTTCGCAGGTCGGCGGGCGACTTCACGACGATGACGAGACTCCACGGCCCGAACACCTCCTCGGCCAGCCGCTCGTGGGCGAGGAAGGTCGCGCCGTCGGTCACGGCGACGAGTCCGGCCGCGTGCGTCTTCGTCGGGTCGGCCGCGATGGCGGCTTTCCCGAGGATCGCGGTGCCGGCGACGTTCAGCAGCGCCTCCCGCCCGTTCTCGAACGCGGCGCGGATGTCGGGGGAGAGCATCGACCCCGGCGCGGCCGCCGCGATCGCCTCGGCGACCGCGGTCCGGAAGCCGGGAAGGTCGCCGCTCTCGACGGCGAACAGCAGGCCCGGCTTCGTGCAGAACTGCCCGACGCCGAGCGTCATCGACGCCACGAACGCCTTGGCGATCTCGGCGGGCCGCGTGGCGAGGGCCCCGGGCAGCACGAACACCGGATTGAGGCTGCTCATCTCCGCAAACACGGGAATCGGGTCGGGCCGGGCCGCGGCAACGTCGCACAGGGCCCGCCCCGCGGCCCGCGAGCCGGTGAAGCCCACGGCCCGGCAGGCCGGATGCCGCACGAGCGCGGTGCCGATCACGCTCCCTTCGCCGTGGAGCAGGGAAAACGTGCCGGGGGGCAGACCGCAGGTCTCGACGGCCCGCTGGATCACGCCGGCGACGAGTTCCGACGTGCCCGGATGCGCCCGATGGGCCTTCACCACGACCGGGTTCCCGGTGCACAGTGCGCTTGCCGTGTCGCCCCCGGCCACGGAAAACGCAAGCGGAAAATTGCTGCTTCCAAACACCACCACCGGCCCCAGCGGCCGCTTCAACCGCCGCAGGTCGGCCCGGGGCAGCGGCTGCCGATCGGGCTGGCGGCGATCGATTCGTGCATCAACCCACGATCCGTCGCGGGCGGCCGCGGCGAACAAGTGCAGCTGGCCGCAGGTGCGGGCCCGCTCGCCGACGAGCCGCGCGGGAGGCAGCGCGGTCTCGGCGCCGGCCCGCTCGATGAGCGCATCACCAAGCTCCATGAGCCCCGCGGCGATCGTCTCCAGAAATTGCGCCCGGACCTCGCCGCTCGTGCCGCCGAAGACCGGCGCCGCCGCCGCCGCGGCGAGCATGGCCGCGTCGACGTCGGCGAGCGACGCGATCGAGAACCGGCCGGGCAGCTCGCGGCCATCGAGCGGGCTCGACGCCGTGAAGCCGCGGGCCGAGTCCCGCAGGGATCCGGCGATGAAATTGCTGCCGTGAGGGCTCGTCATCAAGCATGCTCCGTTGGCGGCGACGATGTGCGGCGGACCGTCCGCCCGTCGTCACCGGGCTGCGGGCGGACAACCAGTGTAGCGGCAGCACGAGCGGCCGCCGGCACCGCCCCCACGGCAATCACCGCAGCGGCCACACCACCGCCAGGCAGAGCGTCGCGATCAGGCCGACCGTGCCCTCGATGGC
>CAZPEM010000135.1:0-8852 GCA_964585575.1 uncultured Chitinophagaceae bacterium
TCGCGATACTGCGGCTCCTTGGCGAACTGCCGGAGGACGCGGATCGCTGCGACGATCTCCGCCGGATCCGCGCGGGATTCGAGCTTCCGGAGGGCGTCGGCCACGCCACGGACCGTGACCGGCTGCCCGAACCGGAGCGTCTCCACGAGCATCCCGCGGTCGCCGGCGTCGGGCGCCTTGGCGACGACGTTCGCCACCGACTCCTGAAGCGCCGGCTCGTCCCACAGCTCGTGGAGGATCGGCCTCCGCTCCTCCGGAGGCAGCGCTTCCAGCAGGAGGACCATCTCCGGGGTCCAATCCTCCACGTTCTCCCTGCCCACGCGGTCGAAGATCCGGCGGGCGGCACGGCCGCGGATGGCGTCGGGCAGTCGGCTCGCGAACAGGCTGTGATCGGGCAGGCCGAGCCGCTCGTCGTCGGCGATCGCGCTCGCGAGGCCGGGATCGCGGTGCATGAGCTGGTCGCAGGCCTCCCCCACCCTTGCCGGCCAGAACCGGGCGGCCTGCATGCCCGCGGCCCGCATCGTGTGATGGAGCGCGAGGAGGCCCGTCGCCGTGGCCCGCGTGACCGCCGCAGTGCGTTCGCCGGGCAGCCGCGAGAGCACGATCAGATAGTGGATCGAGTCTTCCACGGTGGTGGCGGCTGAGAGCAGCGAGGCGATCCGCTCCAGCTGCTTCGGCTGTTCGAGCTGCAGCATGCCCAGCACGCGGGCGATCTCCCGATCCAGGTCCGCGGAGCCGCCAGGCAACGCGTCGACAAGCGTCCGAGCGACCCGCCCGAGCGCCGCGGGATCGTCGGGAAGCTGACGGGCGGCTGCGTAGCCGGCGTACACGTCCGGCACCGTCGGCTCGACGCGGACGTCTCCCAGACACCGCTCGATCAGCCGCACGGCCTCGAGCCGGTCGGCCGGCGACGCGGCCTCCGCAAACAGGTCCCGCGCGGTTTCGAGGTCAGGGTGACCGAGCTCGCCACGGAACGCACCCCTCCAGAGCATCGCCAGCCGGCCGGCCGGACCGGAATCGGCCGGCAGCGGGGGCGGGGAATCGAGCCTGGCAAGCACGGTGATCGCCGCGGACCGCAGGCAACGGGGCCGCGGCTCGAGGATGTCGGCCCAGTTGAGCTTCTGCTTCGCCACGACCGTCGCCGGCACGTGCAGCATCGCCTCCCAGGCATGACGGCGAACCCGCTCGTCGGCATCGTGTGTCAGTCGGGCGAGTTTGGCGGCCCGTTCGTCCGTGTCCCGTTGAACGCTCCGCCCCAGCGACCAGGCCAGCCGAGCCCGCAGCAGGCGGCTGGAATCGTCCGCAAGCGAAGCGGCGGCGGCCGCCGGCACGCCGGCGAACAGATCGGTGAGCACCTCGATCGCCCGCACCCGGGCGGCTTCCGGCAGCGTGTCGTCGACCGCTGCCTTCACGAAGGCTTCGGCGCCGAGGTCTCGGGCGACCGGGAGCCATGCCGCCCGCGACCAGGCCGCCTGCGGCTGGTCGGCCGTCAGCACCCGCACGAGCGGCGATGCCGCCGCCGCGGACTTTCTGGTCTCATCGTCCGCGGCGCCGACGTAGTCGATGCGATACACGCCCCCCTTCGTGCCGCGGCCGCCGATGGCGATGTACATCTGCCCGTCGGGGCCGACTTCGATGTCGACCGGCGCGAAGCCGTCGCTGCCGACCGACTCCAAAAAAACCTCGCTCGTCGCCGCGCCGCAATCGCCGCGGATCTCCGGCTTGAGCGCATACACCCTGCCGAGGCTCCAGCAGAGGCTGAAGAAGCTCCCTCGATACCGCTCGGGAAACCGTCGATGGCGGTAGACGACCGCTCCGGTCGGCGAGCCGCGGCCCACCTCCGCCGCCCGGGGCACCGCGTCGAAAAACCATGGAGGCCGGTTCCAGCTCCGCTGCCAGCCGGCGAGCATCCAGCCGTGATGACGGCCGGTGGCGACCTCGAAGAGCCGCGTCGGGCTGTACCAGGGCAGATACTGGTCGCGCTCGCCGTCGGAGTCGACGAGCCACAGCGAGCCGTCGGCGGTGAAGTCGAGGTCGTAGGGATTCCGCAACCCGTGGGCGAGGACGTCCGCCCGCGTGCCGTCGGCCGAGACGCGATAGACCACGCCCTGGTGCGGGTCGGCGACCGGGGAAACCGCGTTGCGAACGTGCTCGCGGGTGACGCGAGCGTCGTTGCCGCAGGCGATATGGAAGCAGCCGTCGGGGCCGCGGACGATCCCGTTGGCGGAATGATCCGTTTCCACGTGCAGGTCCGCGAGCACCTCTCGTTCGCCGTCGGCCTTCCCGTCGCCGTTGCGGTCGCGATACCGCAAAAGGGCGTGGTCGCCGGTGCAGAGGAGGTCGTGCCCTTCGAATGCCAGGCCCCGGGCACCGCTCGCCGGGCCGGCGGCGAACTGCGTCGTCCGGTCGGCCCGGCCGTCGCCATCGTCGTCGTGGAGCGTCTTGACGTAGCCGCGACCGGAAACGACCACGCGGCCGCGCGGATCGAAGGTCATCGAATAGACGTCGTGCACGAGGTCGTCGCCGGCGAACTGGCTCACCCGGAACCCGTCCGGCACGCGAAACTGCGCCGCGTCATCGGCCCTGGCGGCGACCGTTGCCAGGGCGACCGCAATGGTGAGCGAATGCCGCGTGGGGTGCATGCTGACTCCCGACCGAAGAAAAGGGCTCCGCGGCCTCGACAGCCGCGCGAGTTCACGACCGAATTCCCCCTCATAATAGCATCGTGTGTGGGACCACCCGGCCTCCACAGCTTGCCGCCGGGGGTCGGCTCGAGGGGCCGGGGGGCGTCGCGACTCCGTCCTGCATGAACCGTTGGACGCATCAGGACGGCCGATCTTGGCTCCGCGTCGAAGGAGGGTTTTTGGGCGGAATTCCCCCTTGAAAGCAAGGCTCGTGCCGGGGGCGCGTTCCGGGGCCACGGTTCAGTTGGCGTTACCGCTCCTTTTGCGGCAGTCCCTGGCGTTCAAGGATCTGTCGTAGATCCGAGAACGTGTTCGTGAACGCTCGGAGCAGCTTTGCCTGCCGCGGGCTGACAGCCGAGGCGAGCCTGTCTTTTTCGATCCGCGTGAGGGACAGGGCGACGAGTTGGGGGCCGAGTTGTATCGCGGTCAACCGCGATCGACCGCCGCTTGGCAACTGCGGCCGCTCGGCAAGAAGCAGAGACTCGAGGTTCTCGTGTTGCTTCTCGTCGAGGCCGAGCACGTCGTCGAACTGGACCATCACGCGGGCGACGATCGTCCGCCACAGGAAGTCCAGCGAAGCGTCCGTCTCGGTAGCGAGCCGGGCATGCTGCTCGGGTGCGAGCGTCGTCGGCAGGGCCTTCATGAACAACGACTCTCCGTTGGAGAGCAGATCGAGTTGTTTGCGGCAGGCCTCGACGTCCGCCCGAAACGCCTTCATCCGCTCCGGCCACGCCCCGTCCCGCTGGTTCAGCTTCATGCCGAGATATTTTCGACGCACCGGGTCGATCGCATCGGCGGTGCGTCGGGCGTCCGATTCGATCGCAAGCCGCAGTTTTCGTCGCTGGGGCTCGGTGAGGCCGCCCAACGAGTCGATCCGCGCGAATGGTTCCTCGGCAATCCTGAGAACCCTCGCCAGGCTCGTTGACGCGGCATCCGCCCCGGTGGTCTCCGCCGGCGGTGCGGTCGCAGGGGCGTTGGCTCGATGGATGAACGGGTTCTTTCGTTCGGGTTCTGGTTCGAAGACGGATCGATCGAAGTTCTCACCGAAGTCCCAGGTGGCGGTCTGCCTCTGCCAGGGGGTCACGGGCGGCGGTTCATCGACCAGGAGATCATCCTCCGCGTTCGCGACAGCCACGACCGCGACGCCGATCATGATCGCGACGACCCTCTCCGCCCAGCCTGTCCCGGCTGGCTTCCACCGCGGCCCTCTCATGGTGTCCACCACGGCCCTCTCATGGTGTCCACCACGGGTCGTGCTGGGGCGGGAGTGCGATGGCATGAAAAGGGTTCGGGGCATGACGGGGAGCCTGGCTCGCGCCGGACTTTTCCAGCCAGGTCTTCCACGCGGTCCGCTGCCACGTGTTGAGGTGTGGAGCGATATGGCCGTCGGCAAAGTCGGGGGCCAGTCTGAAGAAGTTCGGATCGGTGAGCTCCCGGCTCCAGTCGTCTTTCCAGGCCCCTTCCAGGTCGGCCGCGATCGCGGCCCGCTGCGCGGTCGAGAGGTGCAGTTTTTCGTCGAGCCTGGCGACGATGCTTGCCCGTGCGGCGATGCCGCGGCGAGCCAGCCGGGCCGCTCGCTCCCGCTCATAGGCGGCAAACTCCTCCGGCGTCGCATGCGGTTTGACGGCCGCGTAGATCGCCTGCTGTACGTCCTGCCTGGCGTCGAACGGTTCGCCCTGTTGGCCGCCGAGCCAGAAGGTGGCGAGTCGCCGGGCTGCGGTTGCTACGGCCATCTTGCCGGCGGTGAAGATCTCCCGACGGGCGGCCGGCGAAAGGCTGCCGCAAGATCCCCTCACGAGCTCCAGTTCTCCATCGACGAATATTTGAAGCTTCGGCTCGCAGTTCTTCGCGTAGAGCTCGAGCTGCTGCTGCCGCTGCGCGTGCGCGGCGGCTTTCTGGGCCGCTTCCGCGGCCATGCCGCCGACGAGCGGATCGGGCTCGGCCGCCGACAGCCCGGCCGCGGAAAGAACAGCGATCGAACCGACGACCCACGCGGCGAGGGCATGCAGGAGCCGGATCGAACCTCGCCCGGCCGTGGTGTGGCGAGCGACGACCGCGTTTCGTGGGCGGGGCATGACCTTCGAAACCATGCTGTCGTTTCCCTTCGATCTTGGCAGCTCGCGATCCTGGCAAGCAAACTACCGGGGAAAAGAGTATATCTCCCCCAGTCCGACGGACGTTGCCGGGGGCCTTGTCGCTGGTTGGATCCGCAACGAAGAACGAGCGGTCTTGTCGGCAAGCAATCGCCGGCAAACTCGCCCTGGCTGCCTGTCTTGCCGCCCTTGTGGCAGCGAGCCTCTCCTGGGAACCGCTGTTGACGCCGCGTGATAGCACTCCTATCTCTCCGCCGGGCTTGTTTACCACCCGCAGGCAGGAGAACGGCATGAACCTCCGAGGCCATCGGCCATCGCACGAAGTTGCTCGCTCGAGTTTCGCGGACCGCTGCCGCGGTCGTCATTCTCTGCCGGCGGCGATGTCCGGTCTCGTGGCGGTGGCGATCCTCGCGGTGTCGGGCTGCAAAACCGGCGGCACGGGCTCTCCGCTTGCATGGTGGCCGGGCAGCTCGAAGGGCTCCGCCGACAATGAGAAACTGGCTTCGGCCCCGTCATTCGACGGCAAGGTCGAAAAACCTTCCGAAACACAACGCCCCTACCCGACGACGACCACCCCGCAGTCCTACGCGATCGATGGGCAAAAGCCCCCATCGCTCGCATCCACCGCCACCACCACCGCCCCGCCGGCTTCCGCCGGTGGGAACTCCCCCGACGCCTACGGGACGCGGGGTCCGGTTGCTGCCTCGAGCCAGGCTGCACCATCGACGCCGGCCACACCCGGCGGCGTCGCTGCGCAGGTTGGCCCCTACCAGGGCTGGCCAGCAGGCGGCGGCCCGACCGCGACGGCTCCTCCGTCGCCGCCCCCTGCCCCGGCTGGATTGACCGCGACGCCCTCATCGCCCGCCACGCCTGCAACGGCAGGATCGTCCGCGGCGCTCGGCTTCGGATCCGCATCGTCGATGACGCCCGACGCCCTCGAGCCGCCGGCCCGCTACGCCGACTCGCGGTTTGGCGAGGCAGCGGCGGCCGCGCCGAGCTTTTCCGCTGCGTCATCGTCGTCGTCGTCGTCGGCAACGGCGTCGGAGCCTGAGCCCTCGAGCCGCTACTCGACATCGGGAGCGAGCCAGTTTGGAAGCCAGCCGTTCGCGGCCGCGGCCCCTCCGCCGTCGCCTTCGGCCGCTCCGCCCCAAGCGGCATTGGGCGTCGGAGATCCCTCGGCCGTGCCGCCTCAAACAGGCGTGAATCGGCTGCGTGCGCCGAACGGTTCGGCCGGACCCTCGACGCCCCCGGCCAGAAGGCCCGATCCCGGCTACCGACCTGGCGGCACGTCGACCTACCGTCCGAGCCAGGCGATCGTCGGCGAACCGGCCGACGACGGACCGGTCCGCCAGGCCTCGTTCCAGTCGCCGCTGCGGTAGAGTCATGGCATGAGCCGGTTCGTTCCTCGCCGCCCGCGGCTGCTTTGCGCGGTCGGAATGCTTCTCGCCGCGGCGATCTCGCCGCGATCGACCGCTGAGGAGGTCGTGGTGGACCTGCGAGGCGTCCTGACCCTGCCCGCGGAGGTGCTCGACGCCGAAGGCAGCCCCGCCCCGCTCACGGGGCTGAGCGGCATTGCTTGGATGGACGACGGCCGCTTTCTCGGCGTGATGGACAACAGCCGGTCCGTTCTCTCGTTTCGGCTCGAGCTGTCCGACGCCGGCGGGCCGGTCTCGGCTTCGGACTTTGCGATCTCGACCATCGCCGACCATCACGACTACGAGGACGTCGTCTGGCTGCCACCACACGACGGCGCAACGCGTAAATCGGCGGTGGTCGCCTCGGCGGCCGGGCGGGTGCTTCTGTGCGAGGAGGATTCCCCCGGGATCCACGCGTTCGATCTTTCGAGCGGGCGACGGCTCGCGAGCCTCGCGGTGCCCGAGATCTTTCGTCGCCGCCGGCCGAACCGTGGGTTCGAGTCGCTCGCGATCGATGCCGGAGGCCGCCACGTCTGGACGGCCAACGAGGAGCCGCTCGAGGTCGATGGGCCGCCGGTGACCGCCGATGCGGGGGGCATCGTGCGGCTGGCTCGCGTGCCGATCGCCCGCGGCGGCGGCGGCGACGCGGCGGCGACGATCCAGCACGCCTATCGCGTCGATCCGCCGCACCGCTTCGTGAAGCTGCTCGACGGGCCCGTCTTCTCGGGCGTGACGGCGATCGTCTGCCTCGCGCCCGACAGATTGCTCGTGCTCGAGCGCAGCGGCGGCGCCGGGCTGCCGCCGTTCGAGAGCCGGCTCTACGAGGTCTCGCTCGACGGCGCCGAGGACGTCTCCGGCGTGGGGGAGCGGCTTTTCGAGAAGGCATCGGCCGTGCTTGCCAAGCGGCTGCTCTGGAAGGGGCAACTCGGCATCAACCTCGAGGGGATCTGCCTCGGCCCCAATATCGCCGACGGCGGCAGGGCACTCGTCGGCATCGGCGACAACGGCGGACTCGACACACCGAGCAGGCTCGTCGTCTTCAGGCTGAAGAAGCGACCCTGATTCCCGCGACCCTGAAGAGGCGACAGCCCGCTACCAGCCCATCACCATGTTCGACTCGATGACCTTGCGGGCCCGCTCGAGGTCGTCGCCGGTCTCCCGCATGTAGAGCCGGATCGCATGGACCTTGTCGCCGGCGGCCTTCGAGAGGCATTCCCTCGCCGTGTTGCACGGATCGCCGCGGTGATCGGTGAGACCGAGGGCCGATTTCGAGATGACCCACGTGTCGCGAGGCCGGCGGGTCAGCCGCTTCACTTCCTCGCCGGGGTAGGCGTCGTGCACGACCGCCCCCGCGGCCTGCTCGTCGCTGGCCCAGCAGATGATGATGTGGGCGCTCGTCTCGATCTCGAAGAGCGGCATGAGGAACCATCCTTCCTTTCCGTGGGGGGCCGCCGAGCCCGCACTGTAGTCAAACCCGAAAGCGTGCGTCAAACCGACTCCGCCGGCTATCATCGAAATGATGTCCAACCGCCGCTACGACCCTCTCGGCTTTCCCATCCCAATCGACTTCGAGTCGGAGTCGCCGGTCCGTGAAGGCCCGGCCGCCGGTCCTGCGGAGAGGGTGTCGACGAGCGGTCGCGGAGGCCCGACGCCCGGCCGGGCCGGCCGCGGAAAGCGATTCTTCCTGCTGGCCGTGCTCGGCGCATGCGTCGTGCCGACGGTGCTCGGGCCGGTGATCCTGCCGGAGATCCGCGAGGGCGTGGTGCGATTTTCGCTCTGGAGGAGCGCGACGTTCGAGGTCGATGACGAGGCGGCCGCGGCGGCTGCCGAGATCGATCGAGCGATCCAGTGGCACGGCGACGACGCGGATCTCTACTGTCTGCGGGGAAGGCTCCTGCTGGAGGCCCGAGACCCCGCGGCCGCGATCCGCGATGCCGATCGCGCAGCCGCGGTCGACCCGCGGAGCGCCGAGCCGCTGCGGCTGAAGGCAATCGCCCACGTCTGCCTGGGCGACGCCGACGCGGCGATCGCGTGCGCCGACAAGGCGGTGTCGCTCGCCGGCGAAGCGGACCCGAGCGGCCTGAATTTCCGTGCCTACATCCGTGCGGTCGTGGGCCGCGAGATCCCGGAGGCGGTTCGCGACATCGAGCGGGCTTTGAACGCGACGGGCGAGGCGTCGCCCGAACTGCTCGACACGCACGGATTCCTGCTCCACCTCGCCGGCCGACAGGACGAGGCGCTCGCGACGATGGAGACGGCCATCGACGGCATGCGGCAGTCGCGTCGGCAGCTCGTCTTCACGGCAGGTCGGTTCGGGCGGACCGAGTTCGCCCGCAGGCTGCGGGCGGTCGATCACGCGATCGCCGTAATGCTCCACCACCGCGGCCTCATCCACGAGGCGGCGGGCCGCGAGCGGCAGGCCGCGGAGGATTTCGAGATGGCCCGGCGAAAGGGGTTCGATCCCTCGAGGGGGATTTTCTAGGCCGGTTTCTTCAGGCGTGGAAATTTTGAGTTTCGCGGCCCGGAAGGGCTGCTATACTCTCCTGCTCGCGAGGCCCAGCCCGTTCACGGCTCGCGGCGGCAAACCTGCCGACCGCGGTCCCGAGGGGGTGTAGCTCAGTTGGTTAGAGCGCCAGCCTGTCACGTTGGAGGCCGCGGGT
>CAZPEM010000136.1:0-4042 GCA_964585575.1 uncultured Chitinophagaceae bacterium
GGAGCGGGTTGAGGAAATACCCGAGGCTGCTCTCGATCATCCGTCCGTGGGTCACTGCCCACACGAACCCCAGCCAGTTGGCCGAGACGAACGCCGCCGCGATCCCCTGCCGCACGAGCACGCGGGGCGTCGTGAATGCCGCGCGGATGCTCCCCGCCGTGCCGGTCATCCACACGAGCGGCACCAGGACGACGATCGACCAGATCACGCGATGCGCCACCAGCTGCGTGGCGGGCACTTCACCGAGGTGCTTCCAGTAGATCGGAAGCACGCCCCAGAGAATGAAGGCCGCCGCGGCGTAGAAGTAACCGCTGCTCAAGGCTGACCGTCACGACGCTTGCCGGGACTCCTCCGCCTTCAGGGCATCCATGAGCGGCCAGAGGGTGTCGATGTCGTCCTTGAAGAGGTCGCCGATGAGAATGTCGGTGATGAGCCCCTTGCGGTCGGAGTGCTTGCGGACGAACTGGCCGAAGTTGAGCCCCTCGTAGAACTCGCAGACGAGCCGCCGCATCCGATCCATGCCCTCGATGAACTCCGGGCCCCACGTGCCGAGCTGGGCCGCCGACGTGTCGCCGCGGGAGAGCCCCGTGCAGATCGCGTCGGCCGCACAGGCTCCCGACTTGAGCGCCAGCAGAATCCCCGACGAGTAGAGCGGGTCGAGAAACCCGAAGGCGTCACCGACGAGCACCCAGCCGTCGCCGGCCACCTGCCGGGAGCGGTAGGAGTATTCCTTGGCGGCGCGAAACGGCGCCGACCGGCGAGCCGTGGCGATCCGCGGCTGCAGGCCCGGACACTTTTCGACCTCCGCGAAATAGATCTTCTCGAGATCCTTCGTGTCGCGGCCGGTGAAGAGGTAGTCGTAGGGGGCGACGACGCCCACGCTCACCACGTCGTCGTGGAGCGGGATGTACCAGAACCAGCCCTGCTTCCCCTGGATCTGCATGACGAGCGTGGCACCCTCGTCGCGGCCGGCGTCCCGCTTGGCTCCCTGCCAGTAGGTCCAGATCGCCGCCTTCTTGAGCACGGGATCCCATTCACGGAGGCCGAGGCGATCCTGGATCACGCAGCTCTGGCCCGCCGCATCGACCACCACGCGGCAGCGGATCTCCCGCACACCGCCCGACTCGTCGGCGGCCCGCACGCCGACCGCCCGGCCTTCCTCGAAGAGCACATCGAGCACCCGGACTCCCTCGTGGACGTCCACGCCGTGCTCGCGGGCGTTGTCGAGCATCATCATGTCGAAATCCTGCCGCAGCACCTGCCAGGTCCGCGAGCTTTCGTGCGGCTTGTGGTCGGCGAAGTAGAACGGCTGGGAGAGCTTCCCCTGGTCCGACACGAACTGCACGCTGTGCTTGTCGACGAACCTGCTGCCCCGCAGCTTGTCGAGCATGCCGAGCCGCTCGAGCACCCAGAACGTCTCCGGGATGAGCGATTCGCCGATGTGGTATCGCGGGAAATGCTCCCGTTCGAGCAGCTGCACGGAATACCCCTGCTTCGCGACGAGCGTCGCGGTGGTCGCACCCGCGGGGCCTCCGCCGATCACGATCACATCCGGCTCAGAGAGGCCGGGACCGACCCGCTGGATCATCATGGCTCACTCCTCCGACTTGGTTGACTGTTTCCGGTGCCTGCTGCCGGGCCATGCGGCCGCCATGGCCGAATCCTCGTGCGGCTCGCGTGCCCGCGAGAGGATCTCGATCAGGGTCCGAAGCGTGCGGCGGTCGAGATGGCCGAGCTGGTGCTTCCCGAGCCGCTTCACGTCGGCCGCAAGCCTGCCGACGACCGCGACGCCGGCGGTGGTGATCGACACATAGACGACGCGGCGATTCTCCTCGCACCGCTTCCTCGCGACGAGCCCCTGCTCCTCGAGCTTGTCGAGCAGCCGCGTCATGTCGGCGGCCCGGGAAACGAGCCGGGCCCCCACAGCCGACGTCGAGAGCGACCCGGGCCGCACCGACTTGAGGATCCGCAGCGCGTTGTATTGCTGCGCGGTGATGCCATGACGCTGGAAGACCCGCTCGTCGAGCTCGCGGAGCCTGTCGTAGGTCCGCCAAAGCTGCAGGTAGGCCTCCTGCTCGAGCGAGTCGAAGGCGGCGGGGGCGGGTCGGGGCGGGCGGGTTGGGGTCGCGGCCATGCCGCTATTGTATCGGCCTGATTTCCTTTGAACAATAATCGTTTGAACGACTATTCGCCCCCGTCTCCCCCGCCTGCCCCCGGCACCGCCATGACCACGACCGACTGGACCCTGCTCTCGCTCCACCTCGCGGCCATGCTCGGCACGGCGATCGTGCTCGGACAGGCGGCCAGGCGGATCGGCATCCCGGCCGTGGTAGGGGAGATCGCCGGGGGGCTCTTGCTGGGGCCGACGGTGCTCGGCCGGCTGGCCCCCGACGCCCACGCATGGCTGTTTCCGCCGGCGGGCCCGATCACCTCCGCCCGGACGGCGATCGCCCGCGTCGGCATGCTCTTTTTTATCGTCACGATCGGGCTCGACATCAGCGTGGGCGAGTTTCGCCGGATCGGCCGCAAGGCGATCTCCGTGGGGACGATCGGCACGTTCGTGCCGCTCATCCTCGGATTCGTCATGTGCTACGTCTTCCCCGACGTCATCGGCGTGACGCGGAAGGACCTCTTCGCGACGGCGCTCTTCATGGGGTCGATCCTCTCGCTCTCGGCCAACCCGGTGATCGCCCGCATCCTCATGGACATGGGACTCTTCAAGAGCGAGATCGGCCGGACGATCATGTCGGCGACGCTCGTGGACGACCTCGTGGGCTGGGGCCTCTTCGCCGTGATCCTGGCGGAGTTCGCGCCGCAGGCGACTGGCCAGGGTCAGGGGATGGCGATCTTCGGGCTCGTGTTCCTCTTCGTCGGCGGGATCCTCGTCGCCGGGAGGTTTCTCCTGCCGCCGCTCCTGGACCGGGTGAACCGCACGATGCCGCAGCCGGCGTCGCTCATCTCCTGCATCGTGCTCCTCGCGCTCCTGGGGGCGGCCGGCTCGGAGCAGCTCGGCCTGCACTCGTTCCTGGGGGCGTTCGTCGTCGGCATCGCGCTCGCCGACGTCTCGAGAAAATACCCTCGGCCGTTCGAGGCGATCGGCGAGTTCTCCTACGCGGTCTTCACGCCGATCTTCTTCGTCTCGATGGCGATCGGGGCGGACTTCGTCGCGGGCTTCGACCTGTGGCTCGTGGCCCTCGTCACGATCGTCGCCTTCGTCGGCAAGATCTGCGGGGTCTATCTCGGCGGGAGGCTCGCGGGCATGGACGGCCGTCAGTCGCTCGCCGTGGGATGCGGCCTGAACGCCCGGGGCATCCTCGGCATCGTGATGGCCGCGGCGGCGTACGAGGCGCAGCTCATCGACCTCCGCCTCTTCGTGGCCTGCGTGCTCATGTGCGTCGCGACGACCATGGCCGCCGGCCCGGCGCTCAGCCTGATCCTCGCCCGTCGGGCAGGAGTCAGTGCGGTTTCATCGTGATGTAAGGTTTGCGGCCCCGGCAACGACTTCTTGATGGGAGCCTCTGGTGCGGTGGCGGGCACGGTCCGCCACCCGGCCCGCCCTCTTCCGGATCCGCCGCATGCGCGAACCGATCGCGGGCAAGCAGGTGGGAAGCGTCGCCGCACGCGGCTATCGCGTGGCCAGGAAATGGATCGGCGAGAATGAGCTGAGATGGGTCAGCATGCGGGTCTACGTCGATCCGGCGGCCGATCTGCCCGTGCGGGTCGAGGGGGACGTCCGGCTGTCAGACGACGAAAAGAGCGAGCGTTTCGCCGCCGTGCTGTCGGACTTCGAGTGGGATATCGAAGTCGATCCGGCGCTGCTGTCGCTCGAACCTCCCGCCGGCTACCGCCAGGAAAAAGTTGACTTAAAAGTCTCCTCCGCAGCCTCGCCCCCCGAGGCGATCGCCGCGGGCCTGCGGTTCTATGCCGACCAACTCAAGGGAGACCTGCCAAGCGGTATCGACGGCTTCGAACCGTTGGTCGCCCTGTCAGGTGCCCTCTTCGACGACGCGGCCAGAAAGGATCTCAGATCGCAGGGCATGGG
>CAZPEM010000136.1:4142-8760 GCA_964585575.1 uncultured Chitinophagaceae bacterium
ACTGAAGGCGGGCAACGGCTCGAAGATCGTGGCCTGGTGGAAGGCGGAGAAGCCTGGTCGAGCCATCGCGATCTACGACGACTTTTCCTGGAAGGAAATCGACGAACCGACGGGCAGCGACACTCCAGGTGGCTGAAGCCAACGTACCGGAAGGCACGACAATGAAAGGCACGAAAAATGAGTGAGAATGTGGAATCGAAGCCCTCTGCCACGACGCCATTGAACGTCCTGGCGCTGGGCGTGTGCTGGACCGGCGCTGCCGTCGTGGCATCCTTCTCCAACGCCGCGGACGTCACCTTGGCAGCGATTGCAGCCGCCTGCCGTCTCTTTTACGGTAAAGTCCTCGAAAACAAGGAAAACCGACTATGGACGCCATGAGATGCCTCGTGTTCGTGGTGCTGTGCGGGATGCCGACCCTGGCGGCGGTCGCCGCGGAAGGCACGTCTCCGGCCCCTGGCCGGTCAGACCCGGCCGCCGCCGTGGCACCAGGCATCTACCGGTCGGATAAGGCGGGTTCGGACTCCGGCCGGCTGTACCTGATCCTCGATGAGCGGCGGGCCGTGCTGCAGAACGAACAAGGCCAGGCGCTCGTCGCCTACCGCGTGGTCCGCGAGGCAGACGGGCAGGTCCTCTTCCGCGTCGGCAAGCCGACCGCCATGCGGGTCGTGGCCCGGGGGGACGGGGTGACGGTGGTGGATGGGGATGGGAAGCCGGTGTTCGCCGACCTGTTTGCCCTCTGCCCCGAACCGCCCGAGGCGATCGGCTGGCAGCCCTACGACCTGCCGGAAACCGACGCCGATCCAGACCGACGGCGGGCCGTGGCCGCGGAACTCGATCGCCGCTTCAACCTCGAGCAGCGTCTACGGGGTGAGGCGATCGCACTCATGGGCGGACGGATGGATGCGGCGACGATGGACAAACCGGAGGTCACCAAGAAGTGGCAGGAGGTCGAGGCCGCCGACGAGGACAACAGGGCCTGGCTGTCGACGACGCTGCGAAACAGCGGCTGGATCGGCCGCAAAACCCATGGCGACAAGGCCCACCAGGCCGTGCTGCTGGTCATGCTGCACAACGTCGCGGACCTCCGCCTGGCCGCGACGGCGCTGGCGAAGATGCAGGCCGAGGCCGATCGCGGAGAAATCGGCGAGGCTTCGATCGCGAACCTGGCCGATCGATTCGCCCTGACGATGGGCGAACCGCTGACCTACGGAATCCAGGCCGTGGGAGGCGAGGACGGCAGGCCGATCATCCCGATCATCGCCGACGCGGCCCGGGTGGATGCCAACCGCAAGCGGATCGGCCAGCCGCCAATGGCCAAGGCGGCGGCGATGATGCAGGCCACCGTGGTTCGCATTGGCGAGGACGGCCGGCTGGTCCCGGGCGATGCCGCAGCGGTTGCGGGCCTCGATGCGATCGACTGGCGCAAGGCGGTGACCGATCCCGGCTGGGGCCTGGCCGAGGCTGGCAAGGTCGATCCGGTGTTTGCGGCGGCGGTGACCGCCGCGCGGGCCGGGGATGCCGCTCCGCTGACCGCCTGGTGCAAGCAGGTGCCGAAGCAGCACCGCGACCTGCTCGCCAACATGCTCTTGGGCCTGGGACGCGTCGCGGCCGGTGGCGATGCGGTCGTGGCGGAGCGGCCGCTCGTCGAAGGCTATCTCGCCGCGGTTCCAGCACAGGACGACGCCCGGATCCTCGTCGGCAACCTCCTGGCCAATGCCCTCGTGGCCCGCGGCACCGCGCCCGGCACCGAGGATCTGGAGCGGGCGGTCGTTCTCGCCAAGGATCTGGAAGCCGCGCTCGAGCGGCCCGATGTCGAACGCCACCCGCTGGCCCACACGATCGCCGACACGCTCGCCTGCATCCGCTATCGCGAGGGGCAGCTGCCGGCAGCCGCGGCGCTGTGGCAGAAAGCCATGACGTTGGCCGGAGCGAAGTCGCCGGAGCTCTATCGGCGTCGCCTGGAGGCGGCCGAGGCGGGCGACGCCACGGCCCCGCTGCCGCGATGAGCGCACCATGGACGGGAATCAGCCCTGTCCCAGCCTGAGAAGCTCATGCAAAAATTTTTCGAACCATAAAGTGTCACGTTATGGTTTGTGAATGGATCTCGAGGCGACCAACCACGCCCATGCCGTCGATTGTGTGAGTTCCCTCGTTGATCGGAAGACTCGCAGCGTATCGGAACAGGAACTCCTGAAACTCCAGGAAATCGTGCTCGACGGCATCGACGACGCCAACGCCGGGAGGTATCGCGACGTGCCGCTGCGGATCGCCGGCTCGACGGTCGTGCTGCCGAATCCGCGCAAGGTTTCTGACCTCATGCACGACTTTTGTCGCTGGCTTCGCCACCCCGGGGGCATGCATCTCGTCTCACTCGCGGCCGAGGCACACTATCGCCTCGTGACGATTCATCCGTTCATCGACGGCAACGGCCGCACCGCGCGGCTGCTCATGAATCTCCTGCTCATGATCCACGGCTATCCCCCGGCCATCATCCGGCCGCGGGATCGCATCGCCCATCTCGGCGGGCGCGGGGACTGATGTCCCGTGGCGCCATCGCCATTCCCGCGGTCCGGATGCGCGGGAACTCAGCTCCCATTCATGAGTTCCCCGAGGCCGAAAGAGGCGAGGTTCGCAAGCACGATCGCAGCGGCGTCGCGGATCGCGGCGGCGCGGGTCGGGGCCGGGCCGAAGGCCGCGCGGAAGAGCAGGCACTCGGCCACCGGCGCGAACGTCTCGGCGACTAGAAGATACCATCCGCGGCCCCACGGGGCCCACACGAGCGGCGGCAGCACGCAGATAACCACGGGGTAGGTGAATGCGGTGAGGGCGAGGCCGGCGAGGACGCGGTCGCGGAGGGAGTGCCGTGGTGACAGTCCCACGAGCAGCAGCGGCAGCTCGACGGCCACCGTGAAGAGGTAGCCCCACGGCAGGAAGCCCCACTGGGCGGCGGCATCGGGGGGCACCGGGTCACGCCTCCCGGAGGAGGAAGGGCACCTCGGCGAGCACGTGGACGAGGGCCACGGTGAAGTAGAGGCTGCGGGTGAGCGGATAGTCGATGAGGAAGCCCCCCCAGAAGGCCACGACCACGAGGCTGCCGGTGACGAGCACGGCCGTCAGCCCGCGACGCCAGGCGGCGGATCTTCGCGCCAGTGGCACGCCCGCGAGCCGCCACGGCCGGCCCCCCACCGCGAGCAGCGGCAGGGCCACGCACCAGATGGCGTAATGGAGCATCTCCAGGAATGTGTGGGCCGCGACAAGGAAGTGGGTCGAGACGTGGGGCACGACGCCGCCGCCCGCATGGTGGGTGATCTGGGCGGTGAGCACGTCGGTGCCGGGCAGGTCGGCCGCCGGCCCGAGCCGGAGGGCGAGCAGGCCGAGTGCCGCGGGCACGGCGACGAGGCAGGCCCGGTACGCCGGCCGCAGCTCCGGCCGCCGCCGGCCGAGTGCCGCGTCGAGAAACACGAGCGCGAGCAGAGGATGCAGGTAGACGAGGCCGATGCTCCAGCCCACGGGCCACAGCCAGGCCGCCGCCACGAGGGCGAAGGCCGCCGGCCAGAGCCAGGGCCAGGCCCGCCGCGGGTTCTGCCGGCGGCGGATCGATGCGAGCGCCGCCGCCCAGAGCACGAGCGCGGAGTTCCAGGCGGCGAGCAGCACGAGCCACGTCTCGCGGCCGTCGCCCAGGGCCGCGGCGATCGACGGGATGGCGATCATCGTGGCCGCGAGCACCACGACGCCGCCGATGCCGAGCGTGAAAAACCACCGTAGCCGGCCCCAGCGGGCCGGCATCCGCGTCATGAAGTAGCGGGCCTCGAGCCAGTTGTGCGGCCCCGCGAACAGGAACACGATCGCGATCGAAAAACCGATCGGGAACCAGCCGGCGAGCAGGGCCGCCGCGGCGACGACCGCGACCGCAGCGGCCGCGAACGCCGCCGCCGGTTCGGCGGCGGGCGTCGCGGGTCGCTGGGCGGCGGCGGGGTGGGTGAGGGTCGCCATGGCGATGGGCCCAGATGGAACCAGACGCTACTTCGGCTTCACCGCGGCCTTGCCGACGACGAGGACCACGGCATCGCCATCGGCGGCGCCGACCTCGAGGATCACGCTGCCCCCTTGCGCGAGCGTGACCGACTCGGGCTCCGTGACGACGGGCTGGGGCCGGGGTCGCCGCGGTTCTTGGCCGGGCAATGCCAGGTCGGCGAATGCCGGCTCGCCCAGGAGCACGGCTCCTGCGCCGGCGAGCGACAGGCCGCAGATCACGACGGCCGCGAGTCGGTCCACACGGCCGCGGCGGAAGGCGACGAGCCCGCAGGCCACAGCCGCCGAGACCGCAAGCGCCGCCACGATGCTGCGGGTCGGCGTCGCCGCCGCGATCGAGCCGGCATCCGGCAGGTCACCGGCGAGTTTCGCGAGCACGGCCTTCGGAATCACGATCCGATGGACCTCCGCCTCGGCATGTTCCGTGATCCGCAGCGGCACCGCCTGGCGCCGTCGGGCCGCCGGGGAGTCGGGAGGCGGTATGTCCGCAAACGCGGTGTCCGCAAACGCGGTCGTGGAAAGGCAGAGACAGACGGCCGCGATCGCGGTGCGGCAGGTGGTGCGAACCATGGGGGTGGTCATCGGG